>DASZJU010000001.1:0-20775 GCA_035947815.1 Reyranella sp.
CGATCTTCATCTGCTCGTCGAGATCGTCGGCGATGAAGTTGCGCACGATCTCGTCGAGATCCTTGTCCATCTCGAATCCGAGGCTGCGGGAGCGCCGGGAATCGATGCCCTGGGGCCAGCCGTCGCAGATCTTCTGGATCGCCGGATCGTGCTGCCAGATCACCTTTCCGACCTTGCGGTTGCCGGCGTGGCGTGAAACCGCCTGCTCGAGCTCCTCGGCCGTGACGTTGATGCCGTTCAAGAGGAGCGTCCGGCCCGGGCCGAAGGCGTCGGGCGGCAGGTCGTGCAGGCGCAGGAAGGCGTCGATCGTCTTGCGCGGACTCAGCACCACCATGATCGTCTGCGGCGTCACCGGGCAGACGACGTCGACGCCGGTCAACGGCTCGCGTACCACCGAGCTCGCCCAGGTCGAGGCCGCCTTGTTGGGCAGCCCGGTACGTACGCAGATCGTCGGCAGCCGCACCGCGGTGCCGCGCAAATATCCCTTGCGGGTGTAATCGCGCACCAGGAACTCGCCGATCGACTTCTGCGCGCCGTAGGAAGTCTGCGGCGTGAGCGGCGTGTCGTCGGTCACGGCCGGCGGCAGCTCGCCACCGAACGCCGCCAACGAACTGGTAAAGACGACGCGCGGATTGGTGCCGAGCGCGCGGCAGGCTTCCAGCACGTTGCGCGTGCCGTCGAGGTTGACCCGGTAGCCCAGGTCGAAATCGGCCTCGGCGCCGGCGCTGACCACGGCGGCGAAATGGAACACCGTCGCGGCGCCCTGCACGATCGACTGCACCGTGGCGAAGTTGGCGATGTCGCCGGCCAGGGTCTTGACCCGAGGATCGTCGAGGCCGGGCCCGCTCGCCTTGCCGACGTCGAACAGCATCAGCTCGCTCACCGGTGCGGGCGCGCCGTCCGGTCCCGCGAGCGAGCCCTGCTGCAGGATGCGCCGCGCCAGCTTCTTGCCAAGGAAGCCCGCGCCGCCGGTGATCACCACCTTCATGTCGTCTCCATCCCGGTTGTTCTTCGCTGTCGACGAAAGTGTGCACAGATCGGCGTTCACAGTCTATGTTGCGTGCAATGGCGGGAACGAACGAAATTTTCGTCTTCAAGGATGCCCTGATCGTGCTGGGCACGGCGGCCGTCGTGGCGCCGGTGGTGCACCGCCTGAAAATCAGTCCGATCCTCGGTTTCCTCGTTGTCGGCGCAGCCCTCGGGCCGCATGGCCTCGGCCGTCTCGCCGAGCACTCGCGGGCGATCGACTGGTTGACCGTCACAGGCGAAAGGCAGATCGGCTTCATCGCCGATCTCGGCATCGTCTTCCTGCTGTTCTTCATTGGCCTCGAACTGTCGATGCGCCGCCTGCTCACCATGCGCCGGCTGGTGTTCGGGCTGGGCAGCCTGCAGGTCGTCGTGGCCGCGCTGCCGATCGGCCTCGGCGCGCTGTGGCTCGGCCAGCCGCCCGCTGCGGCGCTGATCATCGGCACCTGCCTGGCGCTGTCCTCGACCGCCATCGTCATGGAGCTGCTGTCCGGCCAGCGCCGCATGATGTCGACGACCGGCCGCACCAGTTTCGCCATCCTGCTCGCCCAGGACCTCGCCGTGGTCCCGCTGCTGTTCCTGATCAGTGCGCTCGGCGGCCTCGCCGAGGGCTCCTCGATGGCCCAGGGTGTGGCCGTGGCGCTGGTCGAGGCCGTGCTCGCCGTGGGCGTCATCGCCGTCGTCGGCCGGGTTGTGCTGAAGCCGCTGTTCCGGCTGGCTGCCGGTACCGACAATCCGGAATTCTTCATGGCCGCCATCCTGCTGATCTCCGTCGGCTCCGGCGTGATCGCGGCCTATGCCGGCCTGTCGATGGCGCTCGGCGCCTTCATCGCCGGGCTGCTGTTGGCGGAGACCGAGTATCGCCGTGCCGTCGAGGCGATGATCGATCCGTTCCGCGGCTTGCTGCTGGGAGTCTTCTTCTTCTCGGTCGGCATGCATATCGACCTCGGGTTCATCTGGCGCGAACCGATCCTGGTGGCGGCAGCGTTTGTCGCCATGCTCGTCGCCAAGACCCTGTTGCTCGCCCCGCTTTGCCGCCTGTTCGGCGTGCCCTGGGCAGCCACCGTCGAGACCAGCCTGCTGCTGGCACCAGGCGGCGAATTCGCCTTCATCGGCATCGGCCTTGCCGTCCAGGTCGGGCTGGTCGCGGGCGACGTGGCGGCGGGCGTGCTGGCCGTGGTGTCGCTGACCATGGGCATGCTGCCCTTCGTCGCCCTGTTGGCCCGCCGTGCCGGCCATCACTTCGAGAAGGCGGTGCCGTCCAGCCCCGTCTTCACCGTGTTGCCGCCGGACGACCACGCCAGGCGCGTCCTTGTCGTGGGCCATGGCCGGGTCGGCCAGCTCGTCTGCGGCCTCCTGGAGAAGCACGACATTGCCTATATCGCGGCCGACCGCGACACCAACCTGGTCGAGCGCTGGCGCACGCTCGGCCGTCCGCTCTACTACGGCGACGCCTCCAATCCGCTGTTCCTGAAACGCTGCGGCATCGACGAGGCGCTGGGCGTCATCGTCACGCTCGACACGGCAGCGGTCGACGACGTGGTGAAGGCGGTGCGCGCCCGGCGGCCGGACGTGATGATCGTGGCGCGTGCCCACGACGCCCAGCACGCCCGGCATCTCTATACGCTGCGCGTTACCGACACGGTTCCCGAAACCATCGAGGCCAGCCTGCAACTTGCCGAATCGGCGCTGGTTGGATTGGGCGTGCCGATGGGCCTGGTGATCGCCTCCATCCACGAGCGACGCGAGGCGGTACGACACGAATTGCAGGCTGCGGCGGGCAGCACGTCGTCGATCACCGAGCGGATCCGCCAGGCACGGCACGATCGGCCGTCGAGATCATGAGGAAGCCTTGAAAGTCATAAGCTGGAACCTGCTGCGTCTCACCGGCGCGGCCGTCGAAGACGTGGCGGCGCTGGTCGGACGCGAGAAGCCCGACCTGATGCTGATGCAGGAGGCGACGAGCCACATGGAGGCGCTGCCGTCGCTGGTCGGCGGCCATTTCCATCGGCTGTCCTGGCTCGGGCGCATCCACGGGCTGGGCGTCTGGAGCCAGCATCGTTTCGCGACACCCCGCGCGCTCTCCCTGCCGGCGTCGCGGCTGCCCGGCCGCCTGCCGCGCCGGCGGGCGCAGCTCGTCCAGGTGGGCGACATCACCTTCGCCAATGTCCATCTTTCGCACGGCCAGCTGTTGAACCGTCGCCAGCTCACGCGCATTGCCGCTTCGTTGCGCGGCAAGCCCTCGGCGATCATCGGCGACTACAATATGGTGGGCCCTGTCCTGTTGCCGGGCTTCGCCGACGTCGGCCCGCGCGGGTCGACGCATTTCGCCAGCAACGTCGTGCCGTTCCGGCTCGACCGCTGTCTGGTGCACGGCCTCACTTGTCGCGCCGCCGCCGCGCTCGCCTTCGGACCGTCCGACCATCGGCCGATCCGGCTCGAACTCGATATTGCCGAGGGCTGGGGACTGACGACCCCCGGCCCACAGGCCCGCGGTCATCGTGCCGCGCGCAAGGACCGCCTGCGGCGTCTCTATCGATAAGTCGCTGGGGGCGCGCCACTCCGGTGTCGCGATCATGGTCTTCCGGACCGCGAGCCTCCGGCTCGCTCGTGAGCGAGTCGCGTGGAGTAACCTCCGCGCTGAGACGCTCGCGGTCCAAATGAGCATGACAAGACGCGCCACTGGAGTGGCGCGCCCCCAGCGAAGACAGTCGCTAAAGATAAGGTTGCAACAGCCGCGCGGCGCTGTTGCGCAGGCGGATGGGCAGTGGATCGCTGTCGAGTTCGGCCAGCGTGAGCTGCCGCGTCGTCGGCGCGACCGCGCCAACCGTGCAGGCGAAGTCGGGATCGTGCAGCTCGACATTGAGCTCGAAATTCAGCCGGAAGCTCCGCGTATCCCAGTTGGCGCTGCCGATCAGCGTCCAGGAATCGTCGATGACCATGAGCTTGGAGTGGTCGAATGGCGCGGGCATCAGCCAGACTCGGCAGCCCGCCTCGATCAGCGGCCTAAGCGGAATGCGACGTGCCCAGTCGACGACCGGGTGGTTGGAATTCTCGGGCAGGACGATATCGACCGTGACGCCGCGCAGCGCGGCGAGACCCAGCGACATGGTCAGCGGTTCGGGCGGCAGGAAATAGGGCGTGACGACGCGAATCGACCTGTTGGCGCAGGAGATCGCATGCAGCGCCACGTACTCGATCTGCTCCATGTCCTCGTCCGGGCCGGAGGTGACGACGCGCGCGGTCACCGTGCCCGCCTTCGCCAGCGGCGGGAACCAGTGCCCGGTCAGGAGCTTCTCCCCGGTGGTGAACAGCCAGTCGTCGGCGAAGGCTTCGGTCAGCTGCCCGACGATCGGCCCCTCGAGCTGGAAGTGCCTGTCGAGCACGATATGCGGCGGGTTGTCGGCACGGATGTTCTCGGCGCCGATGTTGATGCCGCCGGTGAAGCCCACGCGCCCGTCGACCACCAGCACCTTGCGATGGTTGCGCAGGTTCACGAACGGCATGCGCATGGGAAAATACGAATGCAGGAACCGCGCGACCGGAACGCCGGCCCGGCGCAGGTGATTGTAGGTGCCCGACCAGAAATAGCCGCCGCCCACGCCGTCGATCAGCACCCGCACCTCCACGCCGCGGCGCTGCGCCTGGATCAGTGCCTGGTGGAAGGCCTCGCCCGCCTTGTCGGCGCGGAAGATATAGCTCATGAGCCCGACGCTCTTCTCTGCCGCCGCGATCGCCGCCAGCATGCGCGGATAGGCCTCATCGCCGCTGTGCAGCATCTCGACCCGGTTGCCGGGCTCGATGGGCAGCCCGGTCAGCCGGCCGATCGCGAATTCCAGCGGCGTCAGCGGATCGGCGGGGTCGGCCAGGGCCTTCTCCTCGGCGACGGTGGGCGGCTGGAGCCGGCCGCGCAGCCGCTGGGCGCGCCGCTTGACGCGGTTGATGCCCATGATGGCGTAGAGCAGCGCGCCCAGGAATGGCGACAGCCAGGCGATGCCGATCCACGACACGGCGGCGCCGACATTGCGCTTGTAGAGGAGGACGTGGACGGTCACGGCGCACGCGATGGCGACGTGCATCACCGCGGCAAATTCACCGAGCAGCCAAATCAGTCCGGAGTCGGAGGTCACGCGCCCACTATACCAGACCCCGTTAGACCAGACCCCGCTAGGCGACCGCCTTGATCGTCTTGGCCGTGATGTCGATGATCTCGTCGATCTGGGCCTTCTCGATCACCAGCGGCGGCGACATGGCGATGGCGTCGCCCGACTGGCGCACCATGAGGCCGAGCTCGAACGCCTTGGTGAAGGCGGCGTAGCCGCGCGTACCGACCGGGCCCTGGGGCGCGAGATCGATGCCGGCGGCAAGGCCGAGATTGCGGATGTCGGTGACGTTGGGCAGGCCCTTCAGCGAGTGCACGCCATCCTCCCAATAGGGCGACAGCTCGGCCGAGCGCTCGAACAGCGTTTCGTCGCGATAGATGTCGAGCACGGCCGATGCCGCGGCGCAAGCCAGCGGATGGGCCGAGTAGGTGTAGCCGTGGAACAGCTCGATGGCGTTCTCCGGCCCGTTCATCAGGCCGTCGAACACGGGCTTGCGCACGAACACGCCGCCCATCGGCACCGTGGCGTTGCTGATGCCCTTGGCGACCGTCATCAGGTCGGGAATGACACCGAACTTGTCGGCGGCGAAGCCCGTGCCGAGGCGGCCGAAGCCGGTGATGACCTCGTCGAAGATCAGCAGGATGCCGTGCTTGTCGCAGATCTGGCGCAGCCGCTCGAGGTAGCCCTTGGGCGGCGGCAGGTAACCGGTCGAGCCGGCGCACGGCTCGACGATCACCGCGGCGATGTTGGAGGCGTCGTGCAAGCCGACGATTCGCTCCAGTTCGTCGGCCAGTTCCGCGCCATGCTCAGGCTGGCCCTTGGAGAAGGCATTCTTCGCCAGGTGGGTGTGCGGCAGGTGATCGACGCCCGGCAGGAGGGCGCCGAACCATTTGCGGTTGTTGACCATGCCGCCCACGGAGATGCCGCCGAAGCCCACGCCATGATAGCCGCGCTCGCGGCCGACGAAGCGCGTCCGTGTGCCCTGGCCATTTGCACGATGGTAAGCGAGCGCGATCTTGAGCGCTGAGTCGACGGCCTCGGAGCCCGAGTTGCAATAGAAAGCGTGGTTGAGGTCGCCCGGCAGCAGGGCGGCATGGCGCGCCGCCAGCTCGAACGCCTTGGGATGGCCCATCTGGAAAGACGGCGCGTAGTCCATCTCGTCGAGCTGCTTGGCGATCGCCGCCTTGATCTCCTCGCGGCCGTGGCCGGCATTGACGCACCACAGGCCCGCCGTCCCATCGATGATCTTGCGGCCCTCTGGCGTCCAGTAATGCACGCCCTTGGCCTTGGCCAGCATCCGCGGGTTCTTCTTGAACTGCCGGTTCGCCGTGAACGGCATGAAGAAGGCTTCGAGATTGTTGGCGGCAGGCTTGGCGGCGGGCGGCGTCATGGGCGGTTTACCTTTCAATAGAGGTGTCACCCCGAGCGCAGCGAGGGGCCTTTGAGGCGACAGAAAGGTCCGTCGCTTCGCTCGGGATGACAAGCTTTTGTGAACCTACCACTTGTGCGCGTCGGCAACCACGCGGGCGATGTAATGCCGGCGTGAAGATTTCTAGACCACGATCGCCGGTCTTCCCGCGGCGTCAGACCTCGAGCCATTCCTTGCGGATGGCGGCATCGGCGCCGAGCTCGGCCGGCGTGCCTTCGAAGACGATGCGGCCATGGCCCATGACGTACAGCCGCTTCGATATTTTCAGCGCGATCGTCAGCTTCTGCTCGACCAGCAGGATGGAAATGCCGCGGCGGGCGATCTCGTCGAGCAGGCGGGCGACCTGCTCGACGAGCTTGGGCGCCAGGCCTTCGGTCGGCTCGTCGATGATGACGAGATCGGGGTCGCCCATCAGCGTGCGGCACATGGTGAGCATCTGCTGCTCGCCGCCCGACAGGACGCCGGCCTGGTTGGCCTGGCGCTCGCCGAGGTTCGGGAAAAGGCGGAACATGTCGTCGAAGGTCCAGCGGCCGAACTTGCCGGCGCGCTTCAGCCCCAGTTCGAGGTTCTGCTTCACCGTCAGGGCGGGAAAGACCTGGCGGTCCTCCGGCACATAGCCCAGTCCGGCGTGGGCGATCTCGTCGGCCCGCAGGCCGGCGATCGGCCGCCCCTTGAAGCGCACCTCGCCCTCCGGGCGGACCAGGCCCATGATCGCCTTGCAGGTCGTCGATCGCCCGACACCATTGCGGCCGAGCAGGCTCACGATCTCGCCCTCGCCGATCGCCAGGTCGACGCCCTGCAGGATGTGGCTCTTGCCGTAGTAGGCGTGCAATCCCCTCACCTGGAGCATGGGGGCCTCGAGCATCACGCGGCTTCCGTGCCGAGATAGGCTTCCTGCACCGCCTTGTCGCCGCGGATCCTGACCGGCACGTCGCTGGCGATGACCTCGCCGTAGACCAGCACGGTAATGACGTCGGCCAGGCCGAATACGACGCTCATGTCGTGTTCGACGATCAGCAGGGTCTTGCCCTCCGATACGGCGCGGATCAGCGCCACGGCATATTCGGTCTCGCTGTGACTCATGCCGGCGGTCGGCTCGTCGAGCAGGATGATTTCGGCGCCGCCGGCCACCGTGATGCCGACCTCCAACGCCCGCTGTTCGGCATACGACAACAGCCCCGCCGGCACGTTGCGGCGGCCTTGCAGGTTCAGCCGCTCGATCAGCCGGTCGGTCTCCTCGTTCAGCGCCCGCTGGCCGCCCAGCAGGTGCCAGAACGAGTAGCGGTAGCCGCGCGCCCACAGGAGCCCGCAGCGGATGTTCTCGAACACCGTGAGCCGCGGGAAGATCGAGGTGATCTGGAAGCTGCGCGACAGACCCAGGCGGTTGATCTCGTGCGGCGCCAGCCCGGCAATCGACCGGCCGTTCAGCGCGATCGTTCCCGACGTCAGGGAAAATCGCCCGCTGATCAGATTGAACAGCGTCGTCTTGCCGGCGCCGTTGGGGCCGATCATGGCGTGGCGCTGGCCGCGCGGAATGTCGAGATCGACGCCGCGGATGATCTGGGTGCGGCCGAAACTCTTCTGGACGCCGCGCAGCGAGATGGCGACATCGCTCACAGCATCGCCCCCTTCGCCTTGGCATCGGCAATCAGGGCGTCCCAGCGGGCGCGAAACCCGCGCGCCTCGAGGCGCAGCCATAGCCCGCCGCCGATCAGGGCGGCCGCCCCCAGCAGCCAGGGAAAGGCTGTCGCGGGATCGACGGCGTGGAAGCCGATCTTGAAGGCCTTGCCCTGGGCCACGCCGATGGTCGTGAACGACGCCAGCTCGACCAGCAGGACGAAGCCGAAGACGCTCAGCACGCCCGGCACCAGAATGCGGAGGTAAGGAACGACGAGCTCGCCGAGCCGCCCGGTGCGGGCGATCGGTGCGTGCTGGGCGATGATGCCGACAAGCCCGCCGGGGGCGTACATCACCATGACGATGAACAGCACGCCGACATAGAGCAGCCAGGCGTTGCTGAGCAGGCTGACGCCGCTCTGCAGCAGGACGACGACGACCGTCCCCAGCAGCGGTCCGAAGAAGCCGCCGGCGCCGCCGATATAGGCGGCCAGCAGCGCGGTGGCCGACTTGGACGCCGCCACCGTGTCGAACGTCACGATCTCGTAGACGATGGCGTAGAGCCCGCCGCCGATGCCGGCGAAGAAGCCGGACAGCGTGAATTGGTAGAAGCGCACCATGCGCGGGTCGTAGCCGACGAACTGGGCGCGCTCGAAATTGTCGCGCGCCGCGTTGGCCATCCGGCCGAGCGGCGTCTGGGTTTGCAGCCGCATCGCCACGATGGCGATCGCCGTCCAGGCCACGACGAGACAATAGACCTCCCACGACGAGCTGTAGGAGACGCCCAGCACGCTGGTGCCGATCACGCGATCGGTGCTGATGCCGCCCTCGCCGCCGAAAAAGCCCATGAACATCAGGGCGCAGGCCGCGACCAGCTCGCCCAGGCCCATGGTGATCATGGCGAAGGCGGTGGCGCGCTGCTTGGTGGCGACGTAGCCGAACAGCGCGCCGAAGACGAGCCCGCCCAGGCCGCCGGCCAGCGGCACCAACTCGACCGGCAGCCACATCGTGCCCGCCTTGATGGCATTCAGCGTATGCGCCGTGACGTAGCCGCCCAGCCCGAACAGGATGGCATGGCCGAACGACAGCAGGCCCGCCTGCCCCATCTGCATGTTGAAGGACAGCGCGAACACCGACATCAGGCCGATCTCGCTCAGCATGGTGAGGGCAAAGCCGGAATGGCGGTGTGTCGACCAGTCGAAGAACAGCCAGGGCAGCAGCAGCGCCGCCACGAAGGCCGCCAACCAGAGCCAGTAGCGTCGGGCGAAGGCCGCGAAGCCGGGTGCGGCAACGAGTTCGGCGCCTTGGCGCGCGCGTTGGGTGGCGTCGGCGCTCATGTGTCACGTGTCCCCATCAGCCCGCGCGGCTTGAAGACCAGGATCAGGACCAGCAGCACATAGGGCAGCAGGGCGCCGATGCGCGGCAACGGCACGGTCAGCACCTCGTGGAACGGCGTGGCGCTGGTGACGGTGAGCCCGAACCAGTGCAGGAGATCGGCCAGGGAATAGTCGAACACCACGGCAAAGGTCTGGATCAGCCCCATCAGCAGCGAGGCGATGAAGCATCCGGTGAGCGATCCCAGCCCGCCGAACACCACGACAACAAACACGATCGGCCCCATGGTGAAAGCCATGGCGGGCTCGGTGACCTGATAGTTGCCGCCGATCACGCCAGCCAGACCGGCCAGCGCGGTGCCGGCGGCGAACACGGTGGTGAACACGCGCGGCACGTTGTGGCCGAGGGCACCGACCATTTCGGGATGGTGGAGGGCGGCCTGGATGACAAGCCCGATGCGGGTGCGCGTGAGGCCGAGCCAGATCGCGCCGAACATCAGCGCGGAGATCAACAGCATGAAGGCGCGGTAGGCCGGGAAGTGGGTGCCGTAGACCGTGAACAATGGGAAATCGAGGCCGGCCGGGATGCGGTAGGGCACCGGGATCAGGCCCCACGTCATCTGCACCACCTTTTCGATGATGAGGGCGAGGCCGAAGGTGAACAGAAGCTCGGCGATGTGGCCGTTGCGATGGACGCGCCGCAGGCCGTACATCTCGATAGCCGCGCCGATCGCGCCGCACAGCAGCGGCGCCAGCACCAGCGCCGGCCAGAAGCCGATCTGCTGGCTGATCGTGTAGGCGAAGTAGGCGCCCAGCATGTAGGCGCTGGCATGGGCGAAGTTGAGCACGCCCATCATGCTGAGGATCAGCGTCAGGCCGCTCGCCAGCATGAACAGCAGCATGCCGTAGACCAGGCCGTTCAGCAGCGAGACGAGAAAAACTTCCATGAGTCCGGCCTGGTCGGGGCGCCGAGGCCGCCGCCGTCCCCGCCAAAATCGAGGGGGCGGCGGCGGAGCGGCGGACCTAGTTGACGGTCGGTCGCGTCATCTTGCAGCTTGTCGGCTGCTCGAGATCCTTGGCGAGAATGGTCGCCTCGGTGCCCCAGCCCAGCCCGGTCTTTTCCGAGTCGTACTTCACGCCCTTCTTGAAGGTGCCGACGAAGTATTCGCTGATGAGCTGGTGATCGTCCTTGCGCATCACCGTGTCGTAGCCGAGGAAGTCCTTGTGCTTCAGGCCTTCCAGGGCGAACGCGATCTTCACCGGATCGACCGACCCGGCCTTGTTGGTGGCCTCCTGCAGATATTCGAAGATGGTGCGGAAGCCGGCGGCGTAGAAGTCGAACGGATACTTGTCGCGGAACGCCTTGGTCCAGGCTTCGGCCTCCGCGTTGCCGATCTCCGGCGCGATGTTCTCGTTGAACGCCATCACCGAGCGGACCTTGCCGTCGCCGCCCGGTCCGATCGCCACGGCGCCGCCGGCGAGGTGGGCGTACATCGTGTAATAGCGCAGGTCGACGCCGGCATCGATGCCGGCCTTGATCAAGAGGTTCATGTCGGGACCCCAGTTGCCGGTGATCAGCGCTTGCGCGCCGGATGCCTTGATCTTGGTGATGTAGGGCGCGAAATCCTTGATCTTGCCCAGCGGGATCAGCTCGTCGCCGACCACCTGCACGTCCGGCCTGAGCTTGGCGAGGTAGGCCTTAACGTCGCGCTGCACCGACTGACCGAACAGGTAATCCTGGTTCAGCAGGTAGACCTTGGTGGTTTCCTTGGGCAGGGCGCGTGCCATGACCTCGGCCTTCATTGCGACGTGGGCGTCGAAGCGGAAGTGCCAGAAGCTGCATTTCTCGTTGGTCAGCTCGGTCGCCACCGCGCCGCAGTTGACGTAGATGATGCGGCTCTCCGGGTTGCGGCTGTTGTGCTTGTCGACCGCCTCGATCAGGGCGGCGGCGATGTTCGAGCCGCTGCACTGCAGGATGAACGGCATGTTCTGGTCGGTGGCGCTCTTGAGCGCGATCAGGGCATCCGACGGCTGCGACTTGTTGTCGAACGGCACCAGCTCGAATTTCTTGCCGAGCGCGCCGCCTTTCAAATTGATGTAGTCGAGGATGTATTGCATCTGCTTGAGGTTGGCGTCGCCCACTTGGGCAAACGGACCCGACAGCGGGTCCGTGTAGGCAATCTTTATGGTGCCCTCTGCCATCACCGGGCCAGCCCACGCGACGCACGCCGACAGAACCACACCCACAACACGCGCAAGGATTCGCATTGCCATCTTTTCCTCCACCCTAATGCGCCGTCGCGGCGCGTTCCGGCGGCCAAAAGCCAGCGGACATTTCTTGATTTGAGGAAAAGGCTAGCATCGGATCCCGGCCCAGCCTAGCCGGCAATGGCGCCGGCCGCGGATTATCGGGCGACGTCCACCACAATGCGGCCGCGCACCTCGCCCTTCAGGATCCGCGGCGCCAACGGCATAAGATCCGAAAGCCCCACCTCGCTCACCGTGCTGTCGAGCTTGTCGAGCGGCAGGTCGCTGCCCAGTCGCCGCCACGCCTCCTCGCGCGGCGCCTTGGGCAGCATGACCGAGTCGATGCCGTAGACCGTGATCGCGCGCAGGATGAACGGCAGGATCGAGCCGGGAAAGGCCGGCCCGGCCGCGAGCCCGCAGACCGCGGCCGCACCGCCGTATTTCACCTGCGCGAGCGCCCGGGCGAACGTCACGCCCGACACCGTGTCTATAAGGCCCGCGAAGCGCTCCGAGAGCAGCGGACGGTCGGCCGCTTCGGTCAGTTCCTTGCGGTCCATGATGGTCGTGGCCCCCAACGCCTTCAGGTAGTCCGCCTCCCGCGGCCGGCCGGTTGCGGCCACGACGTTGAAGCCGAGCTTGGCCAGGATCGCGACCGCGACGGAGCCGACGCCGCCTGCCGCACCGGTGACCAGAATTTCGCCGGCTGCCGGCGTGAGGCCATGCTTCTCCAGCGCCATCACGCAGAGCATCGAGGTATAGCCCGCCGTGCCGATCGCCATGGCGCGCCTGGCGGAGATCGTGGCCGGCAGCTTGACCAGCCAGTCACCCTTCACGCGCGCCTTGGTGGCATAGCCTCCCCAATGGAGCTCGCCGACGCGATAGCCATTGAGGACAACCTTGTCGCCCGGTTTGAACGCCGCGTTTTCCGAACTTTCTACAGTGCCAGCGAAATCAATGCCGCCGACATGCGGCCAGGTCTTGACCAGGCCGCCGCCGGTCGTCAGCACCAGCCCATCCTTGTAGTTGAGCGTCGAATAGTCGACAGCGACCGTGACATCGCCCGCCGGCAACTTCTCCACAGGCAAGGTCTCGACCGCACCGGTCACCTTGCGGTCGGCAGCCTGGCTCAGCACGAGCGCGCGGAACGACATGGATACTCCTGCGTTGGTTTCGGTGGGCTTCTACCAAGGCGGCGCAACCGCTGCGACCGGGGCCCTGCCTGAATTTGCGGCAAGATACGCACCAAAATCCAGGGGTGTGCACGCAAAATGCTAGGCAGGAGTGCATGGACGCATGTGAGATATGTCACATTCGAGCCGCAGTTTGGGGGAGATTGTGGCTGTCTGACTCGTACTGAGTTCGATGCCTAAAATGAAGAAACTGATCCCCTCGACAATCCCCCAGTCGGGTACGTGGTTCCTCCCTGACGCGATCTCCTTCCCCCGCCCTCCCGGTCGGGGGCGGATTGAAGATCGTCCCGCCGACGAAGTCGGCGGCGATCCAACCGAGCCACGTTTCGACTTTCAGCATTTGAACGGGCATCGCCCGCCAAGCCGCGCCTTCCATCGGGAGGACAGGCTCGCCTTGGCGACGGAAGTCGACGCCTCCCCTCCCTAAGCCGCTACCGGCGAATCCGAAAAGAGCAGCCCCCTTGCCAGCCTCCCATCCATACCTGCAGGAACTCGAAGCCGAGAGCATCCACGTGCTGCGGGAAGCCGCTGCGGCGTTCCGCAAGCCCGTCATCCTCTATTCGATCGGCAAGGACTCCTCGGTCCTGCTTCACCTCGCGCTCAAGGCTTTTTATCCCGCCAAGCCCCCCTTTGCGGTGCTGCACGTGGATACGACCTGGAAGTTCCACGATATGATCGCCTTCCGCGATCGGCGGATGAAGGAGCTCGGCCTCGATTTCCACGTCCACGTCAACCACGAGGGACTGGGCCGTGGCGTCAGCCCGGTCTCCCATGGCGCTGCGGTCCATACCGACGTCATGAAGACCGAAGCGCTGAAGCAGGCGCTGGAACTGCACGGCTTCGACGCGGCGATCGGCGGCGCGCGGCGCGACGAGGAGGCCTCGCGCGCGAAGGAACGGGTGTTCTCGCTGCGCAGCGCCACCCACCGCTGGGACCCGCGCGGCCAGCGTCCCGAGCTGTGGCGGCTATACAACGGCCGCCTCAATCCCGGCGAAAGCATCCGGGTCTTTCCATTGTCCAATTGGACCGAGCTCGACATCTGGACCTACATCGAGCGCGAGAACATTCCCGTCGTTCCGCTTTATTTCGCAGCCCGGCGAACCGTCGTGGAACGGGGCGGCACGTTGATCATGATCGACGACGACCGCCTGCCCCTGTATCCCAAGGAGGTCCCGCAGCAGCGCTGGGTGCGGTTCCGCACGCTGGGCTGCTACCCGCTGACCGGCGCCATCGAATCGTACGCCGATACCCTGCCCGAGATCATCGCCGAGCTGGCCGGCAGCCGGACATCGGAACGCCAGGGCCGTATGATCGATCACGGCGCCGGCGGCTCGATGGAACGCAAGAAGCACGAAGGCTATTTCTGATGGGACTCACCCTCGCGCCCGCGTCGGCCGGCGAGGACATGCTGCGGTTCATCACCTGCGGCAGCGTCGACGACGGCAAGAGCACCTTGATCGGCCGCCTGCTGTTCGACGCCAAGGTCGTCCCGGAAGACCACCTGACGGCGTTGACCCGCGACGGTCGCCACTACCGCGCCTTCGGCGACATGCCGGATCTCGCTCTGCTGGTCGATGGCCTGCAGGCAGAGCGCGAGCAAGGCATCACGATCGACGTCGGGTACCGGTTCTTCTCGACCGCGCGCCGCAGATTCATCATTGCCGACACACCGGGCCATGAGCAGTACACGCGCAACATGGCGACCGGCGCGTCCACCGCCGATCTGGCGGTGATCCTGGTCGACGCGACCAAGGGCCTGCTGCGGCAGACTTACAGGCATAGCGCAATCGTCGCCCTGATGGGCATTCAGCACGTCGTCCTCGCCGTCAACAAGATGGACCTCGTCGACTATCAGGAAGCCCGCTTTGCCGAGATCGTCGCGGCATACGCCACGATGGCCGAGCGGCTCGGCCTGGCCGCGGTCACCGCCATCCCGCTCTCCGCCCTGCTCGGCGACAATGTCATCCGGGCGAGTGCGGCCATGCCGTGGTACGGCGGCCCGACGCTGCTCAATCACCTGGAGACCGTCAGCGCCCGGCCGCGCGAAGGCCGACCTTTCCGCCTCGCGGTGCAGTGGATCAACCATGACGGCGCGGGCTTTCGCGGCTACGCCGGCACCGTGCTGGGCGGCAGCGTCCGGCCGGGCGACGAAATCGTCGTCCTGCCGTCGGGCCTGCGCGGCCATGTCGAGCGCATCGTGACGTACGAAGGCGACCTCGACCGGGCCGTCGCCGGCCAGGCCGTGACGCTCACCCTTGTCGAGGCGATCGACGTCGCGCGAGGCGATCTCATTGCCGACGCCAACCGGCCACCGCACATGGCCGACCAGTTCGCGGCGCACCTGGTGTGGATGCACGAGGCGCCGATGTTGCCCGGCCGTCCTTATCTGATGCGGCTCGGCACCACCACGCTGACGGCGACCGTGAGCGAGCTCAAGCATCAGCTCGACATAAGCACCGGCACGCAAGAAGCCGCCAAGCAACTGGCGATCAACGAAATCGGCTTCGCCAATCTCGCGCTCGACCGCCCGATGCCCTTCGACACCTACGGCGAGAACCGCGAAACCGGCAGCTTCGTGCTGATCGACCGGAGCAGCAATGCCACGGTCGGCGCGGGCATGATCCGCTTCCCGTTGCGTCGCGCTGCGAACCTCAGCTGGCACAAATTCACCGTCGACAAGGCCGCACGGTCGGCGATCAAGGGACATCGCCCGGCCGTTCTGTGGTTCACCGGACTCTCCGGCTCGGGCAAGTCGACGATCGCCGACAACGTCGAGAAACGGCTGCTGGCGCTTGGCCGGCACACCTACACGCTGGATGGCGACAATGTCCGCCATGGCCTGAACCGGGATCTCGGCTTCACCGACGCCGACAGGGTCGAGAACATCCGGCGCGTGATCGAGACGGCCCACCTGATCGCCGATGCGGGACTGATCGTGCTGGTCTCGTTCATCTCCCCGTTCCGCGCCGAACGAAGGCTGGCGCGCGAGCGCTTGAAGGCCGACCAGTTCATGGAGATCTTCGTCGACACACCGCTTGCCGAGTGCGAACGACGCGATCCCAAGGGCCTCTACCGCAAGGCGCGGTCGGGCAAGCTGAAGAATTTCACCGGCATCGACTCGACTTACGAACCGCCGGGCGATCCTGATATCCACATCCGGACCCCCGAGATGACGGTCGAACAGGAAGTCGACATCATCATCGATGCTCTGCGCGAACGAGGCGTCTTCGACTGAGCCTCAGCCCGATCAGAGGGCGCGCCGGTCCCTGACATCGGTCGCGATCGCGCGGGCGAGCGTCGCCAGGCGTCGGCTGAAGCGCTGGGCGACCTCCTCCTCGCTCATGGCCGAGCGCGGAAAGCGCATCGAAAGGCTGCCCAGCATGCGCTCGCCGCTGCGGATCGGCACGGCCATGCCGTGGATGCGCATCGGGCGCGGCGTGGCGGTGAAGGCGTAGCCGACACGACGGACGCGGTCGAGCGCCGCACGCAGCGCCGCTTCCTGGCGCGGCGCGAGCCCGCCGATGTCGCGCAGGATGGCGCGCCGCTCGTCCTCCGCACAAAAGGCGAGCCAGGCGCGGCCGAGCGCACTGATCAGCACGGAGCGGCGGGTGTTGAGCGCTGCGCTCTCGAACGACATCGGGCTTTCCGGCGCCGTCGAATGGCGGATGGTGATGGCGCCGTAGCTCAAGGTCGCGAGATAGAGCGGCCAGCCGTGCTCGGAGGTGAAGCGGCTCATGTGCGGCAGGGCGGCGTCGACCAGGTGGTCGACGAACCGGATCGATCCGGAGAGGCCCAGCACCCGGTCGGTGAGCCGATAGCCCTGCTGGCGCGAGACGCGCTGGGCGTAGCCGAGCGCTGCCAGCGTATGCAGCAGCCGCACCACCGTGGGCCGCGGCAGCGCGGTCTCCTCCACCAGCACCGAAAGCGTCGAGGTCCGCCGGCGGCTCAGCGCCTCCAGCACCGCGAAGCTGCGGCGCACGGGTTCGATGACGGCCTCGACGGTCACGTCACGGACCATAGTCCGCAATACGGACTTTGTCGACTTTGGCCGGGCAACCGCGGCCGAGAAGCGTATCGTCAAGCCCAGGAGGAAACGCCCAATGGCCTATCAGTCGATCGAGGTACGCAAGCTGACGCCGACAATCGGCGCGGAGATCTTCGGTGTCGATCTCGGCAAGCCGCTCGGCAACCAGCAGTTCCAGGAAGTGCATGACGCGCTGATGGACAATCTGGTGATCTTCTTTCGCGATCAGAAGATGTCGATCGAGCAGCACAAGGAGTTCGGCCGCCGCTTCGGGCCGTTGCATACCCATCCCAACGCCCCGATCGTCTTCCCCGACCATCCCGAGATCCTGGTGATCAAGGCCGACGAGAACTCCAAGCGTGTCGCCGGCGAGGAATGGCACTCCGACGTCTCGTGCGATCTCGAGCCGCCGATGGGCTCGATCCTCTACCTCACCGAGGTGCCGCCCGAAGGCGGCGGCGACACGCTGTTCGCCAACATGTACCGCGCCTATGAGACGCTTTCCCAGCCAATCAAGCAGATGCTGCAGGGCCTCACCGCCCTGCACGACAGCTCCAAGGCGCACTATTACCGGGTCAAGGCCAAGGACCGCGACGACGTCAAGTTTCCCAACGCCGAGCACCCCGTGGTGCGCACCCATCCGGTGACTGGCCGGCAGGCGCTGTTCGTCAACCGCGGCTTCACCTTGCGCATCCCGCAGCTCCGCCGGAACGAGAGCGACGCACTCCTGGAAATGCTCTACCGGCATGTCGAAACGCCGGAATTCCACTGCCGCTTCAGGTGGCAGGCGGGTTCGGTGGCGTTCTGGGACAACCGCGCCGCCCAGCATCACGCCCTGTTCGACTATTTTCCGCAGCGCCGTTATGGCCACCGCGTCACGGTGTGCGGCGACAAGCCGTTCTATCGCGCGGCGTAAGTCAGTTACTGCGCCGTCGTCGGGTCCGCCACAGCCAGCCGGACGCGACGATGAGCAGGGCAAAGGCGATCGGGCCGTGCGGGGCGGCATGACTGGTCTGCAGTTCCCAGCCAAAAGCGACCAGCACCGCCATGTTCACCCAGCCGGCCCGGCTCGACAGCAGAAGGGTCGCGGCGACCAGGACCGAGGCAACGAACGCCGCCCAAGATGCCGTCAGGCTGATGGTCGAACCGACGCCGCCGACCAGTGGATCGGTCCACATCTTGTTGAGCAGCATCTTGACCACGTCGAGTTGCTTGTCGTCGAGCTTCAGGCTCTCGACGACGACAATCGTGCGGCCAAGACCGATCCCGCCGATCGCATCGAGCACCGTGAAGTAGACCGCGAAGACGAAGATGGCAACGCGCGCGAGCCATGCACAGACCATCGCCGCGCCGCCGTCAGCGGCGCCCACGTCATCGACCATCAGCCAGAGGCCGACGGCGTCTGGATCATGTGCAGTGCGAACCACCACTCAGGTCCGAAATAGCCCAGGGCCTGGTACGTCGGGTCATAGTGCTCGGCGTGCGAGAGGAACTCGTACATCCCGGGACTGGCCGTGAAGTTGGCGGGATGGAACAGCTCGATTGTGATCAGCACGAGCGGCGCAGCCAAAAGACAGATCCACCACAGAACCTGCTTCATCCGGCGATCCGGGGTCGAGTCCGTGGCACGCTCAGGTTCGATAGCAGGCATCCGCTTGTCCTCCGTCATAAGGCCCAAAAACGATGGCACTTTGCCCACAGTCCGACAAGAATGTGGTGTCTCGCATTCTCGCATAGGTAGAAATCCACGATGGTCGGGGACGCTTGCCAATCGGAGCCGCAGCCCCCAAGTCATGGTCATGTCCGCACCCTCCTTCAGCCTGGTTTCCCATCGCGCTGTGATCGCAGTCGGCGGGCCCGACCGCGTCGACTTCCTGCAGGGCCTGATCTCCAACGACACCACCAAAGTGGCGCCTGGCCGCGCGATCTGGGCGGCGCTGCTGACGCCGCAGGGACGCTTCCTCAACGACATGTTCGTGGCCGACGGCGGCGCCGACACCCTGTTGCTCGAAACCGAGCGCGAACGCACGCCGGCACTGGCCAAAAAGCTCGGCCTCTACAAGTTGCGTTCCAGGGTCACTGTCGAGGACCGCAGCGCGGCCATGGAAGTGGCCGTCGTCTTCGGCCCCGATGCCGAGAAGGTGCCGCCAATCGAAGGGGCGACGGCCTTCGTCGATCCCCGGCTGCCCGAACTCGGCGCCCGCGTGCTGGCACCGGCGGGCCAGGCGGCCACGCTGCTCGCCGCGCGCGGCTTCACCGAGACGCCTCTTGCAGCTTATGACGCGCTGCGCCTCGAACTCGGCGTGCCCGACGGTAGCCGCGACCTCATCGTCGACAGGGCGTTGCTGCTGGAGAATGGCTTCGACGAGCTGAACGGCGTCGACTGGCAGAAGGGCTGCTACATGGGCCAGGAGCTTACGGCCCGCACCAAGTACCGCGCCTTGATCAGGAAGCGGTTGTTTCCGGTTCGCATCGAAGGCGCGCTGCCGGCGCCAGGCACGTCAATCTACAAGGACGGCCAGGAGGTCGGCGAGTTTCGCTCGGGGTCAGGCAGTCGAGCGCTTGCCATGCTGCGCCTGGACGCCGTCAAGGCCGGTCAGAAACTGACCGCGGGCGAAGTCGGCGTTTTGCCGGAAATCCCCGCCTGGATGCGGCTTCCCGAGACCGTCGACCCCTAGCCGGCCCGCCGCGCCCGGCCTAAGGTCTCCCCGCGTCACACGCGTGAGGAGAGCGGCCCTTGAATCGGATCAATCCCAACCCCTTCACCACCCGTCCGGAGATCGTCGGCACCTTTGGGGTGGTCGCCTCCACCCACTGGATCGCCACAGCGGTCGGCATGAGCATCCTCGAAAAGGGCGGCAACGCCTTCGATGCCGCCGTCGCCACGGCCTTCACCCTGCAGGTCGTCGAGCCGCATCTCTGCGGGCCGGGCGGCGACGTGCCGCTGATCCTGCATGATGCAAGACGCAACAAGACAGAGGTCATCTGTGGCCAGGGCTCGATGCCCGCCGGCGCCACCATCGCCCACTACAAAGGCCTCGGCCTCGACCTGATCCCCGGCACCGGGCTCCTGCCCGCCTGCATTCCGGGCACTTTCGACGCCTATATGCTGCTCCTGCGCGGCTATGGAACGATGCGGCTGTCCGACGTGCTGTCGCCTGCCATCGGCTACCACCTGAACGGCCATCCGCTGGCCGAGCGCGCCTCGGCCACCATCGCCACCGTGGCCGAGCAGTTCCGCGCACATTGGAAGACCTCGGCGGCGGTCTTCATGCCCGGCGACAAGGTGCCGGCGGCTGGCTCGCTGTTCCGCAATCCAGCGCTCGGTAACACCTATGGCCGCCTCTTGAAGGAAGCCGAAGCCGGCGGCGGCGGCCGCGAGGCCGAGATCGAGCGCGCCCGCAAAGCCTGGAGCCAGGGCTTCGTGGCCGAAGCGATCGACAAATTCTGCCGGACCCAGGAAGTGATGGACGTCTCGGGCAAGCCCAACAAGGGCGTGCTGACGGGCCAGGACATGGCCAACTGGCAGGCCACGGTCGAGGCGCCGCTCACCTACGACTACGGTCGGTACACTGTTTGCAAGGCGGGGCCCTGGACGCAGGGCCCGGTGGTCCTGCAGCAGCTCGCCTTGCTCAAGGGTTTCAACCTCGACGGCATGAATCCGACCAGCCCCGATTTCATCCATCTGCAGGTCGAGTGCCTGAAGCTCGCCTATGCCGACCGCGAAGCCTTCTACGGCGATCCGGCGTTCGTCGACGTGCCGATGAAGACCCTGCTGTCGGATGCCTACAACGCCGACCGCCGC
>DASZJU010000002.1:0-21761 GCA_035947815.1 Reyranella sp.
TGAGTTTCGCCTGCTCGATCTTGACCGTATCGAGCTGGCCGATCAGCGACTCGTAGTTGGGCTCGGCCAGCAGCTGCTCGACCAGGATCGCCACCGCCTCGCCCTGCGACTGCGAGCTCGAATCGGAGAAGATGCGGCGCATCATGCCGCCTTCGCGGTCGATTTCCGCTTCGATGGTTGGCCGCTCGATGGTGATCGAGGTCGGCAGCAGCATGCCCTGGAAAACGCTGCGCGGGTCGAAGGTGAGCGCGGCCTTGGGCGCCGTGGCAATCACCTGGTGCTGGCCGTTGGTGAGGCGCAGCCCGGTGAAAACCAGCCGCATCGGCTCGCCGAGCCCGCCCCATTCCAGGGAAATGCGGTCGGCATCGGGCGTGATGTCGTTGCCCGGCACATCGGCCGCCTCGACGATCCGCGCCTTCAGAAAGTCGAGGTCGACGGGGCCGGCCATCAAGCGAAGCCCTGCCACCACAATGAGCACGACCAGGGCGAGGCTGACACCGGCCGCTACGCGTGCACACACCCGATAAGTTCGCTTGACCAAGGCCGATACTTTCAACTTCTTGACGATGGCGACACGCTTGGGCGAGCGTGCCGCCAGATTGCAACAACTTACCCGACCGACGCATCGCATGTCTTGGCTTTCGACCACTCGCCTGCCGCG
This sequence comes from Reyranella sp., assembly GCA_035947815.1. Classification (GTDB taxonomy): domain Bacteria; phylum Pseudomonadota; class Alphaproteobacteria; order Reyranellales; family Reyranellaceae; genus Reyranella. The sequence continues at coordinate 662 of DASZJU010000002.1, forward strand.
ACCGCACGACCCAGAGCGGCGGGACGTGGCGTGGACGCGATGGAACGAGAAGGCGGCGCGGCCCGACGATCCAACTGAAGTGGCCCTGCTCGATGCCCTGTTCGGCAACAGCCCGTATTTGACCGAGACAGCCCTACAGAACCCGGTTTTTATGACCGATCTATGGCGTCGCGGGCCCGATGCCATTGGCTCAGACCTCGCGACCGAGCTCGATGCCGTGCGTGCCGCCGCGCGCGCGGGCGCGCCGCCCGCCGCCGTGGCGACGAGCCTGCGCCGGCTCAAGCGCCGCCTGGCGCTCAATGTTGCCGTCGCCGACATCGCCGGCGTCTGGCCGCTCGACAAAGTGACCGGTGAGTTGAGCGCTTTCGCCGCGGGCTGCCTGGGCGCCCTCACCGATTCGATCCTGCTCCAGCTGGCACGCGACGGACAGCTCGCCATCGGCAGCGATCCCGAGGCGGCAGCGCTCACCGTGCTCGGCATGGGCAAGCTCGGCGCCGGCGAGCTCAACTACTCGAGCGACATCGATCTCATCCTGCTCTACGACCGCGACGCGCCGGCGCTCGCCGGCAACGAGCTTCTGTCGCGACATTTCGTGCGCGGCGCACGGCTGCTGGTGCAGCTCATGTCGGAGACCTCGGCCGACGGCTACATCTTCCGCACCGACTTGAGGCTCCGTCCCGACCCAGGCTCGACGCCGCTGGCCATGTCGGTGCAGGCGGCCGAGCTCTACTACGAGAGCGTCGGCCAGAACTGGGAGCGTGCCGCCATGATCAAGGCGCACCCGATGGCCGGCACCCTTGCCGTCGGCGAGGCCTTCCTGGCCGAGCTCACGCCCTATATCTGGCGCAAGCACCTCGATTTCGCGGCCATACACGACATCCATTCGATCAAGCGCCAGATCGACGCCTATCGCGGCGGCGGCGCGGTCAAAGTGCTGGGCCACAACGTCAAGCTGGGGCGCGGCGGCATCCGCGAGATCGAGTTCTTCGCCCAGACCCAGCAGCTCATCTTCGGCGGCCGCAATCCCTCGCTCAGGCTGCGCGGGACCTGCGAGGCGCTGCGTGCCCTGGCCGCTGCCGGCCATGTCGCGCCGGCGGCGGCGGACGAGCTGATCGAGGCCTACGGCTTCCTGCGCCGGGTCGAGCATCGCCTGCAGATGGTCCATGACCATCAGACCCACAGCCTGCCCAGCGACGAATCGGGCGTGGCGGCGATCGCCACCTTCCTGGGCTACCCTGATTCCCAATCCTTCCAGAAGGATCTGCTCGACCGACTGCATTGCGTGGAAAGCCACTACGCAAGGCTGTTCGAGGAGGCGCCGAGCCTGGCCGGCCCCGGTGGCAACCTGGTGTTCACCGGCACCGACGACGATCCGGGCACGCTCGAGACCCTGGCGACCCTGGGCTTTCGCGACCCCTCGGCCGCGGCGGGCATCGTGCGGCGCTGGCATCACGGCCGCTACCGCGCCACCGCGACGGCGCGCGCCCGCGAACTCCTGACCGAGCTTATGCCCGGTCTGCTGAAGGCGCTGGGCTCGACCGCCGCGCCGGATCAGGCGCTGCTGAACTTCGATCTCTTCCTCGGCAACCTGCCGGCCGGCATCCAGCTTTTCTCCCTGTTCAAGGCCAACCCCGCGCTGCTCGAGCTGGTCGCGGCGATCATGGGCAGCGCGCCGGGCCTCGCCGCCCATCTCGCGCGCCGCACCCAGCTCCTCGATTCGGTGCTGTCGCCCGCCTTCTACCATCCGCTACCCTCGGCGCCGGAAATGGCGGCGGACCTCACGGGGCAACTGGCCAAGGTCGATCACGAGCAGGACATCCTCGATCTGGCGCGACGCTGGGCCAACGATCGGCGCTTCCAGGTGGGTGTCCAGCAGCTCGAGGCGATCGTACGGCCGGCCGACGCGGGCCTCGCCTACTCCGACATCGCGGCCGCCACGATTGCCGCGCTGTGCGATCGGGTCGAACAGCGCTTCGCCGAGATGCATGGCGGCTTCCGCGGCCAGCGGCTGGCCGTGCTGGGCATGGGCAAGCTCGGCAGCCGCGAGATGTCGGCGACGTCGGACCTCGACCTGATCTTCGTCTACGACATTCCCTCCGGTCTCGAGACGTCGGATGGTCCTCAGCCGCTGCCGGCGACCCAGTATTATACGCGGCTCAGCGCCAAGATCGTGACGGCGCTCACCGCCCACACAAACGAGGGCGGGCTCTACGAGGTCGACATGCGGCTGCGCCCTTCCGGCCGCGCCGGACCGCTCGCCAATTCGCTCGAGGGCTTCGAGAGCTACCATGCGCAATCGGCCTGGACGTGGGAACAGATGGCGCTCACGCGCGCCCGCGTGATCCACGGACCGCCGGGCCTGGCCGAGCGGCTTTCAGGCATCGTCAAGGCGACGCTCTGCCGGCCGCGCGATCCTGCGGCACTGGTGCGCGACGTGGCCGACATGCGCGACCGCATCGCCCGTCACATGCCGGCGAAGAGCCCGTGGGACTTCAAGCATCTGCGGGGCGGCCTGTTCGACATCGACTTCGTGGCGCAGTACCTGGCGCTGCGCCACGCCGCCGAGCGGCCCGACCTGCTCGACCCGCATCCCGCCGAGATGCTGCGCCGCACGGCGGCGGCCGGCCTTTTGGCGCTAGGCGACGCCGAGCGGCTGCGCGCCGCCCGCACGCTCTTCTCGGATGTGCAGAGCCTGCTGCGGCTCACCCTGAACGGCGACGAGGCGGCGTTCGACGAGACCCGGGCGCCGGAGGGCCAGCAGCGCCTGATCGCAGCGACCGAGGGCGCGCGCGACCTCGGCGAATTGCTGGCGCGCCTCTCGACGGAGACACAAGCGGTGCGTGCTATATACCGACACATCGTCGAGGAGCCGGCGCGCGCCGCCGGCTGGAAACCCCGCAGCGAGGGCAAAGGGAGCGATTCATGAGCGTCGAAGAAGGAAAGAAAGCACCGGATTTCACTGCCGCCACCGACGGCGGCAAGAAGCTGAAACTGTCGGACCTGCGCGGCAAGCCGGTCGTGCTCTACTTTTATCCCAAGGACGACACGTCGGGCTGCACTGCCGAAGCCTGTGGCTTTCGCGATTCCCTGCCCGACTTCTCCAAGGTCAAGGCACAGGTGATCGGCGTCTCCAAGGACAGCGTGGAGAAGCACGAAAAGTTCAAGAAGAAATACAGCCTCACCTTTCCGCTGGTGTCGGACGAAGACGGCAAGATCTGCGCGAAGTACGGCACCTGGGTGGAGAAGAGCCTCTACGGCCGCAAATACATGGGCATCGAGCGCGCCACCTTCCTGATCGACAAGACCGGCACCGTCGCCAAGGTCTGGCACAAGGTGAAGGTGCCCGGCCATGTCGACGAGGTGCTGCAGGCCCTGAAGGCGCTTTAGCGTTTCTGTCATCCTGAGCGAAGCGAAGGATCTCATGCCCTTGGCAAGCGGCGATGAGGTCCTTCGCTTCGCTCAGGACGACGGGTAGATTTTCCCTGAAGCGAATGGTGGGAGACCATCGATGGCGAAGGTAGACGTCCTCATCTCAGGAGCCGGCCCCATCGGCTTGACGATGGCGAACGAGCTCGCGCGCTACGGCATTTCGGTCCGCATCGTCGACAAATCAGCCGAAAGAACCGACAAGTCGAAAGCCCTGGTGTTGTGGAGCCGCACCCTGGAGCTGTTCGACCATGCCGGCTACGTCGAGCCGTTCCTGGCGGCCGGCATGCAGGCGCATGGCGCCCAGATGTCCAACGGCAAGGACATCATCGCGCGGGTCAGCCTCGACGACATTCACAGCCCCTACCCCTACGCGCTGATGATCCCCCAGAGCGACACCGAACGTGTCCTCGAGGAGCAGCTCGCCAAGCGCGGCGTGAAGGTCGAGCGCACCGTGGCGCTGGAGAGCTTCACCGACCAGGGCAATCAGGTTCAGGCCGTGCTGCGCAAGGCGAGCGGCGAGAGCGAGACGCTGACGGCGGACTGGCTGGTCGGCTGCGACGGCGCCCATTCGACCGTCCGGCACGGGCTGGGCTTCACCTTCGACGGCACGACGCAGCCCAGCGACTGGTGTCTGGCGGATGGCCACATCACAGGTCTCGATCCCGGGGATCGACTGCACATCTTCTGGCACAAGGATGGCATCCTGGCCTTCTTCCCCATCAGCGAGGGACGATGGCGGGTCATCGCCGACCTCGGGGCGGCCCAGGGCGACGACCATCACGCCGATCCGACGCTGCAGGAGATCCAATCTCTGATCACGCTGCGCGGCACGGATGGAATCTTCATCAAGGATGCCTACTGGCTTGCGGCGTTCCGCATCAACGAGCGCAAGGTCTCGAAATACGGCAGTGGCCGCGCCTTCCTGGCCGGCGACGCCGCCCACATCCACAGCCCGGCCGGCGGCCAGGGCATGAACACCGGCATGCAGGACGCCTTCAACCTCACCTGGAAACTCAGCCTGGTGATCGGCGACGTTTGCAAGCCTTCGCTGCTCGACAGCTACTCCGTCGAGCGCAGCGCCGTGGGCGACATGGTGCTGCGCAACGCCAGCCGTTTGACCGACGCCGCCATCATCCGCAACCCGATCGTCCAAGACCTGCGCAACACCGTGGTGAAATTCGCGCTGGGCTTTCCGCAACTCGGGCATCGCGTCGCCAACCTGCTGGCGGAGCTCGATATCGGCTATCCCGAGAGCCCCTTGACGGTTGCGGGCGCGCATCACCCCGGCACGCGCAAGGCCGGCGAGCGCTGGCCGGATCGCCTGCCGGCCGATCCAGGCAAGGCGCGGTTCACCGCCATCGGCCCAGCCGACGCCGTCTCCGCGCTGGCGGCGAAATTTCCGAAGCTCGTGCAAGCGGCACCCGCTTCAGGCGACGGCGAGGACCTCCGCCTGGTCCGCCCCGACGGCTATGTCGGCTTTGCCGGCGCGGCGTCGGACCGGGCCGCCGCGGAAGCCTATCTCAAGGCTCTTGTGGCCGGATAGGCACCTGCCAGCAGCCCCCCGCACAAGCGAGGGAAAAGGAAGCCTGTCATCTCTGACGAGCATCGAGGAGCGAGTATGTGGGCAGAGCAACGCTCGCGCCGCCGCCCTGTCTAGACTTCGGTAACTTAGTTCAAGCCTCCGTCGCGCCGTTTCGGTCCATAAAACCGGCAGCTGCTTCCTCCGGCATGCCCGTGAAAATTTGTATCCAACAGAATATTCTGCTCTTGTTATGTACAACTATAAGATGTATTCCCCTTGATGAAAGGGAGCGACAATGGCTCTCGGCGAATGGCTGCTGATTCGCATCGGGCCCGAACGGCCTTCGATTTCCTCGGCAAATAATAGTACTCAACCATAAGGAGAAAACCCATGGTCGACATTCTGTTCGCCACCAATAGGCCGCAAGTTGGCGGCAACCCTCTCGCTCCCTTCGGCTCAGGGTCTGTCGCCGCCGGCGGCGCCTTGTATTGCGGCGTCGCCACCGTGGACCAAATCGACATAAACGCGCCGAGCTCGGGCAAGATCACCAACATCGACAAGCTTGTGCAAGGCAACTTCGGCCCGCAGCACCTCGCCCCGATCTTCGCCTCCACCAATGACATCCTGATTTTCGTCCATGGCGCCGGCAACAACTTCACGGACTCGATCACCCGCGCCGCCTACAACCAGACATGGATGGCCTATTCAAAGCTGAAGAACAGCACCTTCGACATCATCTCGTTCAGTTGGCCGGCAACTCAGTACATCATGGCGAACATTCCAGGTGACCTGTACGACTATCACCAGGATCAGTCAGCGGCATCCGCATCCGCCGCGCAATTCGGCGACTTCCTCGGCCAAATGGCAACCCTGCGTACCGAAATCGACCAGCTCGGCACCAAAAGGATGAACCTGCTGTGCCACAGCATGGGCAACTACATGCTGGCCGGCGCCGTGCCGACCTTTCTGGGAATGAACAATCACCTCGACAGCCCGATCTTCGATGAGGTCGTCCTCGCCGCGGCGGATGAAGATGCGGCCAGTTTCATGACGCCGAACTACGGACGGTTGGCCGGTCTGCCAAAGGTCGGCCGCGAGATCACGATCTACTACAACAACGACGACATATTGATGGACTTGAGCCATCTCGCGAACGGTGACTATCGTCTGGGCTATAACGGTCCAGCGAACAAGTCGGACACCAAAACCTTTCCGACCGATATTTTCGAATTCGTCGATTGCACTGGGGTCAACGACTACATAAGCACGTGGTTGGATGCCCCGGACCGCAGCCATCAATACTACCGGCAGTCGCCGACGGTGAGGACGGACATCGTTCAGAGTCTCGCCGGCTTCACGCCTCAGCGACCCAATTTCGATCCAATAGCAAACGTCTATTCCCTCTTTCCCAAAACGAGTTGAGGGTCTCGCGACGGAAAGATCCGCGCATCGGCGCCTCGCGCCCTCAGTTCCTGACAGTCATGTCCACTGCGCGCGCCTTGTGCGCGTAGATATCGATCTTCGCCCACATGCGGGCACGCGCGACAGCGTCGGCTTCGGCGCCGGTCTCATAAGGGCCGTGCCAAACCATGGTCTCGGGCACCGGCTTGTTCCAGTTGGCCCGTCCATTCTCGGTCGCATACTCGGCTTCGAAGACAAACCACATCGCTCACTCCACGCTGCTCGCTTCGACCGCCGGCTGCCCCACCTCGAGCCATGCCCGTACGAGGTCGTAGAACACCGCCAGAACGATCGGGCCGACGAACAGGCCGATCAGCCCGCCGGTCAGGGTGCCACAAATCACGCCGGCCACGACGACGACCATGGGTGTCTGCAAGCCGCGCGCCATGACCATCGGCCGCAGCACATTGTCGAGCAGGAGCAGCGGCACGGTGTAAACCGTGTAGATCGCGGCGACGCTCACCGGCAGCGCACTCCAGGCCCAGATGATGACCGGAATCATCACCGGGTTCGGACCGATCTGCACGATCGCCAGGACCAGGGCGACGAAGGTGATGGCACCGGCGAAGGGAATACCGGCCACCACCATGCCAAGGCCCAGCAGTGCCGCTTGCAGCAAGGCGATGCCGATCACGCCGTTCGCCACATTGCGGATGGTCGATGCAGCGATCTCGAGGAAATGCCCGCCGCGCGGTCCGGCGATCCGTTCGGCGAGGCGGCGGGCAGTTTTCGCCAGGCGTTCGGAATAGGCGAGCACGACGCCGGCAACGACGATCGCGGCGGCAAACTGCAGCAATTCGAGCGCCACGCCGGCGGCGATGCCAGCCATCCATCGTCCGACCGACGCGATCTGTCCGACATGGGCCGACAGCAAGGCATGGACGTTCTTCGACGCGTCGAGCCAAAAATCGTAGACGCGCTCGCCGACCAGGGGCAAGTCGCGCAGGGCCTCCGGCGGCGGCGGCAGCAGTGCCCCGCCCGCGAGCAGGTGCCGGGCATACTGATCGAGCGTGTCCACGATCGAAGCCCCCAAGACCGCCACGGGGACGAACAGCAGCACCAGCATCAGGAGCGACAGCACGGAGGCTGCCAAGGCGTTGTACAGATGCAGGCGCTGGCGCAGCAGCACGAATAGGGGATGGGCGGCGACCGCCAGTATCGCCGACCACAGCAGCATCCCGGCGATGGGGCTGAGGAGCAGCACGCTGCCGTAGACGATACCGGCCAGCAGCGTCAGTCGGACGATGAGATCGATCGCAAATCGCAGCGTCTGCGCCCTGCCGCTCTCGGTGTCGATCATCGCCGCCCCCGCTGCGCATCGGATCCACCTGTCCTACCGGCGGTAGGCAATCCTGTCTATCGGTGCGCGCGACCGCCGTTGCCGTCCTGCAAGCGTCAGCTCAGCCAGTTTTCTATACGCAGTCCCGGCACCCGGCGGAATTCGCGCACGTTGTTGGTCACGACGATCAGCCCAAGGGCGATGGCTTGCGCCGCGGCGGCTTGTGCCGCTTGATCGGATGCTTCGGATCGGCAAGCTCATAGGCCTCGACACGTACACCTCGCCGCCCTCGAAGCGGAACTCCTTGGGCAACCGCACGGCCTGGCTGCGGCCATTTTTGAAGAGCTTGGCGGTCCGCATTCGAATTCCAGATCGGTCTATACTATCTGGTATATATCGAGACGTCTCACTCAAGCCGCCAGCTTTCTTCGTTCGCCGCGCCATCAGCCATCCTCAACTGAAATGGCGATAGACGAAGGCAGGTGGCGCGCTCTCCGCCTGTTGCAGCGCGGCCTCGACCACGCCGTGGTCGTGAGACAGCGCGCACACCGGATCGGCGCGGCCGGCATCGCCGGCCAGCAGAAAGGCCTGGCAGCGGCAACCGCCCCAGTCGATCTCGCGCCGGTCGCAGCTGCGGCACGGCTCGGCCATCCAGTCGGTGCCGCGAAATCGATTGAAGGCATCCGAGCGATACCAGATGTCTGCAAGATTGCCGTCGCGGATCGACGGAAAGTCGATGCCCGGCAAACTCTCGGCAGCATGGCAGGGCACGGCTTTGCCGGAGGGGGTGACATTCAGGAACTGGCGTCCCCAGCCGTTCATGCAGGATTTTGGCCGCACCCCGTGATAGTCCGGCACGACATAGTCGATCGCCAGGATGCCCTTGAGCCTGGCGCGCGCCGCCTCGACGATGCGCGTCGCATCGTCGAGCTGCTGGCGGCTCGGCAGGAGTGCCGTGCGATTGGCGAGCGCCCAGGCGTAGTACTGCACATGGGCGATCTCGAGTCGGCGGGCCCCGAGGGCCAGCGCCATGTCGATCATCTCGGGCACGCCAGCCAGGTTCTGCCGATGGACGACCATGTTCACCGTGAGCGGCAAGCCGGCGGCGCGAACAGCCGATGCAAAGCGGGTCTTCCGGGCATGCGCGCCAGCGAGGCCTGCGATGCGGTCGTTGTTCGCGGGCTCGAAATCCTGAAAGCTGAGCTGGACATGTTTCAGCCCGGCGGCGGCAAAGGCCGAGATTTCCTGGGCGCCGCCCAGCGTGCCCGAGGTGATGAGGTTGCTGTACAGACCGTGATCGCTCGCGGCGGCGATCAGCGCCAAAAGATCGCGCCGCACCATCGGCTCACCGCCCGAGAAATGCACCTGAAGGACGCCCAGGGACGCCGCCTCAGCCAGCACGCGGCGCCATTCCGCTTCGGCGAGCTCGCTGGCTGCCCGTTCGAGCTCGACCGGGTTGGAGCAATACGGGCAGCTGAGCGGACAGCGATGGGTCAGCTCGGCCAGCAGCGCCAGGGGCGGGTCAATGCGCGGAGGCATCGGCGAGACATCCTTTGTCCGCGAGATCCTGCAGCATGGCGGTGACGTCGGTGGCGATCAGCTCGCGCGGCGCCTGCGTGTAGCGCGTCGCCAGCGCGTCGATGATGGCGCCGACGCCGGTCTTGCCGTCGACGAGCTGCAGGATCTCGACCGCCTGCTCGTCGGGCAGCATCAGCCGTTCGGGCGCCATCATGATCCAGCGTTGCCGCGTGTCGTCGAAGCGAAAGACGATGTGCGGCGCCAGGCGCAATACGCTGGTCGCGGAGATTTCGAGACGTTCCATGATTCACTCCGGCACGAAGGCGCCCGGCGGGATCATCGCGGGATCGACATAGGCAAGATAAAGCGCATCCAATTGCGTCCACAACACGTCGCACTTGAAGCGCAGCGCGGCCAGAACCGACTCCTGCTCGGCGCGGGTCCGCGCATGGGCTTTGACATAACCCAGCGCGAAATCCACGTCCTGCGGCGCCTGCGTCAGGCGCGGGGTGAAATAGGCCAGCGTTTCCTCGGTGACGAACGGATAGCCGGCCAGCATGCCGCGCACCCGGTCGGCGATGATGCCGGGCGAAAACATCTCCGTCAGCGACGAGGCAATGCCTTCGAGCAGCGGCCGGTCGCGCACGAAGTTGACATAGGCTTCGACCGCGAAACGCGTGCCCGGCAGGATGCCTCGGGTCGACTGCACATAGGCACGGTCGAGGCCCACACCTTCGGCAAGCTTCAGCCAGCGTTCGATGCCGCCGGTACCCGGGGCATCGCCGTCATGGTCGATGATGCGCCGGCGCCATTCACGGCGCAGCTCCGCCGTCGGCATCTTGGACAAGGCGTGGGCATCCTTGATCGGGATCATCGCCTGATAATAGTAGCGGTTGAGCGCCCACGCCTGGACCTGATGGCGCGTGAGCTTGCCGCCATGCAGCAGCCCATGGAACGGATGAAGATGATGGTAGCGCTCCGCGCCGATGGCGCGCAGCTCCGCTTCGAGCTCGTCCGGGCTGCGCGGCCGATCAGGGGGGCTCATCTCCGTCATGGGCTGACCTCCATCCCGTCATGGGCCACCTCCCAGCCGGCCTTCGCGAGGAGGCCGCGCTCGGCCGATTCGTCGACCAGAATCGGATTGGAATTGTTGATGTGAATGAGGATCTTGCGCTTCACGGGAATGTCGCGGAAGGCCGCCATGGTGCCGTCGGGGCCGCTCACGCTCATGTGCCCCATGCGCCGTCCCGTCTTCGGACCGAGCCCGAGGCGGATCATCTCGTCGTCCTGCCACAGCGTGCCGTCGAACAACACGACCGACGCGCCGGCCAGGCGTTGCTTCAAGGTGTCGGTCATTTGCGCGCAACCGGGAATGTAGAGAAGCCGGTGCTTGTCCGCGCGCACCTGCACGCCGACTGTGTCGCCCGGCTTGCCTGAAAGTTGGTCGGGCGAATCGCCTGTCTCGAGGTAGAGCGCAACCTTGCCCGGAACGTCGAACAACTCGACCTCGAGGCCGCTTCCGCTGCCATCGACATGCCGGGGCTCGAACGGCTGACCAAGCGGCACGGCCTCGCGGCGTACGCAATCCTCGGCCAGGACGCCAAAGATCGGATTGGCCGCGAGGACGTCGAGCACGCGCGCGCTGGCGTAGATCGTGAAAGGCTGACGCTCGCGCAAATGCAACAGCCCGGCGATCGCATCGACGTCCGTCCCGCTGATGATGACGCCTTCGATCGGCGAGGAGCGAAGACCGCGGATTGGCTGAAGGATATGGCGCGCTTCGATCTGCTGGCGGAGATCGGGAGAAGCGTTGATCAGGAACCAACGCTCACCGTCGCCACTGATGGCAAGTGACGCCTGGCTTCGGGCCACGACGCCCGCCTCGCCGGCGCGCGCACGGCGACAGGCTTCGGCATTTGAATTCCACTGGGGGAACCCGCCACCGGCAGCGGCCCCCAGGACGACGGCCCTCATCGCGGCCGTCCTCCCCTATTCCGCGGCTTTAGGGCCGCGGCGCTTACAGATGCAGGTCGGCGCAGGCGTAGGAGTTGATTTCCATGCCGACGGCGATCTCGACAATACGGGGCGTTTTCCAAGCCATGGGTGTTCTCCCTTGTGGTGGACCATTGATGATGTGTGGAATTCAAAGAACGTGTCAAGGCTTGCGCGCCAGATAGGCGGCGATCATGTCGATCTCCTGATCGTGAAGGGTGACGGACACCTCGATCATGGCACCCATCCCGCGCCCGCGCCGCACCCCGGTGCGAAAGTCGACCAGCGCCTTCTTTAGATATTCCGGCCGCTGCCCTGCCAGCCGCGCGCTCTCGCCCTGGCCGGAGAAATCCGCTTTGTGACAGCTGTCGCAATGACGCGACGTCAGGAGGCCGGTGACCTTTTCCGTATCGATGGCGATATCGCTTTTGGCGGCAAGAGCGGGCGGCGGCGGCAGCGCCGCGTAGTAAGCGCCAAGGTCGCGGATGTTGTCGTCGGTCAGGTTCTTGACGACCGCCTGCATGACCCCGGCTTGGCGGGCGCCGTCGCGCATGAACACCAGCTGGTACTGGGTGAAGATATCCGGCTGGCCGGCCAGTGACGGCGTGTTCCTGATGGACGATATCCCTTTGGCGCCGTGACAGGCGATGCAGGTCTGGGCAATCGCCGGCGGCTTGACCGGCGGCGCAGCCTGCGCCGCTGCAGGAGTCATTGCTGCCGGGACGGTGGCGAACAGGGCACTCGCGGCCAGGGCTCGGACAATAGACTTCGACTTCGCGGACATCGCGCTCAACAAACCGTTTGAAACGAGACCCCGCCCGCTTGATTGCCGCGGGCGGGGACGCACAGAGCGGCTACTTCTGGTAGCTGATCCGGTAGATGGCGCCCGCCTGGTCGTCGGCGACCAGCAGGGAGCCGTCAGGCGCCTGAAGGATATCGTCGGGACGGCCGAGGATCTTCTGGTCGTCGAGCCAGGTGCCGGCAAAGACGGTCTCCTTGGGATTCTTGCCGTCGGGGTCGACCGAGACGAAGACGATCCGGTAGCCGAGCTTCTTGTTCCGGTTCCACGAGCCATGCTCGGCGATGAACATGCCGTTCTTGTACTCGGCCGGGAACTGGTCGCCGGTATAGAACTTCATGCCGAGCGGCGCGATGTGCGGGCCGAGCTTGACCACGGGCGGCGTGAACTCGGAACATTTGTGTCCCATGCCGAAGACCGGATCGACGGTGTCGCCCTGGTGGCAGTAGGGATAGCCGAAATGCTCGCCCAGTTTGGTGACATGGTTGAGCTTGTCGCTCGGCATGTCGTCGCCCAACCAATCGCGGGCGTTTTCGCTGAACCACAGGTCGCCGGTGCGGGGATCGACCGCGCCGCCGACGCTGTTGCGAATGCCGACCGCCACCAGTTCAGCGGTGCCGTTCGCCGGATTCACGCGCCGATATTGCGACAGGCTGGTCGGCGGCAGGCAGACGTTGCACGGCGGCCCGAAGGGCACGTACAGCCAGCCCTTGCCGTCGGGCACCAGGTATTTCCAGCCATGCGGCACGTAGGGCGGCATGTCGTCGTAGACCACCGTCGCGGCCGGCGCCTTGTCGAGGTTGGCTTCGGGATTGTCGTATTTGTAGAGCTTGTCGATGTCGATCACGTAGAGCGCGCCATTCATAAAGGCGACGCCTGTCGGCATACGCAGCCCGGTGATGAAGGGTTTGGCGACCTTTTGGCCGTCGGGCCCGGTGATGGCGTGAACGGTGCCCTTGTCGAAGGTGCCGACGAAGACCGTGCCCTTGTCTCCCATCGCCATCTGCCGCGCCTGGGGAACGCCGCTCGCCCAGACGGCGATCTTGAAGCCGGGTGGCAGTTTGATCTTGGCGAGAATCTTGTCGAGTTCCGCGGGCGGCGTCGGCAGCGGCTGACCCGGATTGGGAACCTGCCCCTTTTGCGCCTGGGTCTCGTCGCCCAGGAACCAGTCGTCAGGAGGATGGGCCCAGAAGTTCTTGTTGTTGGAATCGTACTTCTTGAGTTCCTGAGCCTGCACCGTCAGCGAGCCCCAGCCGAACACGGCCGCGATCGCGCCGACAAGGCACACTTTCGCCAAAGCTGTTTCTTGCCGTCTCATTGGTGTCTCCTCTCCTTGGTCGTGCAGGAGACGCGTGGATCGATTCTTGAGCGTCGAGCGTCCACTGCCGAGCGGTCAGGCTAGGCCGGCCATTTGCGCCGTTCAATATGCGCCGGGGCATAGCAGGCGGCCCGAAGGTTTGCTGCAGTGCGATGTTTCGCCCGCGGTGCTTTTGCTGCCAAGCTGCGGTTGACCTGAACAGGCGACAGGGAGAGGTAGATGCGTATCCTCATGCTCGAGCTGTTGCTCGCGACCGGCCTCGCGGGCGCAGCATTGGCACAAACCGTCGGCGGCACCTATTCGGTCAGCGGCACGAACGCCGACGGCTCGAGCTATACGGGCACGGTGGAGATCATCTTGAACGGACCGACCTGCTCGATCAGTTGGCAAACCGGAGGCTCCAGCTCGGTCGGCACCTGCCTGCTCACAGGCAACGCCTTCGGCGCTTCCTACCAACTCGGCGATACGCCCGGCCTCGCCGTCTACCAGCTTCAGCCGGACGGAACGCTGATAGGCCAATGGACGACGATCGGTACCACCGGCGTCGGTTCCGAGACGCTTTCTCCCAGCAAATGATCGAACACCATGCGCTGCAAATGGTTGAATGCCCTAAAACAGCTGTTTGCCGCCCCACCTGGGACGCCGGACCGCGCACGGCTCAGCATCACGAAATTCGCGCTAGGCGTTTGTCCTGGCTGCCGGGGATTGCGTGGCGTGGCGAGCCTGCGCTGCAGCCATTGCGGCAGCGCCCAGCCCGTCACCGAGGACACCTGACTGCGCTATAAATCCGCCGCGTTGCGGCGGCCCTCCGTCTGATGAAACAAGCCAAGGAAGCAGTGTTGGAGTAGAGACAGGCGGCAAGGCGACCCCTTGGACGCCGACGAGGAGGACGATGTCATGGATATGTCAACCGAAAGCATCCTGGTGATTCTCGTCGTCGGCATCGTCGCCGGCTGGCTGGCCGGCAAGGTCGTGCGCGGGGCCGGCTTCGGCCTTTTGGGCGATCTTGTCGTCGGCATTGTCGGTGCATTCATAGCCTCGTGGTTGTTCCCGCGCCTGGGCATTCACCTCGGAACCGGCATCATCTCGGCCATCCTCTATTCGGCACTGGGCGCAATCATCCTCCTGCTGGTCGTTCGCCTGATCCGCGGCCGCGGCAGCGTCTGAAGAGCGTCTCGATCGTAGTCGCGCGTCCGCGCGAATCGCTCTACGCTCCGCAGGAATCACGGAGGGGCGGCGTGCAGGGCGAGGCTTCGTACGATTTCATCGTGACCGGGGCCGGCTCCGCCGGCTGCGCCGTCGCGGGGCGGCTGAGCGAGGATGGCCGCTTTCGCGTGCTGCTGCTCGAAGCCGGCCCGCGCGACACTTATCCATGGATCCACATTCCGCTCGGCTACCACAAGACCTTCAACAATCCGAAGGTCAACTGGATGTTCGACAGCGAACCGGAGCCCGAACTCAACAACCGCGTGATGTACCAGCCGCGCGGCAAGGTGCTCGGCGGCACCAGCTCGATCAACGGCATGGTCTACATGCGCGGCAATGCCGCCGACTACGACGAATGGCGGCAACGCGGCTGCGAAGGCTGGGACTACGACTCGGTGCTGCCCTACTTCAAGCGGGCCGAGGACAACGTGCGCGGCACCGACGAATTTCACGGCACCGGCGGGCCGCTGAAGGTGAGCGACCATCGCTGGCAGCCAACGCTGGCCAAGGCGATGCACGAGGCCGCGGTGCAGGCCGGCATCCCGGAAAATCCGGACTTCAACGGCGCCACCCAGGAAGGCGTCGGCTACTACCAGACAACCATCAGCAAGGCGCGGCGCTGGTCGAGCGCCAAGGCGTACTTGAGCGGCGCCAGGCAGCGCAAGAACCTGACGATCGCCACGGGCGCGCATGCAACGCGCGTGCTGATCGAGGACGGGCGCGCGGTCGGCGTCGAGTACCGCACGCCTGGCTCCATGGGGGCCGGCCTCACGACGGCGCGGGCGACGCGCGAGGTCGTCGTCTCGGGTGGCGTCTACGGCTCGCCGCAGCTTTTGATGCTCTCCGGCCTCGGCCCGGCCGCACATCTGAAACAGCACGGCATCGCGGTGATCAAGGACATGCCGGGCGTCGGCGCGCACCTGCACGACCACTTCAACACCTATGTCGCCTATCGCTGTGCCCAGCCCGTGACGATGAACGACCTGGTCAACAGCCTGCCGCGCCGGATACTGGCGGGGGCCCAGTATGCGCTCGGCCGTACCGGGCCGTTGGCCAGCATGGGGCTGTATGTCGGCGCGTTGGTGCGCAGCGACCGGCGGCTGGAGCGACCGGACCTGCAGATCAACATGTTCGCCTGGGCGATCAAGGAGAGGAATCGGTTCGGCGTCGTGCCGCAGCCCTTCTCGGCCTTTGGCCTCAGCCCGGTGCATCTCAGGCCCGATGGCCGCGGCACGGTGCGGTTGAAATCCGCCGACCCGCTTGATGCGCCGGAGATCAGGTTTAATTTCCTGAAAAGCTCCTACGACTACGAGGCGATCATCCACGGCATGAAAATCTGCCGCGAAATCGCCCGGCAGCCGGCGCTGAAACCCTTCGTCGTCGAGGAGATCCTGCCGGGGCCCGGGGTCACCGGCGACGCCGAGCTCAGGGCCGATATCCGCGCGCGCGGCGTCTCGAACCTGCACCCGGTGGGGACCTGCCGCATGGGCCGCGAGGCGGATGCGGTGGTCGATCCCCAGCTCCGGGTTCACGGCATCGCAGCACTCCGCGTCGCCGATGCCTCGATCATGCCGTCCATCGTGGCCGGCAACACCAACGCGCCCACGATCATGATCGGCGAGAAGTGCGCGGACATGGTGCGCGCGGCGGCGTGAGCCCTGTATTCAACCGCGCTGCAATTAGTCGGTCGCGTGATCACCAGAATGCCACACCGCGCCGGGCCCTACTGGTGGAATATGGAGATGGAGCTTCCCACAACCCCAGCTTGCTCCAATCGATCTGAGGCACTGCCCCAGTCGATCAAAGGCCCGCCCAGACCCCCAAGCCGGGCGGGCCTTTCTTCGTCTGCCGCCCATCCGATAGCCGCGGCCGGGCGACCCCGCCGGTGTCGAAGCCGACGGCGCCCCTCCCGCTACGCCGTCGTCAATTCCGCCAGGGACGCCAGGGTCGCACCCGCTCCGCCTGCCGGCACCCACCATGTCCGCGGACCGACCACGCCGTCATTCGGCAGCGCATGTTGCGCCTGGTAGGCTTTCACGGCGGCTTCGGTGCGTGGCCCAAAATCGCCGTCCGCCGCGCCCGGATCGGTCGGCGAGCCGGCGCCGCCAAACTTGAGCAAGCCCTTCTGCAGGCCGCTCACCGCGTTGCCGACCCCGCCGCGTCGCAAGAGCGGCGTGTCAGGATCCGCCGGCATCCGCTGCCAGGTGTCGTCGCCGATAACGCCATCGGCCACCAGCCCCGCGCCTTGCTGAAAGGCAATCACGGCATTCCTGGTGACGGCGCCGAACACGCCGTCGATCTGGTCAAAGCCCAGCGTCTTCATCATGACGAAGATCGTCTGGGCGCGCTGGACGTCCCGTCCGAGCGCGCCGACCGCAAGCCTGGGACCACTGTTCATGGGCTTCCTCCTGGGGAGGTGTGGACATCAGCTATCGCGTGAGAAATAGCAGGACGCTCGCCGGTGGCTGTGACTTTCCGCACCGCCGAGCCATAGTGGCGGTCGATGGTGGCTACAGGGCGTGAGCCGCTTCACGGCGCGAGCGGCGTCAGGGCCTGGCGCAACGGCTCGCTGTCGATCTGCATCAGGCCGCTGAACGGCCGGTACAATTCGAGGATGAGAAAGATCGCCCCCGAGGCCGACAGCGCGATCACCGCAATGGCGGCGAAGGCGGTCGGGTTGAGCGGCGAAAACAGGCAGAAACTCGCAAACAATATGTAGAGCCAGAAAACCAGCACCACCAGGAAGGGCAGCGGCATGCGGGTGCTCGATTGCTCGTGCAGGATCAACCGCGTCTGAAGGATCGTATTGGCCAGTTGAACGGCCTGGTTCTGAGTGATGCGCTCAGCCTCCGTCGTCGGTGACAGGGCTGCGATCATCCGGTAGGTGGTGTGGCCTGCCGCCGTTGCGGCGAAGCGTTTGTTCTGTTTCGTCGTGCCGTCGTCCCAAATGTGGTCGATCATGTCGGGCAGCACCTTGCGCAATTCCTCGCGCGCCGGCCGCGCCTGCGGACCATACTCATCCAGCAGGAAGTCGAGCATTTCGATCTTGGCCGTCAATTGCCTTATGTCGTCGCGCTGGGCGTCGAAGCTGTTCTTTCCTGAATTGATCAGCAGGCCAAGGACCAGGCCGGTGATGGTTGCGATCAGAGCGCAGCCCAGCCGGACGATATCCTTCGCATGGGCGTCGAGATGATGGTCGGGCAGCAGGCGGCGCAGCAGCACACCCGATAGGGCGCCGCCGATCAACACGGCGCAAATGATCAGCGACGTCGTCGTTGCGCTCACTGTCTCCTCCTTGGTGGTGGGGCCCCTACGTCGTGCCGCTGTATCGCGTCAAATATGGCGAACACGCGACGGCGGCCGCTGATATGATCGTGAATTGCAGGGAGGGCGCCGGACGGACTAGCGTCGCCCGCAGCGTTTTTGCCTTCCAGGGAGCCGATCATGACGAATGCAGTCTCGCCCGATCGTCGCGACTTTTTCGGACTGGCGCTGGGCGGCCTCGCGCTGGCGCTGGCCGCGGTGTCGCCGCGAGCCGCGCGGTCCCAGGCGGCGGGCGCCAAGCTCAAGATCGCCACGATCGGCGCCGGCCGCGAGGGCGGCGCGCTCGGCACGCTGTTCGCCAAGGAGGGCCACCCGGTGATGTTCTCATCGCGCAACCCCGACTCGCTAAAAGACCTGGTCGCCAGCGCCGGCCCCAACGCGCAGGCCGGCACGGTGGCCCAGGCGGTGGCGTTCGGCGACGTCGTGCTGATCGCGGTGCCCTATACGGCGATGGAACAGATCGCCAAGGATTACGGTCCGGCGCTCGCCACCAAGCAGCTCGTCTTCGACGTTTCGAACCCGATTCCACGGCGCGACGGCGAAGATTTCGTGAAGAAGATCAACGACGAGGGCGGCGCCGGCGTCGCCTCGGCCAAGATGCTGCCCGGCGCTCACGTGGTGCGCGCCTTCAACGCGATCGGCTCGGGCGGCCTGGCCAAGGCGGCGCATCGCACGGGCGAGCCGCTGGGCGTGCCGATCGCCAGCGACGACGCGAAGGCGATCGAGCTGGCGAGCGCGCTGATCAAGGAGCTCGGCTTCGAAGCGGTGCTGATCGGCGGCACGGCGAAGGGCAAGTATCTGGTGCCGGGAACGCCGCTGGGCGGCGAGCATACGCCGGCCGAGATCCGCAAGATCGCCGCGGACCTGACGTGAACGGGATCGCCGGCCGGTTCGGGTCGCGCCGAATTTGAGCCCGCAGGATCCGCCCGTGTCGGCGCCCGGCGCGGCCGCACTGGCGTTCCGGCTGCTGCAGCGCATCGTCGCGGTGCGCCCCGAGGAGGTGCGCGCCGTCGGCTGGTGCTGGCTCTATATCTTCGCAGTGCTGTCGTCCTACTACATCCTGCGGCCGATCCGCGACCAGATGGGCGTGGCCGGCGGCGTCAACAATCTGCCGTGGCTGTTCACCGGCACGCTGGCCGGCATGGTGCTGCTCAACCTGCCGTTCGCCTACCTGGTCAAGAAGCTGCCGCGCAGCCGTTTCATTCCGCTCACCTACCGCTTCTTCGCCCTCAACATCGTGCTGTTCGCGATCGCGTTGCGTGTCGTCAGCCCCGAGCAGGAGATCTGGGTCGGCCGGATCTTCTTCATCTGGGCGTCGGTCTACAACCTGTTCGTGGTCTCGGTGTTCTGGCAGCTCAATGTCGACCTGTTCAGCCCCGAGCAGGGCAAGCGGCTGTTCGGCTTCATCGCCGCCGGCGCCACCATCGGCGCGATCGTGGGCTCGGCGGTCACCGCAAGCCTGGCGCGCTATGTCTCGCCGACGATGCTGATGGTGGGCGCCGCCCTGCTGCTCGAGGTCGCGGTGTTCAGCGTCGGACGCCTGGCCAAGCTGTCGCCTGTCCTGCACCACCGTCCGGGCGATCAGGCGGCGGCCTCGGCGGATGAAAAGCCGGTCGGCGGCAGCGTGCTGGCCGGCATCACGCATGCCTTCCGCTCGCCCTACCTGCTGGCGGTGAGCGCGTTCCTGCTGCTCTACGCGGTGACCTCGACCTTCGTCTATTTCCAGCAGGCCGCGATCGTCAGCCACAGCTTCACCGACCGGGGCGCGCAAACCTCGTTCTTCGCCAGCATCGATCTCGGCGTCAATTCGCTGGCCCTCCTCTTCCAGCTGTTCTTCACCGGCCGACTCATCGTGCTGCTGGGCGTGGCCCTGGCGCTCGCCCTGTTGCCGGCCCTGACCATGCTGGGCTTCGCAGCGCTTGCGCTCACGCCGAGCCTGGGCGTGATCGCGGCGTTCCAGATCATCCGCCGCGCCGCCGACTACGCGATCGCGCGGCCGACCCGCGAAGTCATCTATACCGTCGTGTCGCGCGAGGACCGCTACAAGACCAAGGGCTTCATCGACACCTTCGTCTACCGCCTCGGCGACCAGGTCGGCGCCTGGGCGATGGCGCCGCTCAACGGCGTCGGCGCACGCGCGGCGTCGCTGGTCGCGATCGCGGTCGCGGCCCTCTGGCTGCTCAACGCTCTGTGGCTCGGCCGCCGGCAACAGTCGCTCGAAGCCGAAGAACGGCGCCGGGTGATGGCGGAAGCGCCGGCCGAATAGCCTGCCGCGCGTCACGCGCCGGTCACGCGCCAGATGACATTACCCACGTCGTCCGCCATCAGGAGCGAGCGCCGATCGGCGCCGATCGTCACGCCGACCGGCCTGCCATAGGAGACGCGCTCGTCCGGTGCGAGGAAGCCTGAAAGAATGTCGCGCGGCGGTCCGGCCGGTTTGCCGTTCGCGAACGGCACGAACACCAGCTTGTAGCCGCTGAGCGTGCTGCGATTCCATGAGCCGTGCTGGCCGATGGCCATGCCGTCGGGAAAGCCGGGCAGCGTGCCCGCCGGCACCCAGCACAGCCCGAGCGACGCGGTGTGGCCGCCCAGCGCGTAGTCCGGCGTGAGGGCCTTGGCGACCATGGCCGGATCCTGCGGCACGCGGTCGTCCACCGTCTGGCCCCAGTAGCAATAGGGCCAGCCGTAGAAGCCGCCCTCCTTGACCGAGGTCAGGTAGTCGGGCGGCGTCTCGTCGCCCAGCCCGTCGCGCTCGTTGACCACGGTCCACAGGACGCCGGTGTTGGGCTCCCAGGCCGTGCCGACCGCGTTGCGCAGGCCGGAGGCGAAGATGCGGCTGCTGCCGCTTGAAAGATCGAGTTCGTAGATGGCGGCGCGGCCTTCTTCCACGGCCATGCCGTTCTCGGCGATGTTGGTGAGCGAGCCGACCCCGGCATAAAGCTTCCGCTTGTCCGGGCTCAGCAGCAGGCTGCGCGTCCAATGGCCGGCCGGCTTGAACTCGACAAGCCGTCGGCCAGGGCCGGTGATGCGGTCGGCGCCCGCCGTGTAGGGGAAGGCCACCACGCCGTCGGTGTTGCCGACGTAGAAGGTGTCGCCCACCAGGGCCATGCCGAAGGGCTGGTTCTGGCCCTCCAGGAACACGTGTCGGGTTTCCGCCACGCCGTCGCCATTGCTGTCGCGCAACAGCGTGATGCGGTTGGCGCTCACGCCCATGGCGTCGGCGCGTCGCATCGTGCTCACCATGGCGTAGTC
>DASZJU010000003.1:0-4126 GCA_035947815.1 Reyranella sp.
AGGCCTGGATTATGTGTTCAACCGCCTGCCCATCCTGGCGATGCGGATCGCCCTGCCGGGCATGCCGCTGGAGGACGGACGCAGCATCGGCCTGTTCGACAGCCACAGCGCGCTGGCCGAGGGCGTGGTGGCGTTGATCGACGATTTTGCCGGCCTCAATGCGCGGCAGGAACGCGCCTACGCGGCCTGTGCCGACCGCTTCGACTGGGACCGCATCGGTCGCCATCTCGTGGCGCACATGCGCGGCGCGACCGGCAGGCGGGTCAGAGCCGGGACAGCCGATCGGACAGCCGACGCGGTGTCTCGGTCGGCTCGTCTGGCGGCAGGAAGATGAAATTGTAGAGATACTGCCCGAACCGCTGGCGCTGCTCGAGCGGCGCGGTCAGCTCGGGCAGGTTGGATGGCTTCTGCAGGTGGGCGATCGAGAACTGATCGATCGGCTTCAGGCTTCCGTCATGGACGTAGTAGCCGCGATAGCCGAGCTCCTTGAAATAGGCCTTGGCGAGCGCCAATCCGCCCGGCGACAGGCGCTCTTCCACTTCGACCAGCATGCGCGGCCGGCAACGCCGGATCGTTTCCACTGCGCCGTCCAGCACGGCCTGTTGATGGCCCTCGACGTCGATTTTGATGAAACCGACATCGCCGCCATAGACGTTGTCGAGGCGGTCCATCGGCACCTCTATGGCGCGATGCGCCGGATAGACGGCCGATGCCGCCGAAGAGATGGTCGAGCAGCCGGTCACCACAGCGCCGTCGACGACCGGCATGCACAGCGACACCGTGCCGGCAGCGTCGGACAGCGCCACGGACTCGACGATGACACCGCGCCGGAATTTGCGGCGCAACATACGGGCGAAAGTCGGCATGGGCTCGAAGGCAATGACCCGTCGCGCGTGCCTTCTCAGGTAATGCACGTAGCTGCCATCATTGGCGCCGACATCGATGGCGTCCCGGTGGCGCTGGCACAGGAATTCGAGCAGGTGCAGCTCGACCTCGCCATAGCGCGCGTAATAGCGCGCTTCCCGCCAGTTGAGTACGGCCTGCGGGCAGAACGAGCGCAGCGTTCGCCGCGCCTCTCTGTAGAAGTTGCCGTTACGCGGGAGACCGGCAATCGTATCTTCGGCCTTGGCGGTCGCGCTCATGATGCCCTCTCGGAGCGGTAGAGAGAGCAAGATAAGCACCACGCCGGCCATGCGTGGTGATCAGACGGTGATATGCGGTGTGCTACGCCGCCGCCTTCAGGATGTCCGCCGCCTTCTCGCCGACCATGATCGAGGGCGCGTTGGTGTTGCCCGAGGGCATGGTGGGGAAGATCGAGGCGTCCGCGACGCGCAGTCCCTCGAGCCCATGCACCTTGAGCTTGTCGTCGACCACGGTGTTCGGTCCCGGCCCCATGCGGCAGGTGCCGATCGGGTGATAGGCGGTCTGCGAGTTGTTCCTGATCCAGGTCAGGATTTCCTCGTCACTGTTGACGGAGGGGCCAGGCGAGAACTCCTCGCCGCGATAGACGTCCATCGGCGCCGCATTGACGATCCTCCGCATCATGCCGAAGCCGCTGATCATGGCCTGCTGGTCGATGGAATCGGCCAGGAAATTGAAGCGGATCGCCGGCTGCGCCTTGGGATCGGCCGAGCGGATGTGGATCGAGCCCAGGCTCTCGGGCCGGAGCTGGTAGCAGGAGATCGTCATCGACGGGAAGTCCTGCAGCTTGCGCGTCTTGGGATCCTTGATCGAATAGGGCACGAGGTGCATCTGCACGTCGGGTGTCGCGAGCTCGGGCCGCGTCTTCAGGAAGGCGAGCAGCGGCGCCGACGGCAGGCTCATGAAGCCGCCGCCGGTCGCGAGGTATTTCGTCATCTGGATGACCGAGCCCAACCCGCGCGCCATATGGTTGTAGGACACGCGCGCGTCCTTCACCTTCCAGATGATGCGGGCGTTGATGTGGTCGCGGAAATTCTCGCCCACGGCGCGGAGCTCGTGCTTCACTTCGATGCCGTGCCTCTTCAGAAGCTCAGGCTGGCCGATGCCCGAAAGCTCCAGGATCTGCGGACTGGCGACGCCGCCGGCCGACAGGATGGTCTCTCTCGCGCGGGCTTGCACGACCTTGCCGTCCTTTTCGTACTCGACGCCCGCGCAACGCTTGCCCTCGAGCACAACGCGCAAGGTCATGGCGTTGGTGACGACATGCAGGTTGGCGTGTTTCATCGCCGGCCTGATGTAGCAATGGGCCACGCTCATGCGCCGGCCCTTGTAGATCGAGGTCTGCGTCTTGACGACACCTTCCTGGTCATCGCTGTTGTAGTCGGGGTTGAGCTTGAAGCCTGCCACCTTGGACGCCGCGAACAGCGCGTCATAGAGCGGGTTCTGGTCGGGCACGGTCGAGACTTTCAGTGGGCCTGCAGTGCCGCGGCCGTTGCTGCCGTCGCCGTCGACGAAGTTCTCGATCCGGGTGAAGACCGGCGCCACGTCGCGCCAGCTCCAGCCACGACAGCCCATCTGCGCCCAAGTGTCGAAATCGAGCGGCTGGCCGCGCACCCAGACGAGGCCGTTGATCGAGCTCGAGCCGCCCAGAAGTTTTCCTCGCGGCACGGGAATGGTCCGGTTGGCCGTTCCGGGCTCGGGTTCGGATTGGTAGCACCAGTTGGCAGCGGGATTGTCGATCAGCAGTCCGAATGAAAGCGGCATGCGCGAGTAGGGATGGCTGGCTGCGCCGGCTTCCAGCAGCAGAATCTTATTGTTTGGATTCTCGCTCAGCCGAGCCGCCAGCGCGCCGCCCGCCGAGCCTGCACCCACTATGACGTAGTCGTAGTCGGCCATGTTTCGTCCCTCCCGGTCACGGCTCCGTTACTTACCGCGCCACACTAACGCACCACCAATCGGGGTGAAGAACCAATATCGCCTCGACAGAACCGGCGCTTCATGGTCCCATGTTGCAGTGCGGTCTCTGGGGGACCGGCGCCTCTCAAATCACGGATTTTCGGCAGGGAATGCTGAACCTAGTACGGATAGCGTTGACCCGGCCCTACACGTTCGTGGTGCTGGCTGTATTGATCCTGATCGTCGGACCGCTGGCGGCGCTCCGGACGCCGACTGACATTTTCCCCGAAATCCGCATCCCCATCATCGCCGTCGTCTGGCAGTACACCGGGCTGTCGCCCGACGAGATGTCGGGCCGCGTCATGCTGCAGTTCCAGCGGTCGCTGACCACCACCGTCAACGACATCGAGCACATCGAGGGCACGTCCTACACCGGCGTGGGCATCGTCAAGGTCTTCTTCCAGCCCGGCACCGACATCCGCACGGCCAACGCCCAGATCACGTCGATCTCGCAGACCGTGACCAGGTGGATGCCGCCCAACATCACGCCGCCGCTGATCCTGAACTACAACGCCGCGACGGTGCCGATCCTGCAGCTCGCGCTGTCGTCCAAGGGCATGTCCGAGCAGGCGGTGTTCGACATCGCCATCAACACGGTGCGGACGCCGCTGGTCACCGTGCCCGGCGCGGCCATCCCGTTTCCGTTCGGCGGCAAGTTCCGCCAGATCCAGATCGATCTCGATCCGGCCGCCATGCAGGCGCGCGGGCTGTCGGCCAACGATGTCGCCAATGCGCTTGCCGCGCAGAACCTTTTGACGCCGGCCGGCACGCAGAAGATCGGCAGCGTCGAGTACAGCATCCAGCTCAACAACGCGCCCAGGGACTTCGCCGCCCTCGCCGACCTGCCGGTATTCGCCGCCAACGGCGCCATCGTCTACCTGCGCGACGTGGCGCAGGTGAGGGACGGCAACCCGCCGCAGACCAACATCGTCAATGTCGACGGCGGGCGCTCGGTCCTGCTGCAGGTGCTGAAGAACGGCGCGGTCTCCACGCTCTCGATCATCGACGGCATCAAGCAGAGGGTGAATGAGCTGCGCCCGTCGCTGCCCGAAAACCTCGCCGTCGCGATCCTGGGCGATCAGTCGCTGTTCGTGGAAAACGCGATCGGCGGAGTCGTTACCGAGGCGGCGATCGCCGCCGTTCTGACCAGCCTGATGATCCTGCTGTTCCTCGGCAGCTGGCGATCGACCATCATCATCGCCACCTCCATCCCGCTTGCCATCTTCGCAGCGATCGCGATGCTGGCCGC
>DASZJU010000004.1:0-6716 GCA_035947815.1 Reyranella sp.
CGCCGAGGTCGTCGCCAGCAGGAAGGTGTTCTTGAGCGCCGGCATTGTCGAGCTGAGTTCAAGGAAGGTGAAGCGACGTTGTGCAAGGTGATGGTGTCGAAGGTCACCAGCTTGCAGGCCACCCGGGAGAAGGCCGAGTTGAACAGCGCCGCATAGGGCAGGAACAGCGGCATGGCGAGGACGAGCAGCGCTAGGACGCAGCGGAGGCGAACGACGACTCTCGGCAATCTGGCATTGCCGGGAATTCGATGGAGGCAATCCGAAGACTAACGCAGCAAGATCAGTCTCGGGACGGCATCAGAAGTCGCCCAGACGATGCCATTTTGATCGAACTGTTTTCCAAGTGTCTCCGCTGTTGCGAAATCGATCCCGAGGACAAGCCGACTATCCTCTGGCGGCCAATTTCAATCAGGATCGGCCCCGTGGCCGGGTTGATGCCGGAGGCTTCTGCGATCCAGCTCGGCGATCAACCAATCCTGCGCTGCTACGGTCCTATCATTGGACCTAGGCTTACTGTAGGGGTTCCACGCCGTGATGACGGCAGCACCTTCAGTCGCGAACGTTTTGTAAAGCAAATCGGCATGTCGAGCCCGGCTGTCGTGTGGTCGCCGGCAAAGGCCAGCACGGCGACCCAGAGCGCGTCGGCGGCGTCGAACGCCGTGAAGGCGTTCGAGAGCTCAGCCATCATGTCGGGCGTGAAGGCGTTCTTCTTCGCCGCATTGTCGACGACGATCCGGCAGATCCGGCCGTCGACTTCGGTGCGTACCGTTCCAGTCATTGCACGATCTCCGGCGTCGAAGGAGGCCTGGGCAGGTTGGCGCGCAGGGCTGCCTGGTAGGCCGGCCGTGTGGCGATGCGAGCGGCATAGTCGCAGCACACCGGCGGCACGGGGACGCCATAGGCGATGGCCCACACCAGGCAGGTGGTGAGCAGCATGTCGGCACTGGTGAAGCGATCGCCGACCAGGAAAGTCCGGCCGTCGCTCAAGGCGTGCACCGCATGGCGCAGCTGGGTCTGGAAATATTCGCTGGCGCTCTCGACCGCCGCCGGCGCCTCGCCGTAGATGTGCTTGAGGTCGCGGTGGCGCCGCATGACGTAGAGGCTGCTGGCATCGAGCTCCATGGCGATATGGAAGCACCATTCCAACCATTGGGCGCGCTGTCTTGGATCGGTCGGGACCAGGCGGTTTTCGGCCGTGCCGTAAGTCTCGGACAGGTAGACGATGATGGCCGGGCTTTCGGCGATGGTGAAGTCGCCGTCCTGCAACACGGGAATCTTCTGCCGGGGATTTATGCGGGTGAATTCAGCGCTCTTGGTCTCGCCGGTGCGCGGCTGGATCGGGCGCGCCGTGTAGTCGAGCGCGAGTTCGTGCAGCGCCCACAGGGCGCGCAGCGTGCGGCTGGTGCTGACGCCCCATAGAATGAGCCGCGGCGGATCGTTGGTCATGTCACCACCTCTCCTCACCACTTCTCGATGGCGGGACGCAGATCCAGCTCGTGGGTCCAGGCGTTGCGCGGCTGGACGTGCAGGCTCCAGTAGGCGTCGGCAATCGATCGCGTCTGGATCAGGCTGTCGGCCGGAAGGGAATCGACGGCATCGCCGAGACGGGCGCGCAGGCGCTTGCGGATCGCTTCGCTGTCCACCCCGCCGTCGATCACGAGATGGGCAACGTGGACGTTCTTGGGGCCAAGCTCGCGCGCCATCGACTGTGCCACCGCGCGCAAGCCGAACTTTGCCGAGGCGAAGGCGGCAAAGCCCGGCCCGCCGCGCAGGCTCGCGGTGGCGCCGGTGAACAGGATGGTGCCCTTGCCCCGCGGCACCATGTAGCGCGCGGCTTCGCGACCGGTGAGGAAGCCGCCGTAGCAGGCGAGCTCCCAGGCCTTGCGGAACAGCGTGCCGGTCGTCTCGACGAGCGGCGTGTTGACGTTCGAGCCGGCATTGTAGAGACAGACTTCTATGGGCCCGACGTCGCGCTCGACGGTGGCGAACAGGGCCTGGATCTCGCCCTCTTGGCGGGCATCGACGCTGAAGGCGCGCACGCTGCCGCCGGCCGCCGCGACCTCGTCGATCAGCTTCTGCGCCTTGGCCGCGTCGCGCCGGGCGACGCACACTTGAAACTTCCCGGCCGCGAAGCGACGGGCCACCGCGGCGCCGATGGCGTCGCCGGCACCGACCAGCAGCGCGACAGGTCTGTTCGCTCGCATCTAGTGTCCGTGTGAAAATGACACTGACAAGTGTTGACTCGTTTTGCCGGGTCGCGCAAGCGGATTTCTAGCGTTGGCTGCGCGAGCTCCGGGCCGGGCGCTGCCGCTTGGCTTCGGCAGCCTGCAGGTGGGGCGGCAAGTGGCGCGGACTGGTGGCGCCAGGGCCACGTAGGACATGAACGTGCTTGGGACTGAGCGGCTCGCCGCACGCCGAGCAGATCATCACCGGGTCGAAGGCCTTGCCGCAATTGACGTGCTGATGCAGCAGGGGACGGCCCTTCTTGCCCGCCATATGCACGTCGCCCCAGTGCACGATCGACATGACGATGGGATAGAGATCGAGGCCTTTTTGCGTCAGCCGGTATTCGTAGCGCAGCGGCCGTTCCTGGTAGGGCACCTTGGCCAGCACGAAATCCTTGACAAGCTTGCGCAGCCGGCTCGCCAGGATCGGCCGGGTCACGCCGAGGCGCGCCTGGAATTCCTCGAAGCGCCGCACGCGCAGGAAGCAGTCGCGCAGGATCAACAGCGTCCAGCGGTCGCCGATGACCGACACGGTGCGCGCCACCGAGCACGCCTCGTCCTCAAGCTTGTTCCAACGCATGTCCACGCTCTCCGACTTTGCCTGGCCGCAGTCTAGCGTAGGTTCAATAACGAAACCATCCACCGAGGACGGTAGGATTAGTTTTGGTCGCGGGGTCATGACGTCTCCAACGGTGAAGGCGGCGTCGCGGCGTGTTACGTTCACAAACGAAACGGGAGGTGATGCATGGCAGGTCCGTTGTCGGGAGTGCGGGTCATCGACCTCACCAGTGTCGTGTCCGGTCCGTTCGCCACGATGTTCCTCGCCGACCAGGGCGCCGATGTCGTCAAGGTCGAGCCGCTGGGTGGCGATATCACCCGCCGCAGCCGCCAGTCGGTCGATCCGACCGGCCAGTTCTCGGCCTTGTTCATTTCGACCAACCGCGGCAAGCGGTCGATTGCGCTCGATATCAAGCAGCCCAAAGGAGCCGAGATCCTGCGCAAGCTGATCGCGCGGGCCGACGTGCTGGTGCAGAACTTCCGCCCCCAGGTGATGGAGCGCCTGGGGCTGGGCGAGCCGGCAATGCGCGCCCTCAATCCGCGCCTGATTTACGTGTCGATCAGCGGCGCCGGCGACAGCGGCCCCTACGCCGACAAGCGGATCTACGATCCGATCATCCAGGGCCTGTCGGGTTTTGCCGACGTTCAGGCCGACGCCAAGACGCGGCGACCGCAGATGATCCGAACCATTGTCGCCGACAAGACGACCTCGGTCGTCACCGCCCAGGCGGTGGCCTCGGCCCTCTATGCCCGCGAGAGGACCGGCAAGGGCCAGCACGTCAAGGTGGCGATGCTGGACGTCATGATCGCCTACCTGTGGCCCGAGGCCATGATGCAGTACACGGTCGTTGGCCAGGAAGCCTCGGCCACCGATCCCAACGCCCGGCCCGATCTGATCTTCCAGACCCTCGACGGCTACATGACCGTGGGAACGATCTCGGATTCGGAATGGCAGGGCTTTTGCCGCGCCGCCGAGTCGCCCGGCCTGGCCGAAGACAAACGCTTCAACACGCCGGGCGGCCGTGCCGCCAACGCCACCGAACGCATCCACCTGATGGCCGATATCTTGGCCAAGCGGACGACCGCCGACTGGCTGGTCCGGCTCGACGAGGCCGACGTCCCCTGTGCGCCGGTGCTGCGCCGCGGCGAAGTCATGGCCAACGAACAGGTCGTCGCCCGCGAGCTGATCAAGGAATTCGACCATCCCGGCATCGGCCGCGTGCGCCAGCCCAAGCCGGCGGCCGAGTTCAGCGCCACGCCCTCGCGCACGCCGTCGCCCGCCCCGGTGATCGGCGAGCACGGCCAGGAGATCCTGGGCGAGCTCGGCTATGACAGCAAGGAGATCACTTGCCTGGCCGGCGACAAGGTCGTGCGCCTGGCCAGAGCGTAGTCCGAAAAGGTGAACCGTACCGCGTCCTGTTCCTCTCCCCCGGTAGGGCAGGGCTATCGCATATGGCGACACCCCGTCGTCTCGACCGAGGGCCGCAGGCCCGAGCGGAGAGACCTTCTCTCCACGATAAGCCGCTTGTCGTGGAGAGAAGGTCTCTCCGCTCCGCGCTTCGCGCTCCGGTCGAGACGACGGAATCACCATATGCGATAGCCCTGCCCGGCAGGGGGAGAGGTTAGGTGAGGTGGCAGCGACGGGTGTAACCCCCTCACCCAGCCTCTCCCCCGAGCGCGCCTACCTCTGTGACGATCGCTATCGGGTTCTCTATGACAGGCTGCTGATCTGGATCGACTTCTCGGAGATCCACTTCAGCTAGCTGCCTTTGCGGCGCGGTTGGACCTGAACCGCGCTTGAACTAAAATAGCCGCTACCTTGTATCCGGGAGTCTTCCAATGCCGCGTTCCTCGTGGAAAGGCTATCTCAAGCTGTCGCTCGTCTCTTGCGGGGTGGCGCTCTACAACGCCTCTTCGTCGTCGGAACGGGTGTCGTTCAACACGCTGAACCGCAAGACCGGCAATCGCCTGAAGCAGAACCTGGTCGATTCGGTGAGCGGCGAGCCGGTCGACACGGCCGACCGCGTAAAAGGCTACCAGGTCGCCAAGGGCCAGTACGTCATGGTCGAGGATAGCGACCTCGAGGCGCTCAGGATCGAGAGCACCAAGACCCTCGAGATCGAGACCTTCGTGCCGGCTGCCGAGATCGACGGGATCTACCTCGACAGCCCCTACTATCTCGCGCCCGACGGCAAGATGGCCGAGGAGGCCTTCGCCGTGATCCGTGAGGCGATGGCGAAGAAGAAGGTGGCCGGCATCGGCCGCGTCGTTCTGAGCCGGCGCGAGCGCCTGCTGATGCTGCAGCCGCGTGGGCCCGGCATGCTGGCGACGACGCTGCGCTATCCCTACGAGGTGCGGCAAGATGCCGAATATTTCGAGGGCATCAGCGAGCGGAAGGTGGCGCCGGCGATGCTCGACATCGCCCAGGAGATCATCGGCCGCATGTCCGGGCACTTCGAGCCCGACAGCTTCGCCGACCGCTACGAGGAAGCCGTCACCGCCATGCTGCAGGCCAAGCAGGCGGGGCAGAGCTTCGCGGTGCCCGAGACGGCCGAGCCCAACAACGTCGTCGACATCATGGACGCGCTGAAACGCAGCCTGCAGGCGGGCGCCGACCGCCGGCCGCGCGCGCCGAGCAAGAAAACGGCAGAGGCGGCCGAACCGGCGCGCAAGACGACGGCGCGCAAGACCGGCGCGCGCAAGGCGGCGCGCTGAGGCCGGAGGCGGGATTGCCTCTCGCCGATCCCCTCCATGGGCAGACGCTCTTCCTGGTCGGCCGCCTGCACGGCCTGACGCGCCGGCGTCTCGACCGGCTCGTGCGCGTCCATGGGGCCAAGCTCGCGACGCGGCCGGGTGCGCGCGTGACGATGATCGCCTTCGGCCATTCGGCCAGTGCCCGCGCGCTCGACGACGGCCGCGTGCAGCTTCCGGCCGGCCTGCCGGCGACGGCGGCGCTGATCAGCGAGAACGTGCTGCGCCGCGGGCTCGGCCTGCTCGAGCCGCCGCCGGCGGTCGAGCGCAGCCTGGAACGGGCCGAGGTCGAACGCCTCGCCGGCCTCACGTCCAATCTGCTCGCCTGCCTGATGCTGTTCGACGTGCTCGAGCCAGTCGACGAGCGCTTCGCCTACCGCGACCTCGTGGCGGCCCGCGAGGCCGCGCGGCTGCTGAAGCGCGGCGTGGCGCTCAGCGACGTGCTCGAAGCGTCGATATCGCTGCGCCGGCGCGGCGGCCATCTCGCCGAGGCGCGGCTCACCGAGGGTCCGTCGGGCGCGCTGGTGCGCGAGATCGCGGGGCAGCTCGCCGAGCTCTCGGGCCAGCTCACCATGCGCCTGCCGATGCGCCCGGAGCAGAAGGCGCGCAGCCTCGACGATCTTCTGGTCGAGGCGGAAGAGGCGGACGAACGCGGCGATCACGCCACGGCCGAGAGCCTCTACACCACGGCCATGCGCGCCGATTCAGCCGATCCGGTGCTGCCCTTCAATCTCGGCAACGTGTTCCAGGCGCAGGGCCGGGCGACCGAGGCCAAGGTGGCCTGGCAGATCGCGGTGGCGCGCGACCCCGCGTTTGCCGAGGCCTGGTACAACCTCGCCCAGGCGGCCGAGGACGACCAGCAGGCCGATCTCGCCGTCGCCCAGTACCGCCGCGCCGTGCAGGCCGAGCCCGGCTATGCCGACGCCCACTACAACCTGGCGCTGCTGCTCACCAGGCTCGAGCGCTGCAGCGAGGCGCTCGCCGCCTGGGAACGCTTCCTCGAGCTCGAACCGTCGTCCAAGCAGGCGGGCACGGCGCAAAAGGCGATCGCGCTCTGCCGGATGAAGATCCAGCAGGAGCGGGCGCAGACAGGCTGAGGTCCTGAACGCAATGCGCAAAATAGTGGCCATTCTGATCCTGCTTTGCCTTGCTCTGCCCGCGCTCGCCCAGGCTCCAGGACCG
>DASZJU010000005.1:0-8180 GCA_035947815.1 Reyranella sp.
CATGAAAAGACGCGCCACTGGAGTGGCGCGCCCCCAGCAATGACATGATCCAAACGATCTAGATCAACGTCCCCACGTGGCGCCACCAGTCGGGCGGCATCGAGGCGCTCGCCCGCTGCGCGGCGTCGGGCGAGTCGTAGAGGGCAAAGCAGGTGGCGCCGCTGCCGCTCATGGCGGCGTAGCGCGCGCCGCGGCTGTTGCGCAGGAAGGCCAGCACCTCGGCGATCGCCGGGCGCAGCGAAATCGCGGCCGCGCTGAGATCGTTGCCGCGCCGGGCAAGGTTGGCCACGAATTCCGGCAGGCCTCGCCACGGCTGCGTCACCGGCACGGCGGTCGAGAACGGACCGCGGCGTGCTTCGAAGACGTCGCGCGTGGGCAGCGCGGTGCCGGGATTGGCCAGCAGGATGGCGGCCGGCGGCAGCGCCGGCGCCGCCTGCAGGCGCTCGCCGATCCCCGACACCAGCGCGGTGCGGCCGGCCAGGCACATCGGCACGTCGGCGCCCAGGGATGCTGCAAGATCGAACAGCTCCTCTTCCGGCAGGGCGACGCGCCACAGGGCGCTGAGCGCGCGCAACGCCGCGGCAGCATCGGCCGATCCGCCGCCGAGACCCGCCGCCACCGGGATGTGCTTGCCGAGCCGGATCGCCGCCAGCGGCGCCACGCCGGCGCGATCGGCCAGAAGGCGCGCGGCCTTCAGCACGAGATTGGCCGGATCGCCCGCTAGGCCTGCCGCCTGCGGCCCGGCGAGCTCGAGCGACAGACGGTCGGAGGGCTGCACGTCGAGCGTGTCGGCGAGGTCGACGAAGGCGACCAGGGACTCGAGCAGATGGTAGCCGTCGCTCCTGCGGCCGACGACATTCAGCCAGAGATTGACCTTGGCGTGCGCAGGCCGCACCGCAGCGCCCGGCATCGACGCGGGCTCAGCCGCCCTGCTTGGTGTCGGCGGCCCTTTCGTAGACGGTCGGCTTGTCGTTGGCCACACTCAGCCCGTTGGCGAGCTTGTCCTTGATCACCGGCAAGCGATCCTTGTCGGGCTTCTGGTTGAGCGCCCGTTCCCACTGGAAGCGCGCCTCGCGCAGGCGGCCGACATGCCAGTAGGCGTCGCCCAGATGCTCGATGATGGTGGCATCGTCGCCCTTCTGCTCGATCGCGCGCTCGAGCCACTCGACGGCCTTGTCGTACTGGCCGAGCCGGTAGAAGGCCCAGCCGACCGAATCGGTGATCGCCCCGTCGTCGGGCCTGAGCTCCGTCGCCCGCTCCAGCATCTTCATGCCTTCGTCGAGATGCAGGCCCTGGTCGATCCAGCTGTAGCCGAGATAGTTCAGCACGTGCGGCTGCTCGGGCGAGAGCTCGAGCGCCTTCTTCATGTCGGCCTCGGCCTTGGGCCATTGCTTGAGGCGCTCCTCGACGATGCCGCGGCCGAAGAACACCGACCAGTGGCGCTCCTCGATGTTGTGCAGCCGCTGGATCGCGGTGTCGTAGGCCTGCACGGCCTCGGCATAGCGCTCCTTGCTGCGCAGCAGGTCGGCGAGCGTGAGCGCTGCGTCGATGCGGTCGGGCTTCTCGGCGACCAGCGTGCGCAGCTGGCTGATGGCCTGGTCGAACTTCTCCTGCTGGGCGTCGAGGGCGGCGATCCGCAACCTCGCCTGCCAGTAGAGCGGCGAACCGGGCCCGATCTTGCCAAGCGCGGCGATGGCCTTGGGGATGAGCTGGAACTGTTCGTAAAGACCCGAGATCATCAACCAGGCGAAGTCGTGCTCGGGCCTGAGGCTGGCGGCGAGCTGGTAGAAGATCAGCCCGAGATCGGAGCGCGGATTGCGCTGGTCGGAGGCCAGGATGCCGCCGATGTCGAACAGGATCTCGGAGATACCCGAGGCGGCCGTGGGCGGCTTGGGCGCCGGCGCATTGGGGCCGATCAGCCCGTCCATGACCACGGCGTCGCTGTACTTCTCGCCATAGGTCTTCAGGAGCTGGCGGGCATCGTCGGCCTTGCCCAGCCGGCGCAGGCCCTCGGCGACCGCGACCGTGGTGCGCAAGCCGCTGGGATCGAGCGAGACAGCGTGGCGGTACTTGGCTTCGGCGGCGGCCTTGTCGCCCGCCATCTCGTCGATTTGCGCTTCGATCACCAGGGCCGGCGCCTCGGCACGCTCGCCCGCGGCGGGCTTGAGCTTGGCGAGGTGGGCGCGCGCTGCAGGGAACTCCTTCTCGCCGGCCTTGAGCCAGGCCAGCACGTATTCGCGCAGCGGACCGAGCTGGTTCTCCGGGCCGATGTTGTCGATCTGCCGCTCGGCCGCGCGATAGTCGCCCTTCTTGATCGCCTGCACCGCCAGCACGAGGTTGGCGAAGCCGTCGCCCGGCCGGGTCGCCAGCACCTGCGGCGCGAGCTGCGCCGCGGCATCGAGGCGGCCGGCGTAGATGCGCAGCCGGAAGGCAGAGTAGAGCAGCTCCGGATCGTCCGGCGTCTGGGCGAGCGCGAGGTCGATCTGGTCGGCGGCGGCGTCGTAGTCGTGATCCTGCTCGGCCACCCGCGCCGCGAGATAGCGGCCGTCGAGCGGGATCAACGGCGGCTGCGCGGCCGTCTGCGGGCCGCGCTGCACCGGCGGTTTGGCGGGTGACGTGGTCCCGCCCTGCTGGGCGTTGCCGATCGTGGGGCCGATCGCGGGGAGGATGAGGAGCAGCGCTGCCGAGAGCAGCGCGAGGGGTGTGCGTCGCATGGAGCTCACATGTTGGGATAGTTGGGACCGCCGCCGCCTTCGGGCACGGTCCAATCGATATTCTGTGCCGGATCCTTGATGTCGCAGGTTTTGCAATGGACGCAGTTCTGCGCGTTGATCTGGAAACGCGGCTGGCCATTGTCGGCAGTCACCACCTCATAAACGCCGGCCGGGCAGTAGCGTTGCGCAGGCTCGGCATAGAGCGGCAGGTTGACCGCGATGGGGATCGATGGATCGCGCAGCTTGAGATGAACCGGCTGGTCCTCCTCATGGTTGGTGTTCGAGAGGAACACCGAGGAGAGCTTGTCGAAGGACAGCACGCCGTCCGGCTTGGGATACTGGATGGGCTGGAACTCGGCGGCCGGCCGCAGGCATTCGTGGTCAGCCTTCTTGTGATGCATCGTCCACGGCACGCGGATGCCGAGATCGTGCAGCCACATGTCCATGCCGCCATAGAGCGTGCCCAGCATGGTGCCCCATTTGAGCGCAGGCTTGACGTTGCGCACCTTGTCGAGGTCCTTCCAGATCCACGACGCCTTCAGCTTCACCGGATAGGCGATCAGCTCGTCGCCGCCGGTCTTGCCCGCCGCCAGCGCCTCGAACGCGGCCTCGGCCGCCAGCATGCCGCTCTTGATCGCGTTGTGGCTGCCCTTGATGCGCGGCAGGTTCACGAACCCCGCCGAGCAGCCGATCAGCGCGCCGCCCGGGAAGACGAGCTTGGGCACCGACTGCACGCCGCCCTCGTTGATGGCGCGCGAGCCGTAGGCCAGGCGCTTGCCGCCCTGCAGGTACTTGGCGACCTCGGGATGGATCTTGAAGCGCTGGAACTCGTCGAACGGCGAGAGGTACGGGTTCTCGTATTCCAGGTGAACCACGAAGCCGATGGAAACGAGGTTGTCGCCGAAATGGTACATGAAGGAGCCGCCGTGGCTGTTGGTCTCGCTGAGCGGCCAGCCCTGCGAATGCACCACCAGGCCCTTCTTGAATTTGGCCGGCTCGACCTGCCATAGCTCCTTGAGCCCGATGCCGAACTTCTGCGGATCGACGCCGTCGCGCAGGTCGAACTTGGCCATCAGCTGCTTGGCGAGCGAGCCGCGCACGCCCTCGGCGATCAGCGTGTACTTGGCCAGCAGATCCATGCCCGGCGTGTAGTTCGCCTTGTGCTTGCCATCCTTGCCGATGCCCATGTCGCCCGTGCCGACGCCGCGCACCGAGCCGTCCTCGTTGTAGAGCATCTCGGCGCCGGCGAAGCCCGGATAGATTTCCACGCCCAGCGCCTCGGCCTGCTGGCCGAGCCAGCGGCAGAGCTCGCCCAGGCTCACGATGTAGTTGCCGTGGTTGTACATCAGCCGCGGCATCAGGAAATTGGGGAAGCGAAAGGAGCCGGTCCTGGAGAAGAACAGGAACTGGTCGTCGCTCACCTGGGTCTCGACCGGCGCGCCCTTCTCCTTCCAGTCGGGCAGGAGCTCGTTCAGCCCGATCGGATCGATCACGGCGCCCGACAGGATGTGGGCGCCGATCTCCGAGCCCTTCTCGATCAGGCAGACCGACACTTCGTGGTTACGCTCGGCCGCGAGCTGTTTTAGACGGATCGCCGCCGACAGCCCGGCCGGGCCGCCGCCTACGATCAACACGTCATATTCCATCGACTCGCGCGCCATCACCGTCTCGCTCTAGAATGCCTTTTACCGATGGACGC
The DNA here is from genome assembly GCA_035947815.1 of Reyranella sp. Taxonomy (GTDB): domain Bacteria; phylum Pseudomonadota; class Alphaproteobacteria; order Reyranellales; family Reyranellaceae; genus Reyranella. Next base: position 4,414 of record DASZJU010000005.1, read on the forward strand.
GCCGCCGGCCGGCGACGATCCTTGGCGTGTTGATAGCCTGTCGGGGGCAGGATCGCCACCCGGTGAAAAGGGGTATTCCCGTGGCAGAGCTCGGCGGAATCGAGAGCAAACTCTTCACAGCGCGTGATTTTCGCCTGGAAAGCGGGCAGTCGCTGCCCGTTCTGGAACTGGCGTACGAAACCTACGGCAGCTTGGCGCCGGCGCGCGACAACGCCGTGCTGGTGGTGCACGGCTACACGTCAAGCCATCACGCCGCCGGCCGCAACGCGCCCGGCAAGCAGGGCCGCGGCGTTGCCGCGGACGCGCCCGGCTGGTTCGACGGGCTGATCGGTCCGGGCAAGGCGGTTGATACGAACCATGCCTTCGTGGTGTCGGTGAATGCGCTCGGCTCGGCGCATGGCAGCACCGGGCCCAATTGCGCCGACCCGCGCACCGGCAAGCCCTACGGGCCGACCTTTCCCGACATCACCATGCGCGACATCGTGTCGGCGGAAAAACTTTTGGTCGATTCGCTCGGCCTCGAGAGCCTGGTAGCGGTGATCGGCCCGTCGATGGGCGGCTTCCAGTCGTTCCAGTGGGCGGCCTCCTATCCCGGCTTCATGAAGGCGATCGTGCCGTCGGTGACGGCGCCGCGCTCGCCGGCCGGGCTCGACCGGCTGGAGGCGCTGCAGAAGCGGCTGGCGAGCGATCCCAACTGGAACGGCGGCTGGTACTACGATAACGGCGGTATCGCCAGGACGCTCGAGGAGCTGCGCTTCGAAACCCTGATGACCTACGGCCAGAACGAGATTTTGGCCGAGACGATGCCCGATCCAAAGGCGCGCGAGGCGGCAATCCGCGCCAATGCCAAGGCGTGGGCGCAGATCTATGACGGCCATTCCATGGTGACCCTGCGCAAGGCGATCGGCTCATTCGACATCACGGGCGACTACGCCAAGCTCAAAGGCACCAAGGTCCTCTACGTGCAGTCGCCTTCCGACAAGCTGTTCGATATCGCGCTGAGCCCGGGTTACGTGAGCGACATGCGCAAAGCCGGCATCGACATCACTTACGTTGAACTGCCGACCAACAAGGGCCACATGGCGAGCCATGCCGATGCAGCCCTGTGGGCGCCGATCCTTGGCGCCTTCCTGAAACGCCTGCAATGACCGGGCCTGCGATCGCGCGTGAGGATCTCGCCGCGCTGCTGAAATGGTACGTCGACAACGGCCTCGACGAGACCATCGGCGAGGAAGCGATCGACCGCTTCGCGGCGCCGCTTCCGACAGCGGCCAGGGCAGTGGCAAGTGCGCCCGAGTCGGCGATCGCGCAGCGCCCCGCCGCACCGACGCCGATCCGGCCGGCGACACCGTTTCCCGCCCGCGCGCCAGTGCCGCTCGAATCGCCGCAGCTCGTCGAGGATGCGCGCGAGCTGGCGCGGCGCTGCACGACCATCGCCGATCTCGAAGCGGCCATCCGCGCCTTCGAGGGCTGCGCGATCAAGCGCACGGCCAAGCACACCGTGTTCGCCGACGGCGTGGCCGGTGCGCCGGTCATGGTGGTGGGCGAGGCGCCGGGCGCCGACGAGGACCGGCTGGGCAAACCCTTCGTGGGCGTGAGCGGCCAGCTGATGGACCGCATGTTCGACGCCATCGGCATGAGCCGCGAGCGCGATCTCTACATCACCAACATTCTATTCTGGCGGCCGCCCGGCAACCGCACGCCGACCCTGGCCGAGCAGGCGATTTGCCTCGCTTTCACGCGCCGTCACATCGAGCTGGCGCGGCCCAAGGTGCTGGTGCTGGCCGGCGGGACGGCGGCCAAGGCCGTCCTCGACACGACCGAGGGCATCATGCGGATGCGCGGCAAATGGACCAGCGTGCGCCTCGACGACGGCAGCGAGGTGCCGACGCTCCCCACCTTCCATCCCGCCTACCTGCTGCGCACGCCCGCGAGTAAGCGGCAAAGCTGGCTCGACCTGCTGGCGCTCGACAAGAGGTTGCGCGAACTGGGCGTGAAGTAGCGGCGATGAGGTCCTTCGCTTCGCTCAGGACGACAACCTAATTTGTCATCCTGAGCGAAGCGAAGGATCTCATGCCGTGGCAATCGCCCTACAGCTTCTTCTTCAGGAAGAACTTCTTGTGACCCTTGGGATAGTCGTCAAGCGTGCCGAAGACCTCGTAGCCGCGCTTTTCGTAGAAGGGGCGCGCCTGGAAGGAGTGGGTGTCGAGCTCCACCGAATGGCACTTGCGCTCGCGCGCATAGGCTTCGGCCTGGTCCATCAGCCTGGTCGCCCAGCGCTTGCCGCGCACGGCCTCGTCCATCCAGAGATAGGTGATGTGCAGCCAGCCACCCCAGACACTACCCAGCAGGCCGCCCATCACCTCGTCGCGTTCGTTCTTCAGGAAGAAGTGCACCGGGTAATAGGTCGACTCGCCGGTAACGCCGACATTGAAGAAGTCGAGCTTGTCGCGCACGAACTGCGCCTCGTCGCCCCCGGCCTGATCAAAAACGATCGTGAATTCACTTTTCGGTTTCATAAGGTGACCATGACGGCAGGCTCGGTTTCGATATCCTGAAAATAGTCCGGCTCACAGATCTGGGACAGAAAGATTGGGGCTGCGAGGCGCTGTGGCGTTGGCGCCACAGTGCGACAGCCTCGATCAGGAAATCATCGAGCCGCCCTTGCCTCCAGGCGCCTCCGATTTTAGGGTGCGCGCCCTTGATACAACCCCAGCCAGGGAGACGTTGATGTTTTCAATCATGCGCAACGCCACCGCTCCCGTCGGCTGCGTATCGGACCTCGAGCGCTTCGAGCATTAGGTCCGGCCGCGGCCGCCATCGAGCGGTCCGCCTCTTTCCGTCTTACTGACCATTCACGTCGTCGGACGCCGCCGCGCTTCATCCCGGCATGCGGTCGAACGACCCTTTGAGGAGCCATCGCCCCTTCGTGGGCGAGGCATCGAACAATGACTTCTCGCAGAACTGGGCGAGGAAAAGATCCGTTCTTCCGGACGATTCGGTTCGTCGCCGACCGATGGCGCCGGCAATGGCGCCTGGCGCTGGCCATGGCGGCTGGCCTGGTGCTGATCGCGACGGCCGAGCTCGCCTTGCCGATCTTTGCCGGGCAGATGGTCGACTCCCTGGCCGATCCGGCGCGGCCGCGCGATGCCGCGGTGTTGGACGCGCTCAGGGCGTTCGCCGCGATCCTCGGCCTAGGCGTTGCCCTGGTGGTCCTGCGCTGGGGCCTGTTCAAGGGCATCATACGCTTCACCTTGCGCATGATGAGCGAGGTGGCTCACGAGACCTTCTGGCGCGTGCAGCGCTTCGCCACCGATTGGCATGCCAACAGCTTCGCCGGCGCCACGGTGCGCAAGCTGAGCCGCGGCATGTGGGCCTTCGACATGCTGAACGACACGGTGCTCGTGGCGCTGTGGCCGTCGCTCGTCGTACTTGTTGGCGCGACTTTCCTGTTCGGCTGGCATTGGCCGCCGATGGGGCTCGCCGTTGGCGTCGGCACCGTTCTCTACGTGGCCGTCACGGTGAAGCTGTCGCTCGACTACGTCACGCCCGCGACGCGGCGTTCCAATGCATGGGACAGCCGCCTGGGCGGCGCGCTGGCCGACGCCGTGAGCTGCAATCCTGTCGTCAAGGCGTTCGGCGCGGAAACCCGCGAGGACTCGCGCTTTGGTCAAGTCCTGGCGCGATGGCGGACGCGCACTTGGGTCACCTGGACCAGGGCCACGCTCACCGGCGTCGTGCAGCAGGGCATCCTGATGATGCTGCGC
>DASZJU010000006.1:0-4524 GCA_035947815.1 Reyranella sp.
CAGGCCGATCAACACGGCCTGGCCCATCGAGCGGGCCAGACGCTTGCCGCCATACAGGCCGAAGACGATCACCGCGGCAATCGTGGCGTAGTAGATGGCATCTTCCATGACGAAGACCCTCGATCGTTCCTGCGTTCGAAGAATACGTCTTTTGGCGACGCGTTCAGCCGCATGGTTGTATCAATTGAAGAATCGAGGCTTACTCCGGCGCCTTAAAAGCCACCCGAATCGAAAGAACGCATGTCCGATCGCTCGCTCGCCTGGCTCTCCGCCGCGCAACTCACGGCGCTTTACGCCCGTCGCGAACTCTCGCCGGTCGATGCCGTCGAGGCGATGCTGGCGCGTGCAGTGCAGCTGCAGCCTCACCTCAATGCCTTCGTCCTGATCGACGACGCAGGCGCGCGCGCCGCGGCGCAGGCCTCGCAGGAGCGCTGGCAGAAGGGTGTCCCGCTGTCGCCGCTCGACGGCGTACCGACCTCGATCAAGGACACAACGCCGGTCAAGGGCTGGCCGACGCGCTACGGCTCGCACGCCACCGACGAGACGGCGGCGACGGAGAACGCCCCCGTCGTCGACCGGCTGCAGCAGGCGGGCATGGTCCTGCTCGGCAAGACCGCGACGCCGGAGTTCGGCTGGAAGGCGCTGACCGATTCGCCGCTGCAGGGCACCACGCGCAGCCCGTGGAATCTGAAACATTCTCCCGGCGGCTCCTCGGGCGGCGCCTCGTCGCTCACCGCCGCCGGCATCAATCCATTAAATCACGGCAACGATGGCGGCGGCTCGATCCGCATTCCGGCCGCGCACACTGGCCTGGTCGGGCTAAAACCCTCCTACGGCCGTATCGCGCAGTATCCCGCCGACTCGGCCTTCGCCGACGTGGTGAGCCAGGGCGTGCTGTCGCGCACCGTGCGCGACACGGCGCTGGCCCTGAACGCGCTGGCCGGTCCCGACCCGCGCGACTGGCGCTCGCTACCGGCCGATCCGCGCGACTACACGATCGGGCTGGAGGACGGCGTGCGCGGGCTGAAACTCGGCCTCAGCCTCGAGTTCGGTCACATCAAGGCCGACCCCGAGGTGCGCGCGCTGGTCGCTGCCGCCGCCAAGCGCTTCGAAGAGCTCGGCGCCGTCGTCGAGGAGATCGGGCCGCTGATCGAGCCGTTGCAGAAATCCTTTGAAGCGCTGTGGATCGGCAGCTTCGCCACACGCTTGCGCCAGATCCCGACACAACTGCATGGCAAGCTCGATCCGGGCTTCCGCGCCGCCGCCGAGAAGGGCCTCTCCATCACGCTCGCCGACTACGCCAAGGCCTACGAAGCCAAGAGCAAGCTCGCGCGCGACATGGCGTTGTGGCATCGCCAGTACGACCTGCTGCTGGCGCCGGTGACGCCGACAGCGGCACCGCCCGTCGAGACGCTCTACAACTCCGACGCCTTCCCGCGCTGGACCAAGGGCGCGCCCTTTACGCTGCCGTTCAACTTGACGGGCCAGCCCGCCGCTTCAATGCCCGCGGGCCTGACGGCGGCCGGGCTGCCGGTCGGCCTGCAGATCGTCGGCGCGGCGCGCGCCGATCATCTCGTGCTCAAGGCCATGCGCGCCTATGAAAGCGCGAGCGGCTGGACCTGGCCGCAGGCCACAGTCGTGGAAACGCTGGGAAAGGCCTAGTGCGGGGGGAGCACGCACCAGTTCAGCTCGTTGACGGCGATGTTCTTGAGCTTGGCGAGCGTCTCCACGGTGACCTTGTCGACGCAGCCCTGCTTGTCGAGCACGTATTCCGTCGACATCAGGCGGCTGCGCGGATCGTGCTTGAGGCCGAGCACGTGGCCCAACTCGTGCAGCATGACGTTCTCCAGGCTCACCTCCTTGAGGAGGTGGGTGCTCACGATCACCATTCCGCCGCCCGTGGGCAGGGTCATGGTTTCCGCGAGTTCCCTGGTCCTGGCCCCGAGTTTTGCGCGCGCAGCGTCGTTGCTCGCGATGATCCAGTCTGAATCCTTTTCGGTCGCTTCGTGGGCTGCGGTCTCGGGCGTGCCGAACGGGGTCCGGTCGACCTCGAACCGGATGTAGCTGTTCAGGACGTAGTTCCAGACGACGACGGCATTCAGGATATTCTGGTGCTCGTCGGCCGTGAAGTCCTGGTCAATGCGCAAGCCGATGATCTCGGCCTTGCCCGGAGTCGCGACGTTTTTTGTATAAAGACTGTTCGACAGCGCCGCGTCCTCGACCTCTTGCGCGAGGATCGGCAGGGACGTCACCACGGCGGCGGCGCCGAACAGGCATCCCAGGATAATCGATGAAGCCAACCTTTTGGACATCGCCATCCTTTCACGCCCGCCGGTCGCGCCGCCGGGCATGCTGGAGTCACAGGTCTTTGCGATCAGGACCGCTGCCGGATACGCATCATCGTGGATGCGGGGGGTGGCGGCGCCGTCAACAACTCAACGCGCTCGAAGGAACAAAAGCTCCCTCCATATGCAACTTAAAGTTTAATCCCTGGTTTCTCGCTCGATCATACCTGCGGTAGCGGAACATCGGGGCAAACACGCTACCGAGCGCGCCGGCGCGGTCGTGTCCGGCCCCACGCGGATGTGACTTGGGCCGTGACCGGGGTGCCTGCAGAATACTGGCTCCAAACAGGGAGATGGGGATGAAACAGACAATTCGCGCCGGCGGACTTGCCGTGGCAATCGCCGTCGTCGCTCTCGTCGGCGGGTCGCAGGCGCAGACGCCGCCCGCGGCACCACCGCCTCAGCCGCCGCAGTTTCCCAACATGACTTTCTTCGTCACCAGCGTCGGCGGCCCGCAGGGCGCCAACTACGGCGGCCTCGAAGGCGCCGATCGTCATTGCCAGACGCTGGCCGCCAAGGCGGGCGCCGGAGCCAAGACCTGGCGCGCCTATCTCAGCACCCAGGCCGTGGGCGGCGCCACCGCCGTCAATGCCAAGGACCGCATCGGCAGCGGCCCGTGGGTCAACGCCAAGGGCGTGCAGATCGCCGCGAGCGTCGCCGACCTGCACTCGGCCAACAACAAGATCGGTCCCGACACCATTGTCGCCGAAAACGGCCGCCTGATTCCCAACCGGCTCTACACCGTCAACCAGCACGACATCCTGACCGGTTCGCAGGCCGACGGCACCGCCTTCCCGCCGGACAAGGACATGACCTGCGGCAACTGGACCAAGAGCGGCGAAGGCAACGCGATGCTGGGCCACGCCGACCGGGCAGGCCTGCGCGACGACGATGCGTCGAAGTCATGGAACGCATCGCACCCCTCGCGCGCCTGCGATGCGGCGTCTTTGGTCGCGACCGGCGGCGCCGGCCTGCTCTACTGCTTCGCGGCCAACTGAGATGGCCGCTAGCTCTGCGGCTCGCCGGTGATGAAGCAGAGGACCTTGCCGTAGGTCTCGCAGAGATGCGTGCCGTGGTCGGGCGTCGCCATGTCGATGATCTTGCCCTTGGGCACCACCAGCCATTCCCTTCCGTCCCAGGCGCGGTATAGCCCGTCGTCGCCCAGGAACGACGGCGCCGGTCGGCAGTCGCCCTGCTTGCCGTCGGCCGCTCCGTTGCAGCAGCTCGATCCGATGTCGGGCTGCTTCAGATCCTTGTACCAGTCGTGATTCTCGGTATGGCCGTCGCCGTGCCTGCCCTGAGTGTAGTCGAAGGGGCGACCGGAGGGCGCGGCCGATTGCGCCATCGCCGCCAGGGGCGAAAGCGCCAGCACGAGCGCGAACCATTTGATCGGCGCGACCATAAGGCGACCAGCTTACACCTTTTGCCGTGGCATTTCGATTGCATGGATGGAGCGGGACAATCGATGAGACATCACGGAGGACGGCATGACGCACAAGCATATCCATATCGATCAGGCTTTGCCGCTCGTGCGCCAGGCCGACAAGGGCCACAACCGCTGGCATCCCGACATCGCCCCGGCGGCGCGCATCGCCTCGGGCTCGTCGGTCGAAATGGAGACGCTCGATGGTCTCGACGGCCAGATCAAGCCTGGCACAACGGCGGCGGATCTCGCCGGCATCGAGATGGGCCGCGTCCATCCGCTGACCGGACCGGTGCATGTCGACGGTGCCGAACCAGGCGACCTGCTGGCCGTGAAGATCGAGCAGATCGTGCCGGCCAACCGCGGCTTCACCATGATCATGCCGGGCTTCGGATTCCTGCGCGATCTCTTCACCACGCCCTTCCTGGTGCACTGGGAAATGGCCAACGGCTTCGCCCGGTCGCCGCAACTGCCCGGCGTGCGCATTCCCGGCGCGCCGTTCATGGGCGTGATGGGCGTGGCGCCGTCGCACGAGCTGCTGCAGCGCATCGTGGCCCGCGAGGCCAACTTGGCCGCCAGGGGCGGCATGGTGATGCCGCCGGATGCGGCCGGCGCAGTCCCGACTGCAGAACCCATCGCCAGCCGGGCGTTCCGCACCATCGCGCCCCATGAGACCGGCGGCAATTTCGACATCAAGTCGCTCACCGCCGGCGCCACGCTCTATCTGCCGGTGCAGGTGCCCGGCGCGCTGTTCTC
>DASZJU010000007.1:0-6633 GCA_035947815.1 Reyranella sp.
GAACTCAAGATCCTCGACGGCCAGTTCACCGCCGTGCAGCAAGCGGTCGGCTGCAACAAACCCGCAGCCGAAGGCGCGCGCTATCTCGCGGAGTTCGTCGAGAAGGCCAAGAAGTCGGGCCTGGTCGCAAGCCTGATCGAGCGCCATCACGTCAAAGGCCTTTCAGTCGCGCCCCCAGCAATAACTCAGAGCTCGCTGCCGACGAACTGCTTGAATTCGGCCGTCCGCGGATTGGCGAACAATTCGACCGTCGGGCCGGTCTCCCACACCTTGCCCTGGTGCATGAACACCACGAGGTCGGCGACCCGGCGCGCAAAGCCCATTTCATGTGTGACGCTGATCATGGTCATGCCGCGCCGCGCGAGATCTTCCATCACGGCCAGCACCTCGGAGGTGAGCTCGGGGTCGAGCGCCGAGGTCACTTCGTCGAACAGCATGACCTGGGGCTGCAGCGCCAGCGAACGGGCGATGGCGACCCTCTGCTGCTGGCCGCCTGAAAGCTGCTCGGGATAGGACCTGAGCTTGTCGGTGAGGCCGACCAGGCCCAGCACGTCGGCAGCTCTTTTCTGCGCCGCTTGCTTGGACTCTTTCTTTACCAGGGTCAGCGCCAGGGTGATGTTGCGCTCGACCGTGAGGTGCGGAAAAAGGTTGTAGCTCTGGAACACCATGCCGACATCGCGCCGCAGCTGGGCGCGCGCGGCACTGCCCGGCCGGCCGACCTCGTGGCCGCACACTTCGATGCGGCCGCCCTGCACCGTTTCCAGCCCGGCGATGCAGCGCAGCAAGGTGCTCTTGCCCGAACCGCTGCGGCCGACGACGGCCACGGTCTGGCCGCGCGCCACGTCGAAGCCGACGCCGTCCAGCACGCGCAGCGGGCCGAAGTCCTTCACCACGTTCTCGATACGGACGATGGGCTCATCGGCCGACATGGGCTCTCCTTTCCAACGTGCGGGCGGCGACCGATAGCGGGTAGCACAGCACGAAATAGATGGCGGCGACCGAGGAGAAGATCACGAACGGCTCGAAGGTCGAGTTGTTGACGATCTGGCCGGCGCGCGACAGCTCGACGAAGCCGATCACCGAGGCGAGCGAGGTGTTCTTCACGATCTGCACCATGAAGCCCACGGTGGGCGGAATGGCGATCCGCACCGCCTGCGGCAGGATCACGTAGGTGTATTGCTGGAAGCGGTTGAGGCCGAGGCAGTCCGACGCCTCCCATTGCGTGCGCGGCACCGCCTCGATGCAGCCGCGCCAGATCTCGCCGAGGAAGGCCGCGGCGTAGAGGGTCAGCGAAATCCCGGCGGCGACCAGCGGGATCAGCTTGTAGCCCAGGATGCCCAGGCCGAAATACGACAGGAACAGCACGATCAGGAGCGGCGTGCCCTGGATCAGCTGGATGTAGCCGCTGGCCAGGGCGCGCAGCAGCCCGATCTTCGACAGGCGCATCAAAGCGAGCGGCAGGCCGACCAGGGCGCCGCCCAGAAAGGCGATCAGCGACAGCAGCACCGTCCAACGCGCCGCCTCGAGGAGGTAAAGCAGATGATTGGCGTTGAGCTGGATCACAGCGGCGTTCCCAGCCGGCGCCGGCGCTCGAACAGCGCCTGGCCGATCGCCCAGAAGCCAAGGCGGTAGAGCGCCGACAAGGCGAGATAGACCACCGCCACGATCACGTAGACCTCGAAGCTGCGATACGTGTCGGACTGCACCAGGTTGGCGGTGGCGGTGAGCTCCTCGGTCGAGATCTGCGAGGTGATCGAGGAGGCAAGCATCAGGAGGACGCCCTGGCTCGCCAAAGAGGGGTAGACGCGCTCCATGGCCGGCAGCAGCACGACATGCAGGATGGTCTGAAGGCGGGTGAGGCCCAGGCAATCGGCGGCCTCGAGCTGGGTGCGCAGGATCGACTGGATGCCGGCACGCATGATCTCGGTGGTGTAAGCGCCCATGTTGACGGTGAGCGCGATCACCGCGGAAACCTCGGCCGAAAGTTTCAGCCCGAGGCTCGACAGTCCGAAATAGACGATGAAGATCTGGATCAACAGCGGCGTGTTGCGGATGGTCTCGACATAGGCGCCGACCAGGCGGCGCAGCAGCGGTCCGCCATAGACCCGCGCCACGGCGCACACCGTGCCCAGCACGAAGCCGAAGGCGATCGACAGGATGGTGAGCTGGATGGTGAGCCACGCACCGGCCACGAAGTCGGGCCATCTGTCGGCCAGAAACGCGAAGTCGAACTTGTACGACATGACTCACACCGGCAGCGCGCTCCCGTCAGCCGCCCGCCTTGCTCACGAGGTCATCCGTCGGGATGTCGACGCCGTGATACTGCTTGTAGATGGCGGCGAGCTTGCCGTTCGTGAGGTTGGTCTTGACCCAGTCGTTCAGCCAGGCCCGCAGCTTGGGCTCGTCCTTGCGCAGGCCGATCGCCAGATAGAATGTCTGCATGGTGATCTTGGGCTCGACCGTGCGCGCCGGGTTTTTCTTGCTGATCGCCGGCAAGAGCGAGCGCGCCGTCGCCAGGATGTCGACCTGCCCGGAGGCCACGGCCAGGGCCATGGTCGCGTCGTCCTCGTAGCGCACGAGCTGGGCGCCCTTGGCCTGCTGGGTGAGGTCGGTGTCCTGGGTGGTGCCGCGCACGACGGCGACCTTCTTGCCGTCGAGATCGGACATCTGCTTGATCTGCAGCGACTTCAGGGCCGCCACGACCGACGGATGGTCGGCATAGGGAACCGAGAAGTCGATGACCTTGGCGCGGTCCGGCGTGATCGAGAGCGTCGAGACCACGATGTCGGCCTTGTTGGTCTGCAGCATCGGAATGCGCGTCGGCCCGGTGGTGGTGACGATCTCGAGCTCGACGCCCATATCCTTGGCCAGCAGCCGGGCGAGATCGACGTCCGAGCCGGTCGGCTGCATCTTGTCATCCGTCATGCCGAAGGGCGGGATCGCGAGGTCGATCGCGATCCGGATCTTGCCGGCCTTCTTTATGTCTTCGAGCGTGTCGGCATGCGCCGACAGCCCGAGCGACAGCAGGGCGAAGGTAGCGCCTGCAATCAGCCGCAACAGCGAAGCAGTCTTCATGGCGCGCCTACTGGTTCAGGATCACATCCGGCAGATCGGTGCCGAATTGCTTTTTGTAAATGGCGTTCAGCGTGCCGTCCTTGAGCTTGGCCGCAACCCACTTGTTCACTTCCTCCAAAAGCCGCGTCTCGTCCTTCTTGACGCCGACGGCGAGCTTGAAGTTGTCGAGCACGAACTTCACTTCAACCTGGCGCGCCGGGTTCTTCTTATCGAGCTGCCCGACCAGCATCTCGGCGGTGGAGAAGATGTCGACCTGACCGCTCAGGAACGCCTGTCCCTCGGTGGCGTCGTCCTCGAAGCGCACCAGCTTCATGCCTTTGGGGCCTTCCTTGGTGAGCTGAGTGTCGTGCGTCGTGCCGCGCACCGTGCCCACGGTCTTGCCGTCAAGGTCGGCCAGACTCTTGACGTTGACGCTCTTGGGGGCAGCGATCACCGTGCGCAGCACGGCGTAGCCCTTCGAGAAGTCGATAACCTTGGCGCGCTCCGGCGTGATCGACAGCGTCGAGATCACAAGGTCAGCCTTGCCGGTCTGCAGCGATGGAATGCGCGTGGCGCCGGTGGTCGGCACGAGCTCGAACTCGAGGCCCCAGTCCTTGGCCAGCGCCTTGGCTGTCTCAACATCGGAGCCGGTGGGCTGCATCTTGTCGTCGGTCATGCCGTAGGGCGGCACGCCGAGATCGATGGCGATCCTGATCTTGCCCGCCTTTTTGATGTCGTCCAGCGCGTCGGCGCTCGCCGTGTGCGCCACGGCCATCGCCGCCACCGCCGCGACGGCGACGCCTAAAAGTACCCTCTTCATCGTTTCCTCCGGTTTTCTTTCGTTGAACTCTAGCGGCCCGCGTCCATGTCAGCGAGCTTGGCGACGCGGCGTCGGAACTCCTCTTCGGTCGAGAATTCCGCTGCGAGGTATGCCGCGACCAAATCCTTGGCGAGCCAGGGACCGACGATCTGCGCGCCGATGCACATGACGTTGACGTCGTCGTGCTCGACGCACTGATGCGCCGAATGCACGTCGTGGCAGACCGCAGCGCGGATGCCCTTCATCTTGTTGGCGCCGATCGCGGCGCCGACGCCGGTGCCGCACACCATCAGGCCGCGCTCGGCGCTGCCCGACGTGATGGCGGCGGCGACCTTGCGGGCGATGTCGGGGAAGTCGACCGGCTTGGGATCGTAGGAGCCGACATCCTCGACCGCGTGGCCGAGGCCGCGCAGGAAGGCGAGCAGTTCGGCCTTCATGGGGTAACCCGCATGGTCCGAGCCGACGACGATCTTCATGACTGCTTCTCTTGTGGCTGATGATGGGTTGGTTGATAGGTCGAGATCAGGTTGTTGCGGCGCAGATCGTCGCCGATCAGGAAGTGTTGGCGCAGCCGGCGCTCGGCGGCATCGGGATCGCGCCGGGCGAGCGACAGGAAGACCTCGCGATGCGCGTCGACCAGATGGGCGGTGATGGCGGGCTCGCGGAAGGTGTCGCGCCGGCGCTCGACGTGGCTCTGCATGAGGAGCGGCGAGATCGCCTCGTAGATCTTCATCAGCGAGCCGCTGTTGCTGGCCCGCACGATGGCGGAGTGGAAGGCGTAGTCGGCCGGACCGCCCCTCTCCGGGTCGTCGAGGGAATCGACCAGCGTGTCGAGCGTGCCGGCGATCGCCTGCAGGTCGCGCTCGCTCGCCCGCTCGCACGCCAGCCGAATGGCCTGGCATTCGATGGCGATGCGGGCCTGCAGCACGTCGTCCAGGATGTTGGGCTCGGGGGCGAGGCAGAGCGTCAACGCCTGGCCCAGGACCGACGCGTCGGCGGCACGCACGAAGGCGCCGCGGCCATGCTGGATATCGAGCAGGCCGAGCATGGCGAGCGAGCGAAGCGCCTCGCGCAACACTGGCCGGCTGACGCCCAGCGCCAGCGCCAATTCGCGCTCGGCCAGCAGCCGGTCGCCTGCCTTCAGCTCGCCCGACAGAAGCCGGTCGCGGAAGAAGGTAAAGATCCGCGCCGCGCCGCTTTGCGTCTCGTCGGTGTTCGAACGAACGATATCGAGCATTGCGACCTTTTGGTCAGTCCGTGGTCTTACCAGTCTAATTTTGTCACGACAAGGACGCAACCTTTTTGAGACAAGGGCATTGTCTATCCGTTGCGGGGGATGGGTGCGTATCGGGGGTGATGGTTCCCCGGAATCCAGAATAACACCAGTTCGCGAGCCCTCGACCGGTACTGTGACGGATAACTCCAGGCAGGGTGAGCGTTCATGACGGCCGATATCGACCCCGCCGCCACCGCGGCGCACAGCCCGGGCAACCCTGCCTCCCGTCGCGCCGCCGCGGCCAACGGCGCTCAATCCACCGATCTTCACGAACTGCAGCAGGCCATGGAGGCCATGCGGGCGGGCGATTTCTCGGTCCGCCTGCCGGGCGGGCGCGATGGTCCGCTGGGCCGCATCGCCGTGCTGTTCAACGAGATCGTCGGCGCCAACCAGAACATGGCCCAGCAGCTCGAGCGCATCGGCAAGTCGGTCGGCGAGCAGGGCCGCACGCGCCAGAGGGTGAAGTTCGGCATTTCCACCGCCACGTGGGGCGAGATGGAAGGCTCGGTGAACGGCCTGATCGACGATCTGGTGTGGCCGACCACCGAGGTGACGCGCGTGATCGGCGCCGTAGCTCAGGGCGACCTGCTGCAGACAGTGCGGCTCGACGTCGATGGCCGCCCGCTCAAGGGCGAATTCTTGCGCGCCGCCACCATCGTCAACACCATGATCAAGCAGCTGAGCGTGTTCACCTCCGAGGTGACCCGCGTGGCCCGCGAAGTGGGCACCGAAGGCAAGCTGGGCGGCCAAGCCAAGGTGAGCGAGGTCACCGGCGTGTGGCGCGAGCTGACCGAGAGCGTCAACTCGATGGCCAACAACCTCACCGCTCAGGTGCGCAACATCTCCGACGTCACCATCGCGGTGGCCAACGGCGACCTGTCGCGCAAGATCACCGTCGACGTGCGCGGCGAGATCCTGCAGCTGAAGGAAGCCATCAACACCATGGTGGACCAGCTGCGCTCCTTCGCCTCGGAAGTGACGCGCGTGGCCCGCGAGGTCGGCACCGAGGGCAAGCTGGGCGGCCAGGCGATCGTGCCCGGCGTCGCCGGCACCTGGAAGGACCTCACCGACTCGGTGAACGCCATGTGCGGCAACCTCACCGACCAGGTGCGCAATATCGCCGACGTGACCACGGCCGTGGCGCGCGGTGACTTATCGCGCAAGATAACCGTGGACGTCAAAGGCGAGATCCTGGAGTTGAAAAACACCATCAACACGATGGTGGATCAGCTCAACAGCTTTGCCGCCGAAGTGACGCGCCTGGCGCGCGAAGTCGGTACCGAAGGTAAGTTGGGTGGCCAGGCGCTGGTGCCCGGTGTGGCAGGTACCTGGAAGGACCTGACCGACAACGTCAATGTGATGGCCAACAACCTCACCAACCAGGTCCGCGGTATTGTGAAAGTGGTGACCGCGGTGGCCGACGGCGATCTGCGTCAGCGTCTCACCGGCGAATCCAAGGGTGAGGTCGCAGCGCTCGCCGACA
>DASZJU010000008.1:0-2496 GCA_035947815.1 Reyranella sp.
GCAGGCGCCGGCGGACCAAAGTCCCACCAAGAAGACTGACGAAACGACCGCCGGAGGACCGCTCAGTGACCGCTTTGGCCGCGCATTACACGCCCGAACACAACATGTTCCGCGACACCTGCCGGCGGTTCTTCGAAAAGGAAGTCACGCCCTTCCACATGAAGTGGGAGGAGGACGGCATCGTGCCGCGCGAGCTGTGGCGCAAGGCGGGCGAGCAGGGCCTCCTTTGCATGACCATGCCGGAGGAATACGGCGGCGCCGGCGTCGACTTCCTCTACAACGCCATCCTGATCGAGGAGCAGGGCCGCGCCATCGCCTCGGGGCCGGCCTTCTCGCTGCACAACGACATCGTCGTTCCCTATCTGCTGCACTACGGCAACGAAGAGCAGAAGAAGAAGTGGATCCCCAAGGCCTGCTCGGGCGAGCTCATAACCGCCATCGCCATGACCGAGCCCGGCACCGGCTCGGATCTGCAGTCGGTCAAGACCAGCGCGGTGATGGACGGCAATCACTGGGTGATCAACGGCTCCAAGACCTTCATCAGCAACGGCCAGCTCGCCGACCTGGTGATCGTGGTCGCCAAGACCGACCCCAAGCTCGGCGCCAAGGGCACGTCGCTGATCGCCGTGGAGACGACGACCGAAGGCTTCAAGCGCGGCCGCAATCTCGAGAAGATCGGCATGAAAGCGCAGGACACGTCGGAGCTGTTCTTCGACAACGTTCGCGTGCCGGCTGACAATCTGCTGGGTGGCCCAGGGATGGGTACCGGCATGGGTTTCGTCCAGCTCATGCAGCAACTGCCGCAGGAGCGCCTCGTCATCGCCATCCAGGCCATCGCCGCGATCGAGGCGGCGATGGAGCACACCCTCGCCTACGTCAAGGAACGCAAGGCGTTCGGCAAGCAGATCATCGATTTCCAGAACACCCGCTTCAAGCTGGCGGAACTCAAGACCAAGGCTCATGTCGCGCGGGTTTTCGTCGACGATTGCATCGCCCGGCATCTGAAGGGCGAGCTCGATGTCGCCACCGCCGCCATGGCCAAGTACTGGACGACCGACCTGCAATGCGAAGTCGTCGACGAGTGCCTGCAGTTCTACGGCGGTTACGGCTACATGTGGGAATTCCCCATCGCGCGCCTCTACGCCGACGCGCGCGTGCAGAAGATCTACGGCGGCACCAACGAGATCATGAAGGAACTGATCGGACGTACGCTTTAACGAACGACGGAGCGAACACCACCGTCATCCTGAGCGTAGCGAAGGATCTCATGCCGGCGGCAAGCGGCGATGAGGTCCTTCGCTACGCTCAGGACGACAAGAACTAGGAGAAAGCCATGACCGACGCATTCATCTACGACGCCGTCCGCACGCCGCGCGGCAAGGGCCGGAAGGACGGCTCTTTGCACGAAGTCACGCCGGTGCGGCTGGCCGTCACCGCCTTGGCTGCGATCCGCGACCGCAACAAGCTCGACACCCACCTGGTCGACGACGTTGTGCTGGGCTGCGTCATGCCGATCGGCGAGCAGGGCGCCGACATCGCGCGTACCGCGGCGGTCGTGGCGGGCTATGCCGAGAGCGTGCCCGGCGTGCAGGTCAACCGCTTCTGCGCCTCGGGCCTCGAAGCCACCAACATGGCGGCGGCGCAGGTCATGTCGGGCCAGAGCCAGGCCACGATCGGCGGCGGCGTCGAATCGATGTCGCGCGTCGCCATGGGCTCCGACGGCGGCGCCTGGCCGACCGATCCGGCCGTGGCGATCCCAATGTACTTCGTGCCGCAAGGCATCTCGGCCGACCTTATCGCCACCAAGTACGGCCTGAGCCGCGACGACGTCGACGCCTACGCCGTCGAATCGCAGAAGCGCGCCAAGGCGGCGTGGGACGCCGGCTACTTCAAGAAGTCGATCGTGCCGGTGAAGGACCAGAACGGCATCGAGCTGCTGGCGCACGACGAGCTGATGCGGCCCACCACCACCATGCAGACGCTGGCGGCGCTGGAACCCAGCTTCAAGATGCAAGGCGAGATGATGCCGGGCTTCGACGCGGTGGCGCAGCAGCGCTATCCCGAGGTCGAGAAGATCAACCACGTCCACCATGCCGGCAATTCGTCGGGCATCGTCGACGGCGCGGCCGCCATCCTGATCGGCACCAAGGAGTTCGGCGAGAAAGCCGGGCTGAAGCCGCGGGCACGCATCCGCGCCTTCGCCTCGGTCGGCTCGGAGCCGGCGATCATGCTGACCGGTCCGGCACCATCCTCCGAGAAGGCGCTGAAGCGCGCCGGCATGAGCGTGAAGGACATCGACCTGTGGGAGCTGAACGAGGCCTTCGCCGCCGTCGTGCTGCGCTACCTGCAGATCCTCAAGATGCCGCATGACAAGATCAACGTGAACGGCGGCGCCATCGCCATGGGCCATCCGCTGGGCGCCACCGGCGCGATGATCCTGGGGACCCTGCTCGACGAGCTGGAGCGGCGCAACCTCTCGACCGGCCTCGCCACGCT
>DASZJU010000009.1:0-15903 GCA_035947815.1 Reyranella sp.
TTGGTCGAGGCCGAGCCGCTTTGCGGGCCGGCCGGCATCAGCATGTTCGGGAAGCCGTGGATCATCATGCCCAGGAAGGTCGAAATGGTGGTGCGCCATTTGTCGGCGAGCTTCTCCCCGCCGACGCCCTGGATGTCGATCCGGTCGAAGGCGCCGGTGATGGCGTCGAAGCCGGTGGCGTAGACGATGATGTCGAAGTCGTAGTCGCGTTCGGTGGTGCGCAGCCCCGTTTCGGTGACGCCGACGATCGGCGTCTCGCTGATGTCGACCAGGTGGACGTTCGGCCGATTGTAGGCCTCGAAATAGTGCGTCTCGAGCGGCACGCGCTGCACGCCGAAGCCGTGATCGCGCGGGATGAGCTTCTCGGCGACCTTGGGATCCTTGACCCGTCGGCGGATGCGCTGGGCGATGTACTCGGAAAACTCCGCGTTGGCCTTCTCGTCGGTGAAGATCTCCTTGAAGTTCCTGAGCCAGATGCCGAAGCCCGGCTCGTCGTAGAGTCTGTCCCACAGCGCCAGCCGCTCCTCGCGCGTCACCTCGAAGAAGCCGCGACGGTCGGGCTCGTGCTCGAAGCCGCCCGGTGTGCGGGCGCAGGTGGCGAAGATCTCGTCGTAGCGCCGGCGGATGTCGGCCATCTCGGCGTCGGAAATCGGCCCGTTGTTGAGCGGCGCGCTCCAGTTCGGCCGGCGTTGGAACACCATGAGCTCGCCCACCTTGTCGGCGATCTCGCCGATCACCTGGATGCCGGTCGCGCCGGTGCCGATGACGGCGACTCTCTTGCCCGCCATCTCGACCGGCTCGGATGGCCAATGGAAGGTGTGGAACGCGCGGCCCTTGAAGCTCTCCATGCCCGCGAGGCGCGGCAGGGTCGGGATCGACAGCAGCCCGAGCGTCAGGATGAGGAAGCGGCAGGTGAGGGCGCGGCCATCGCCGGTGCGCCCATCGTCGATGCGCACGTGCCATAGGTTCTGCGCTTCGTCGTAGTGCGCTGCCACGACCCGGCAATTGAACTGCATGTACGGGCGCAGGCCGAACTTGTCGGCGACGTGGTGGAGGTAGCGCAGGTTCTCGGGCTGGCCGGAGAAGCGCTCCTTCCAGTGCCATTCGTCCAAAAGCTCGCGCGAGAAGGAGTAGCCGTAGGTGTAGCTCTCCGAATCGAAGCGCGCGCCCGGATAGCGGTTCCACTGCCACGTGCCGCCGAGATCGCTGCCGGCTTCGAGGACGGTCGCGTCGATCCCGAGATCGACCAGGCGCTTGATCTGATAGAGGCCGGCGACGCCCGCGCCGACGACGATGACTTCGTGGTGCTGCATGTCGGACAGTCTGGCACGAAAACGGAACGGCGCCAGCGCTGGATGCGCCGCCGCCGCCCGAGGCCCGCGATGCGGACCTGGAAAGTGATCTATCGCGGGGTGTGGCGCCGGGGCTATGGTCAGGTTTCCTCTAGCAGGGGGGTCAAGATGCCCGACGGCAAGTATATTGACGCGAAGTGGTGTGCCGAAGAGGCCACCGAATTGGTGATGAAGCTGCAGAATGAGGGAAAAGGCGATCGTGAGCTTCTCCGCGCCGTAGCGCTTCGCGCGACGGCGGTCATCAAGCTCGCAAAGAAGGAGGCGTAGCGCCTGGTCGGGCTGGGGCCGGAGGCGAAAGAACGAACTTCTGCCCCGCCCCACCGAGTGAGTGATACCCCGCGATTGGCCTGCGCGTCCGATGGCGTAAGCGTTCGATGTTCCCACCCACCCAGGAGCCTCCATGAGCGCGCTCTACCAAATGCGGTACCAAGGCGTTGCCGGCAACGGTCATGGCGCGATGTACATCGGCAAGGGCGTCGTCGTCGGCATCGACATATCCGGCGCCCGCTACCACGGGACCTACACGCTGTCAGGAACCACGATCGACGGTACCGCAACCTTGACGTCGTCGGGCGGCACGCTCGTGACGGGGCAGGACCTCCCGGCCGGCGGCACGGTCGCCATCACCTTCAGCCTGCCGGCAGGCTTCGACGACGGCCAGTATCACCAGGTGATGGGCGGCGGCAGGCGCGTGGGCGTCTCTTTCAACAAGATCGGCGACGTCCCTTGAGGACGATGGCTAGCCAGTCGCCGGCTGCCAGAAGCCTCGTCGCGCCGGGTCGAGGGCCCGCAGTCGCCCGGGCGCGAAAGGCGCCAGATCCACATGGCGCGCCTGGCCGTCGAGGATCAGCTCGGCCATCGCCTCGCCGGTCGCCGGGGCGTTGAGCATGCCCCAGACGCTATGCCCGGTCGCCACGTAGGCGCCGTCCACGCCCGGCACCCCGCCGATCAGCGGCAGCCCGTCCTCGGTGACCGGTCGAAAACATGCCTGGCGCGCCACGATCGACGCCGCCGCGAGGGCCGGCGAGATCGTTCGGCACATCGTCTCCAGTCGCGCGTGCGCGCCGTCGTCGGCAACGACATCGGCGGGATCGATCGGCACCGGCGCGTCGCTCGAGACCGCACACACCCAGGTCGTGCCGTCGGCGCGCGGAAACAGCTCGGGGGTCAGGATCTCGCCGCTGGCCTCCTGGTATTCGAGGAACAGGGCCTCCGCGGGAATGGTCTCGCCGGTCTCGAACACGAGGCTGTGGCCCTTGGTGCCGAACACCGCGGGCAGGGGCAGCCAGCGCGTCGCCAGGATCGACCACGGTCCCAGAGCGATGACCACGGCGTCGCCCTCGACGATCTCGCCGCTGTCGAGCACGACGCCGCTGATCGCGCCCGTCGGGAGTCGCACCAGCCCCACGACCGTGCCGTGCCGCAGCGCCGCGCCCTCTGCCTCAGCGGCGCGCATCAGGCCCATGGTGAAGGCGCGCGGCTCGACCAGTGCAGTTGTCTGCGGCGAGCCGAGCTGGCCCGTGATCGCCACGCTTGGCGAGAGCCACGGTCGCTTGCCCGGACTTCGTCCCGTGTCGTGCTCCACGGCGTGACCGCCAAAGGTCGCTAGCCGCCGATAGCCCCAGGGATTGCCGAGCGCCTCGGCGAGCTCGGCGTGCAGCGCGAAGCTGCGCCGAGCCAGTCGATCGAGCGCCATGCCGCGGCACCAGTCGAGCGCCAAAAAGCCGCCCGACTTGCCTGACGCCGCACCGGCCACGGCATGGCGTTCGATCACGATGGGCCGAGCCCCGCGCCGGCTGAGGAAGTAGGCGATGGCGACGCCGATCGCGCCGCCGCCGCAGATGACGATGCGTCTGGCGCCGCTCATGCCGGCCCGGCTATCTGTCCGACCGGACGTGATGTGCCGCGATCAACCGCACCACGGCCATGGTGACCCGCTTGCCGGTGGGAATGTGCAGGAATTCGTTGGGGCCATGTGCATTGGAGTGTGGCCCCAGCACGCCGGTGATGACGAACTGGGTGTCGGGGAACTTCTCGCCCAGCATGCCCATGAAGGGGATCGTGCCGCCTTCGCCCATGTAGGCTGGCGGCTTGCCGAACGCTTCCTCCGAGGCCTGCGCCACCGCCGTCTCGAGCCAGGGCGCCAGCGGCGGCGCGTGCCAGCCGCTCTGTCCGCCGCCGGCCTTGAATTCCACCTCGGCGCCATAGGGCGGATCGGCCTCCAGCGCCTGCTTGATCGCCTGCACCGCGGCGGCGCCATCGAGCGTCGGCGGCGTGCGCAGGCTGAGCTTGGCCGTCGAGAACGGCAGCAGCACGTTGCCGGCATCACCCGGCGCGGGATAGCCGTCCATGCCGACCACGGCGAGCTGAGGCCGCCAAGTGCGGTTGAGCACCAGCTGGCCCCTGTCGTCCAACATGGGCCGCGTCGATCCGGCAAAGGGGAACTTGCCGTCGACTTCACTGCCGAGGACGCGGGCCGCCTCCTTGGCCTGCGCGATACGCTGCGGCGGGATCTGGACATAAAGGTCGGGCAGCTTGATCTCGCCCGTGGCCTCGTCCTCGAGGCGCGACAGCAGCCCGCGCAGGATGCGGAAGGAGGAAGGCACGATGCCGGACGCGTCGCCCGAATGCACACCCTCGGTCAGCACGCGCACCGTGAGCGTGCCCGCCGCGATCCCGCGCAGCGAGGTCGTGAGCCACAGCCGCTCGTAGTCGCCGCAGCCCGAGTCGAGGCAGACGACGAGGGAAGGCCGGCCGATGCGGGAGAGGAGATGGTCGACGTAATAAGGCAGGTCGTAGCTGCCGGACTCCTCGCAGGCCTCGATCATGATGACGCAGCGGCCGCGCGGCACGTTCTGCTCGCGCAGTGCCCGCAGTGCCGCCAGACAGGCGTAGATCGCATAGCCGTCGTCGGCGCCGCCGCGGCCATAGAGCTTGTCGTCCTTGAGCACGGGCAGCCAGGGACCCAGGCCCTCCGACCAGCCTTTCATTTCAGGCTGCTTGTCGAGATGGCCGTAGAGCAGAACGGTGTCGTCGCTGTCCCCCGGCACGTCCATGAACAGGAGCGGCGTGCGGCCGGGCAGGCGGACCACCTCCAGGGTGGCGCCGGGCAAGCCGTCGAGCTGCTGATGCGCCCAGCTTTCCATCAGCTTGACGGCGTCTTCCATGTAGCCGTGCTCGACCCACTGCGGATCGTAGGCCGGCGATTTGTTGGGAATGCGGATGTATTCGGTGATGGAGGGCAGGATCGAGTCTTCCCAGAAGGTCTCGATGAAATGCTTCAGGCGGCTGGTGTCCATGGACACATGTTATGTCAGATGTCTCATCTGCCGCGACTTGACAGTCGTGTCGCCATTGGATGAACCTCGTTTTGATAGCGGAACAAGGTTCATATCCATGAACGACAATGTGAAATCCGCGGCCAGGGTGCTCGATATTCTCGAGTTGTTGTTCCGCAGTGAAGAGCCGATGGCCCTGAAGGACCTCGTCTCGGTTCTGGCGCTGCCCAAGAGCAGCGCTCACGCCTTGCTGCGGACGCTGCAGTCGCGCGGCTATGTCGAGCGCGACGCCGCCGACCGCTACGCCCTGAACGAGTCGCTGCGCCAGTCGTCGGGCTGGATTGGCGGGCCCGAGGCGCACCTGGCGGCGGTGGCACGCCCGCTGATGGACCAGTTGCGCGATGATCTGGATGAAACCGTGTTCCTGGGAGTCCGCGCGGCGCGCGGTGAGGTCAAGGTCATCGCCAAGTCGGTCAGTCGCGCCCAGATCCGCTACGATTCCGACGATCCTGGCCTGCGCCCGGCGTACTGCACCGGGATGGGCAGAATTCTGCTGGCGTTCTGGGACAAGAAGTCAACAGATGCCTATTTGATGCGCACGCGGCTGCGCGCCCACACGCCGAGAACCGTAACCGACGTCGGCAAGCTGCGCGCGATCCTCGTCAAGGTGGCGGCTGATGGCTATGCCGTTCTCGAAGAGGAGTTTGTCCTCGGGGGATCGGCGACGGCGGCACCGGTGCTGGGCGGTGATGGTACGGTGATTGCAGCGCTCAATGTGGGAACGGTGTCAGCGCGCTATCCCGCCGCCAAGTCGCGAATCATTGCCGGTGTCGTCCGCACGGCAGCCACCATCAGCCAGCGTCTCGGCTACCGGCGCACGGCATAGATTTTCCAATGGAAGGATCCAGCGGTGAGTTATCGAATCGGCGTCGACATCGGCGGCACCTTTGCAGATTTCTGCGCCCTCGACGAAGCGACCGGCCGTCTGGCGACGTTGAAGGTCTTGTCAACGCCGCAGGAACCCGGCCGCGAGGTCATTGCCGGGCTGGCGGAACTCGGCAACCGGTTCGGCATCCAGCCGCAGGACATCGGCTATTTCACGCACGGCACGACCGTCGGCATCAACTCGGTGATCCAGCGCAAGGGCATTCGCCTCTGCCTGTTCACCACGGAGAATTTCGTCGACGTGCTGGAAGTGGCGCGCCTCAAGATGCCCGATCCCTATCACCTCATGTCGAAACGGGCGGAGCCGCTGATCACGCGCGACCGCGTGCTGCCGGTGCGCCAACGGATCCTCGCCGACGGCACCGTGGAAACGCCGCTCGATCATGCCAGCCTGCGCCGGGCGCTCGACCAGGCGATCGCGCTGGGCGCCCAGGGGATCGTCCTGGCGCTGCTGCATTCCTATCGCAATCCGACGCACGAACGGGAGGCGCAGAGGTTGATCGGCCAGTGGGCACCGGCGATGCCGGTGTTCTGCTCGAGCGACGTGTGGCCGATCATCCGCGAATACGAGCGCACCGCCACGGCCACCATCCACGGCTACGTGCAACCGGCTGTGGCGCGTTACCTGACCGCTTTGCAGACGGCCCTGAAACAGGCCGGCGTTGCCGCCGAAGCCATGGTGACCAAGTCGAACGGCGGGGTCATGACCGCCGAGCTCGGCAAGTCGGCCTGCCTGCAGATGCTGCTGTCGGGCACCGCCGCCGGCGTCATCGGCGCCGGCTTCGTGGCACGCCAGGCCGGGCTGGGCAAGGTCCTGAGCCTCGACATCGGCGGCACCTCGGCCGATGTCGCCATCATCGTCGACGGCACGCCGACCTACGGCACGGGCGAGATGGTGGGAGACTTTCCGATCTACATCCCGACCGTTTCGGTCACGTCGATCGGCGACGGCGGCGGCTCGATCGCCGCGGTCAGCGAGTTCGGCATCCTGTCGGTCGGGCCCGAGAGCGCAGGCTCCACGCCGGGTCCGGCCTGCTATGGGCGGGGCGGCACGCGGCCCACCATGACCGATGCCTTCGCGGTCTGTGGCGTCATCGGCCATGGCAACATCGGCTATGATGCGGTCGCCGTCGATGTCGAACAGGCGCGCGCCGCCGTCGCCACGGTCGCAAGCAAGCTCGGACGCGGGCTCGAACAGGCCGCCGACGCCATCATCCAGGTGGCGGTCTCCGGCATGTACCGCGAGGTCGGCAAGCTCGCCTCGCGCCAGGGCATCGACCCGCGCGACTTCACGCTGCTGGCGTTCGGCGGCGCCGGACCGATGCTGGGCTGTTTCCTGGCGCGCGAACTCGGCATGCGCCAGGTGCTGATCCCGACGGCGCCGGGCGTGCTGTCGGCGCTGGGCGGGCTGGTCGCCGACGTCAAGAACGACTTCATCAGCACGGCCTACTACCCGCTGTCGACCGCCGAGCTGCCGCGCCTGAAGGTCGATTTCGACAGCCTCGCGCGTCGCGCGGCCGCCTGGATCACCGAGGAGCAGAAGTTCTCCGGTCCCTACGTGCTGCAGCCCGCCGCCGACATGCGCTATCACGGCCAATCGTTCGAGATCGACGTGCCGCTGCAGCTGGACTGGATTGCCGCCGGCGACCTCGAGCGGATCGCGGCGGCCTTTCATGCCCAGCACGACCGGCTCTACGGCCACAGCGCCCCCGCGACGCCGGTGCATCTGGTCAGCCTGCGCATGGTCGTGGTGGGTGCCTCGCCGCAGCCGCAATTCCCGGCCGAGCCGCTTCGCACCGGCGCGCCCACGCCCGCCAAGCAGATCGAGGTCTACCTCGACGGCGCCTGGCGCAGCGTGCCGCTTTACCGGCGTGCCGACCTCGGGCACGGGCATCGTCTCGACAGCCCCTGCGTCGTGGCGCAGGAGGATACGACGATCTGTGTGCCGCAAGGCTTCTCCGGCGCGGTCGACGCGTACGGCAACATTCTCCTGTCGCTCGATCACGTTCCAATTGGGCAATGAAGGGACACGCGATGCGCACCGACCCGGTTACCCTGCAGATCTTCGCCAATCACGCGCAAGCGGCCGCCGACAGCATGGCGTTCACGCTGTTCCGCACGGCGCACTCGACCTTCGTGAAGGAAACCGAGGACTTCACCACGGGTCTGGCCACGCCCGACGGCATGACCTTCGCCAGCCCGCGCGATCTCGGCGCCACCTGGTTCATCGGGCTCGACTACGCCAATGCCGTGCGCATGGTGGGCGACTACCGGCCGGGCGACATCTGCATCACCAACGATCCCTACAGCGGCTTCGTGTGCACCCACACGCCCGACCTGCATATGTGGAAGCCCATCTTCTGGCAGGACGAGCTGGTCGCCTTCGCCGTCAGCCACATCCACAACACCG
Organism: Reyranella sp.; assembly: GCA_035947815.1. Taxonomy (GTDB): domain Bacteria; phylum Pseudomonadota; class Alphaproteobacteria; order Reyranellales; family Reyranellaceae; genus Reyranella. Next base: position 7,986 of record DASZJU010000009.1, read on the forward strand.
ACGTCGGCGGGGCGGTGCCGGCTTCGTTGTCGCGGCAATTGACCGAGGTTCACCAGGAAGGCATCCGCATCCCGCCCCACAAGCTCTACGACCAGGGCACGCTCAATCAGGCGCTGCTCGATGTCATGCTGACCAATGTGCGCATGCCCGAGCAGAACTACGGCGATCTTCAGGCGCAGATCGCCGCCATGAACACCGGCGAGCGCAAGGTCCACGACATGGTGCGCAAGTTCGGTGTCGAGGTGTTCCGTCAGGGCGTCAAGGATCTGCTGGACTTGGGCGAACGGCAGGCCCGCGCCGTGCTGCGCCGCATTCCGGATGGCGACTATTTCTTTGCCGACTACCTCGACGAAGACGCGCCGGGCGGGGTGCCCGTGCGCCTGGCCCTGACCCTGACGATCCGCGGCGACGAGGCGATCCTCGACTTTTCCGGGTCCGACTCGCAGCTTCAATCGTCGCTCAACGTGCCCACCGGCGGTGCCGAGCGCCACATCCTGCTGATGGTCGGCTACACCTACTGCCTCTACAGCATCGATCCGACGATTCTCCTGAACGGCGGCATCACGCGGCCGGCGCGCTGCATCGTCCCCGAAGGCACCATCCTCAACCCGAAATTTCCGGCAGCCGTCGGCATGCGCAGCATGACGTGCGGGCGCCTGCAGGGCGTCACCATCGGCGCGTTCTCGGCGGCGGTGCCCGACCTCCTGCCGGCCGGCCCGGCCGGCGGCGGCGCCATCATGAACGTCAAGACGACCGACAACCGGACCGGTCGCACGATCATGGCCTCGATCGACCCGATCACCGGCGGCGCCGGCGGCTGGTCGGGCGGCGACGGCGCCGACGGCTCGGGCGCCAACTCGAGCTTTCTCAAGAACACGCCGGTCGAGATCAACGAAACCGAGGTGCCGATCAGGGTGCTGCGCTACGGCCTGGTGCCCGATTCCGGTGGCCCCGGCCGCCATCGCGGCGGGCTTGCCACCCAGCTCGAGTTCAAGGTCTTTGCGCCCAACACCGTGGTGACGGCGCGCAACCGCGACCGCACGCGCTTTTCGTCGTGGGGCAGCAACGGCGGCCGGCCGGGCGCCACCTCCTGCTTCTGGCGCAATCCGGAGACCAACGGCGCCGTCAATCTGGGCAATACCGATGTGGTGGCCCTCGATCCGGGCGACGTGATTCTGGTGACGGCGTGCGGCGGCGGCGGCTGGGGACCGCCCTTCGAGCGCGATGCCCGGGCGGTGCTGTTCGACGTGCAGCAGGGCAAGGTGTCGACTGAGGCCGCCGCCGACGACTACGGCGTCGTCCTGCGCGACGGCGCGATCGACGAGACGGCGACGGCCGCCCGCCGCGCGCGCCTGGCGGCCAACGCCAGGCCCAGCGTCTTCGCCTTCAACGACCAGCGCGAGGCCTACGAGCGCGAATGGACGAACGCCAACTATGCCGTCCTGACGGAGGTGCTGGCCACCCTGCCGGTGCATTGGCGCCACTACATCAAGAAACGGATTTTCGCCGCGCTGGAAGAGCTCCCGGCGCATCAACGCCGCGGCGACGGCAGCGAGGTGCGGCGCGCCTTCGACCTGGCGGTCGGCGAGTTCCCGCAGCTCGGGCTGGCGCAAGCGGCGGAATGAACGGCTGATGGACATCCATTTCGACAACCAGGCAGTCATCGTCACCGGCGCCGCGCGCGGGATCGGCGGCGGCATCGTCGAGGGCTTTGTCGAACGCGGCGCCAGGGTGTGGGCCTGCGATGTCCTGGAAAGCGAGCTGTTGGCGCTGAAGGCGCGCGCCCGGCCGGGGCGCGGCGGCGCGCTCGAGACGCGCCAGGTCGACGTCACGCGGTCGGCCGAGGTCGACGGCTTGGTGCGCGAGGTTGAACGGGCCTGCGGCGCGGTCGACGTGCTGGTCCATGTCGCTGGCGGCGTGCGCGGCCAGGTCAAGCGCCCGCTCGAGGAGGTGAGCGACGACGACTGGCGCGCGATCTATGCCGTCAATGTCGAAGGCGCGTTTTTCGCCAGCCGCGCCGTGGCGCCGGGCATGAAGAAGAAGGCGAGCGGCCGCATCATCGTGATTGCCAGCCGCGCCGGCCTCGGCGTCAGCCTGACCGGAATCCAGTCCTACGGCACGGCCAAGGCGGCGCAGCTCGGCCTGGTGCGCCAGCTCGCGCACGAGCTCGGCCCCAGCGGCATCACGGTCAACGCCGTGGCGCCGGGCTTCCTGCGCACCAGCCCCGACTATGAGCGGCAATGGCAGTCCTACGGGCCGGAGGGCCAGAAGGCGATGATCGAGCGCGTCGCCATGCGCCGCCTGGGCGAGCCGCAGGACATCGCCCATGCCGTGATGTTCCTGGCCTCGCCTTACGCGTCGTGGATCACCGGCCAGGTGCTGCCGGTGACCGGCAGCCCGCTCAACTGAACCTCAGGAGGAGGAGACCATGTCTGCACGCCCGACCGTCGTTCCCAAGCCGGAGGAGCAGCCCTGGCAGTGGTCCGAAGAGCGCTGGCGCGGCATTGTCGAGCGCGTGCGCGCCGGCCGGACGCTGCGGCCCGCCATCTGGCCAGACGGCGCGCGCTGCGCCGTGGCGATCTCGTTCGACTCCGACCACGAGACCGGCGAGCTGCGCGAAGGCGGCGAGTCGATCGGTCGCCTGAGCCAAGGCCAGTACGGCAACCGCGCCGGCATCCCGCGTATCCTGGCGCTGCTGCAGAAATACGCGATCCCGGCGACCTTCTATGTGCCGGCCGTCTCGGCCATGCTCCATCCCGACGAGCAGCGCCGCGTGGTCGCCGAGGGCCATGAGATCGGCATCCATGGCTGGATCCACGAGCGCAACTCGATCCTGCCCGAGGCGTCGGAGCGCGACCTGCAGATGCGCGCGGCCGACATGCTGGAGAGGGTCGCGGGCCGGCGCCCGGTCGGCATCCGCACGCCGTCGTGGGATTTCTCGCCGCAGACGCTCGCCATCACGCGCGACATGGGGTTGCTCTACGACTCGTCGCTGATGGCCGACGACGACTGCTACGAGCTGCTGCTCGACGGCCAGCCGACCGGCGTCGTCGAGCTGCCGGTCGAGTGGATCCGCGACGACGCAGTCTACTTCAACATGAATCGCTTCGCCTCGCTGCGCCCCTACACGCCGCCCTCGGGTGTGCTGGAGGTCTTCCGGCGCGAGTTCGACATGGCCTATGCCGAGGGCGGGCTCTACCAGCTCACCATGCATCCGCACATCATTGGCCACCGCTCGCGCATGATGATCCTGGAGGAGCTGATCCGGCATATTCGCGCGCATGCCGACATCTGGTGCGCGACGCATGCCGACGTCGTGCGCTACGTCAAGCAGAAGAGCTGAACAAGGGAGGAGGCAGCGAATGAAACGGACAATTCTGTTGGTGCTGGCCGCGATCGCCGCGGCAACAGCACCGGTCGCCGCAGGCGAGGCCTGGGCGCAGGGCAAGTACGTCCACGCCAACAACAGCGGCTACGACAATCTCGATCCGCATGCTGTCTTCGACGTCGGCCGCGCCGCGTCGCGCATCAACTTCTACGACGGGCTGTATCGCTGGGTCGACAATCCGCCGAAGATGATCCCGTGGCTGGCCGAAAGCTACACATCCTCAGGCGACGGAAAGACGTGGACCTTCAACCTGCGCAAAGGGGTGAAGTTCCACGACGGCAGCGAGATGACCGCCGAGGACGTGATCTACAGCCTCGAGCGCATGCTGGCGATCAAGAAGGGCGCCGCGACGCTGTTCCTGCCCATCATCGAGCCGGGCAGCACCAAGGCACCCGACAAGTACACGGTGGTGTTCACGCTGAAGGAACCGTCCGCCATCTTCCTGGCCACTGTGCCGGAAATCCTGGTGGTCAATTCCAGGCTGGTGAAGAAGAACGAGAAGGACGGCGACTGGGGCCAGGCGTGGCTGGCCAAGAACGTGGCCAGCACTGGCTCCTACAAGCTGAAGCGCTACGATCCGGCAATCGGCTTCGTCGGCGAGCGCTTCAAGGAGCATTTCGCCGGCTGGGGCAACAAGGCGTTCGACGAGATCGAATTCCGTGCCGTGCTGGAAACCAACACCCGCGTCCAGGGGCTGATCAAGGGCGATTTCCAGGGCGCCGACGGATACCTGCCCTATGATCAGATCCTGCGCCTGAAGCAGGTCAAGAACGTGCAGATCCTCGAGGCGGAATCAATGCGCGTCTTCTACTTCTCGATCGACAACGACCGTCCGCCGCTGAACGACGTGCACTTCCGCAAGGCGCTGGCCTATGCCTTCGACTATGACGGCTTCATCAAGGACATCCTGAAGGATGCGGTCGCTCGCAATCCCGGCCCCAACCCGAACAATCTGTGGGGCGCGCCCAAGGATCTGAAAGGCTTCACCTATGACCTGGAAAAGGCCAAGGCGGAGCTTGCCCAGGTCAAGGAGCCGTTGCGGCCGATCACGATCGGCACGCTGACCGGGTTCAGCGAGACCGAGCAGGCCGCCGCATTGCTGCAGAACGGCGCCAAGAAGGTCGGCATCGAGATCAAGATCGAATCGGCGCCCTGGCCAGTCGTGCAAAGCCGCATGCAGGATCGCGAAAAGAACTACGACATGGTGCCGCTGTGGAAGAGCACCTACTACGTCGATCCCAACAACTGGGTCGGCGAGCTCTACGGCTCGCGCTACATCGGCACGCGCAACTCCTCGTACGTCAAGGATCCCGAGCTCGACAAGTGGATCGACGAGGCCCTGGCGACCAATGACCAGGAGAAGCGCCGCGTGCTCTACGAGAAGGCGGCGACCAAGGTGACCGAGCAGGCGATGGGCATCTTCGTCTACAACACGAAGTGGTACGGCCCCTACGCCGCCAATATCGGCGGCATCCGCTTCAGTCCGATCGGGAGCGGGCAGGATATGCGCTGGGCGTACTATAAATAGCCGGTAGAGCACGTCCCGATGGAACGGACTCGGTTCCGTCATTCCTCCCCTTCGCGGAATCCACGAAGGGGAGGTGCCCACGCAGTGGGCGGAGGGGTCATGAGCGCTCGAACCGATGCTCATGACCCCTCCGCCTGCCTGCGCGAAGCCGAAGCGGCTTCGCTTCGGCGAAGGCAGGTCGGCGTAAAACGCCGACACCTCCCCAGCGAAGCTGGGGAGGGTTAGATGCGCCGCCTGGAGATGATTGTTTCGCGACTTGCCTGGTTCGTGCCGACGCTGGCCGGGCTCGTCGTCATTGTCTTCCTGATCTCCAATGTGATTCCCACCGATCCGGTGCGTGTTCTCCTGGGCGAGAACGCCACGCCGGCGCAGGTCGAGGCGATGCGCGTCCAGCTCGGCTACGACCAGCCGCTCTGGGTCCAGCTGGCGCGCCACTTCCGCGACGTCCTGTCGGGCAATCTCGGCACCAGCATCTACACCCAGCGCCCGATATCGGAGGACCTGGCCCAGCGCCTGCCGGCCACCCTGGAACTCACCCTGGTCGCCATCACGCTGTCGATCGCGCTGGGCATTCCGCTCGGCGTGATATCGGCGCTCAGGCGCAATTCGCTGTGGGACCATGTCGTGCGGGTGCTGAGCGTCTCTGGCCTCGCCATTGCCGCGTTCTGGCTGGCGATGCTGCTGCAGTTCCTGTTTGCGATGAAGCTGGGCGCGGCACCGCTCAACAGCCGGATCGACGGCTTCGGCCCCACCCCCGTGACCGGGTTCATGATCGTCGATTCGCTGCTCGACTGGGACATGGACTCGCTGCGCAGCGCGCTCTCCCACATGGCGCTGCCGGCGCTGACCCTGGCGCTGCCGGCGGCCGCGACGATCGTCCGCTTCACCCGGGCCGGGGTGCTCGACGTCATCAACAGCAACCATGTGCTCTACCAGCGCGCCATGGGCATGCCGCCTGGCCTGATCGTGTGGAAATACGTGCTGCGCAACGCGCTCACGTCGACGGTTACCCAGATCGGCCTGATCTTCGGCGTGCTGGTGACCAACGCCGTGATCGTCGAGACGGTGTTCGACTGGCCCGGCATCGGCACCTTTGCGGTGCAGTCGATCCTGCAGTCCGACCACAAGGCGATCATCGGCTTCACGATCTGGATCGGCGCCCTGATCGTGATCGTCAACCTGCTGGTCGACATCGTCCATTCGTTCATCGACCCGCGAGGAACACGGTGAGGGGAACCCGATAATGCCGGGTTGGCGGCGGGGATTGGGCCGATTCGCGCGGGACCGCGCCGCGGCGCTTGGCGTGACGCTGCTTGTCGTGCTGATCGTGCTGGCGATATTCGCGCCGATCCTGGCACCCTATCCCGGCGACGTCTCGGACTTCCACACCGCCAACCGCCTGCATGCGCCCGACGCCGCCAACTGGCTGGGCACCGACCGCATGGGCAGCGATCTGTTGAGCCGCATCGTGTTCGGCGCCCGCATCACCATCACCATCGCCTTTGTCGCTGTCGGCTCTGCCGTCGTGGTCGGCGTGCCGATCGGGCTGCTTGCCGGCTACTACGGCGGCTGGCCGAGCAATCTCCTGATGCGCGTCTCGGACATCTTCCTGGCGGTGCCGCAGATCGTGCTGGCGATCGCCATCGCCCAGACGCTCGGCCCGTCGATCGAAAACGTCATCCTGGCGCTCAGCGTCACCTATTGGCCGTTCTGGGCCCGCCTGGTCTTCGCCGAGACACGCTCGCTGAAGAACGAGGTTTTCATCGAATCGGCGATCGCCTTGGGCGCCTCGCCGTGGCGCGTGATGGTGCTGCACGTGCTGCCCAACATCGCGTCGGCCATCATCGTGCGCACGTCGATCGGCATGGGCGGCACCATCCTGACGGCGGCGGCGCTCGGCTTCCTCGGCCTGGGCGCGCCGGCGCCGACGCCCGAATGGGGCCGCATGATCGCCGAATCGCGCGAATTCCTGCCCGAGGCGTGGTGGTACGCCACCGCGCCCGGGGTCGCGATCTTCGTCGTAGTCATGGGCTTCAACTTGGTGGGCGACGGGCTGCGCGACTTCCTCGACCCGCGCATCCGGCGCGGAGCCAGCGGCAATGGAGCCGGCGGCACGTGACGGCGTTGCTGGCGGTCGAGGATCTGTCGCTCGGCTTCGCCACCGAGGCCGGCTTCGCCGCGGTCCTCGACCGCGTCAGCCTGTCGATCGAACGCGGCCGGGTCGTCGGCCTGGTCGGCGAAAGCGGCTGCGGCAAGACCACCCTGGCGCGCGCCATCCTGGGTGTCCTGCCGCGCGACTCTGCGCGGATCACCGGCGGCCGGGTGTGGTTTCGCGGCACCGATCTGTTGACGGCCGACCCCGAGGTCGTCAACCGGACGGTGCGCGGCCGGGCGATCACCTTCGTGCCCCAGGATCCGTTCACCAGCTTCAACCCGCTCTTCACGGTCGGCGAGCAGATCATGGAGATCCTCAAATGGAAGTCGCCGCGCGCCAACCTGCCGGCCGGGCGCGGCTGGCTGCCGGCCGTCGTTTCGCCCTATCCCGCCGAGCGCAGGCGGTTGGACTTCGCCGCGGTCATCGAGCTGCTCGATGCCGTGCAGCTGCCGCGCCCCGACCAGTTGCTGCGCAAGTATCCGCACGAGCTCTCCGGCGGGCAGCGCCAGCGGCTGATGATCGCCATGGCGCTGCTGCCCGGTCCGGACCTGGTGATCGCCGACGAACCCACCACGGCGCTCGACGTCACCATCCAGGCGCAGGTCCTCGGCCTGATCCGCCGCCTGGCGACCGAACGGAATGTCGCCGTGCTGCTGACCACGCACGATCTCGGCGCGGCCTATGAAATCTGCGACGCCGTCGCCGTCATGTATGCCGGGCAGGACGTCGAGTCGGCGCCGGTCGACCGCTTCTTCGCCAACCCGGCCCATCCCTATACGAAGAAGTTGCTGGCCAGCCTGCCGCGCGCCGACGGCACCGCCAGCGGGATTCCCGGCGAGGTGCCCGC
>DASZJU010000010.1:0-4650 GCA_035947815.1 Reyranella sp.
CGTGACGTTGCTCGCCAGATCACCCAGGTCCCAACCCAGCACAGTGCCGACGTCGAGATCGCGGAAGAAGATCGGCGAGCCCAGGCTGATCGAGCCCAGCCGCTTGCTTCGCAGCATGAAGGTCGTGCCCTTGGCCCAGGCCTGCAGGACCGGCGGATCCTGTTCGCCGATGAAATGATGCCGCGGCACGCCTTTCTCGGCCGACGGACGCATGCCGATATAGGAGCCCGACAAGAGCGTCTCCAAGCCAGTGACGTTGCCGGCGAAAAGTTCCGGCTTGACCACCCAGAAGATCGTCTTGTCGTTCAGGAACGGCTCGGCCTCGCGCACCGTTTCCACCGTCACCACTACATGGGAGAAGTCTGGCGAAATGCCGATGCTTTTCACCGTGCCCATGACCACGTTCTTGTATTTGAGCTGGGATTGGCCGGCGGTGAGGCCCGCGGCGGTCTCGAAGGAGATTTCGATGGTGGGCCCGCGTTTGGAGAAAGTGTCCCAAGCCAGCCACGCCGCGATCAGGGCGGTGAGCAGCGGAATGATCCAGACCAGCGGAATGCGCCGGCGGCGATGAACGCCCGCCGTCGGCAGAGGTATCGGTTTTCCACTCTCGCTCATTTCCTGCCGATCCTGCCTCCCCCGCCCGGAAGGTAGCTCAAATCATCCGCCCTGCCACTATCGACGGCGGCCGGAACATTACGGGAATGCAGATTCAGCGCTCGCGATTGTCGATGTCGCGTGCCAGGACCTCGCGCTTGCCGACATGGTTGGCCGGGCTGACCACGCCCTCGCGTTCCATGCGCTCGACGATGCGGGCGGCGCGGTTGTAGCCGATCTGCAGGTAGCGCTGGATGAAGCTGGTGCTGCACTTGCGCTCGCGCGCCACCAGCGCGATCGCCTGGTCATAGAGCTGGTCGCTCTCGGAGTCCTCGCCCTCGCCCGGCAGGCCCAGCCCGCCTTCCTCGGCATCGGGATCGTCGGTCACCGATTCGATGTAGGACGGCACACCTTGCGCGCGCAGGTGCCGCACGACTTCCTCGACCTCGATGTCGCTCACGAAGGGCCCGTGCACGCGCGCGATCTTGCCGCCGCCCGCCATGTAGAGCATGTCGCCCTGGCCCAGGAGCTGCTCGCCGCCCTGCTCGCCCAGGATGGTGCGGCTGTCGATCTTCGAGGTCACCTGGAACGAGATGCGCGTCGGGAAGTTGGCCTTGATGGTGCCGGTGATGACGTCGACCGAGGGACGCTGGGTCGCCATGATGACGTGGATGCCGGCGGCGCGCGCCATTTGGGCCAGGCGCTGCACGGCCGCCTCGATCTCCTTGCCGGCAACCAGCATCAGGTCGGCCATCTCGTCGATGATGACCACGATGAAGGGCAGCGGCGTGAGGTCGATCTCCTCGTCCTCGAAGATCGGCCGGCGGGTTTCGGGATCGATGCCGATCTGGACCTTGCGGGTGAGCCCCTGGCCCTTGCGCGCGGCTTCGACCAGGCGCTCGTTGTAGCCCGCGATGTTGCGCACGCCCAACGCGCTCATGGCGCGGTAGCGATCCTCCATCTCGCGCACCACCCACTTCAACGCCACGATCGCCTTGCGCGGCTCGGTGACGACGGGCGTCAAGAGATGCGGGATGTCCTGGTAGACGCTGAGCTCCAGCATCTTGGGATCGATCATGATGAAACGGCAGCGATCCGGCGGCAGGCGGTACAGCAGCGACAGGATCATGGTGTTGACCGCCACCGACTTGCCCGAGCCGGTGGTGCCGCCGATCAGGAGATGCGGCATGCGCGTCAAGTCAGCGATCACCGGATCGCCGCCGATGTCCTTGCCCAGCGCCAGCGGTAGGCCCAGGCGATTGTCCTCATAGTGGCGGGTCGACAAAAGCTCGCGCAGGAACACCGTCTCGCGCCGCGCATTGGGCAGCTCGATGCCGATGACATTGCGGCCCGGCACGGTGGCGACACGCGCCGACACCGCGCTCATCGAGCGGGCGATATCGTCGGCCAGGCCAATGACCCGGCTCGACTTGGTGCCGGGCGCGGGCTCGAGCTCGTAGAGCGTCACGACCGGGCCTGGCCGCACCTTCACGATCTGGCCCTTGACGCCGAAATCGTCGAGCACGGTTTCGAGCAGGCGCGCATTCTGCTCGAGCGCCCCCTCGTCGATCTTGGTCTCGGTGGTGACCCGGGACGGCAGCGCGAGGATGTCGAGTGGCGGCAGCCGGTACTCGCCGCTCACCAGTTCGAGCTCGCGCTGACCCGCGCGGGCGGCGCGCTTGCCCTGGGCGAGCGCCGACTTGCGCGGCACGATCGTGACGCCCGCGGCAGCGGCGGCGGCCGGCAGAGGCTCGGCACCCAGCACATCGGGCGTGAACGGATTGTCGTCGGCCGCCTCGGCTGCAGGATCGGGAACGACTGGCATCACTGGAACGGACGGCGCCGCCGCGACGGGCCGCAGCCGGCCGAGAATCGGCTCGATTCGCAAGCCTGCCAGGCGGTCGAACAGGGTGCGATCGCGCATCGAATCGGCCGCCGTCATCGGCGGCGCATGGGGCTGCAACTGAACCGGCGCCTCGGGAATGTCATCGGTCGGCCGTTCGATCGGCGCATAGGGCGCATCGACCATCAGGGAGTCACGGGCCGGTAGCGGCGCGCCCTCCTCCGGGATCTGCTCGAGGCGGGTCTCGAAGCGTGCCGGGTCGTATTGGCTGGCGTCGATCTCGCCCGGGATCTCGGCATAGCCGATCGCCGGCGCCGGCAGGTCGGAGTCCTCATCGAACGGCTGCGGCTTGCCGCGCCACAGGCCGACCGCGGCCCGCATCAACCAGCCGCCCCACAGGAAGGGCGCGCGCAGGATGCGGAAGATCAACGGCAGGTCGGTGCGGTTCATGCCGAGCGCCGGCGCCATGGCGATGAAGGCGAGGGCGGCGCAGACCGGCTCGATCAGGGCGAGACTGCCGCCGCTCGAATGGGTGAGCACGATTTCGCGGAAGCGGCCGACCAGCGCCAAGCCGACCAGCCCGCCGGCGCCGGCATGGGTGGCGGCACCGCCCACGTCGCCCAAGCCGATGCAGGCCACGCTCATCATCAGGAGCGCGAGCAGGAGCAGCGAAAGTCGTAGCCCGAAGAAGCCGAGATGATGGGTGCGGGCCATGCGCACGCCCCAGGTGATCAACGCCACCGGCACCAGGACGATGGCCAGCCCGAAGGTCTGCAGCAGCAGGTCGGAAATGTAGGCGCCGGGCAGCCCGACGATATTGTGCGGCGCACTGCCCGTCGCATGGTTGAGCGAGGGATCGCCCGGGCTGTAGGTGAACAGCGCGAGCAGCAGCATGACGCCGGCCGCGGCGACACCGACGCCCACCAGCTCCATCATGCGCCGGTGCAGGAAGTCACGTCCGCCCTCCGGCAGGATCGTCGTCTTGCGCGGCAGGAGCGAGGTGACGCCCATGATGGCCATCAACGCGCGCCCGACAGTACTGAACCCTCCCCCACCTTACGGGGGAGGCTCATGAATCCGGGACATGAAATCCGGCGCGCCATCACAGCACCGCGGCGAAGCGTGTCGTCGCCTCGCGGGTGGTCTTCTCGCCGTGCACCAGGGCGACGCGGATGTAGCGCTCGGGCGGCGTAATCGGGGCGGTGAGAGCGTTGAGCCGCGCGAACGGAAAATCAGTCAGCGTCTCCGTCAGGCGCGGATTGAACATCGAGACCATCCAATGGGCCTGGGCAGGCCGAAGCAAAGCAATAACGCCGGCGGGAGGGGGCCCTGCCGGACTAAACTATTGGCCCATTGTATGAAACAAATTAGCCAATAACAACAATGGAATAGGCCACTTTCCTCATACGAAGGAAGGGCTAGGGGCCGAGCCGCTGCAGGCCTACCTCTGCTAGTCTTGCTGGTTTCACCTCAAAGCGCGTTGGAGCCCGTCTCTCCGGTACGGATGCGCAGCGCCTGCTCGACCGGCGTGACGAAGATCTTGCCGTCGCCGATCTTGCCGGTGTGCGCGGCCTTCTGGATGGCCTCGATGGCGCGCTCGACCTGGGCGTCGTCGACCACGATCTCGATCTTCACCTTAGGCAGGAAGCTCACCAGGTACTCGGCCCCGCGATAGATCTCGGTCTGGCCCTTCTGCCGGCCGAAACCCTTGACTTCGCTCACCGTCAGGCCCGACACGCCAACGCCAGTCAAGGCGTCGCGCACCTCGTCGAGCTTGAACGGCTTGATGATGGCGGACACGAGTTTCATGCGCTTGCCCTCCTGCCTCTCCGGGACGCGCCGACAGACTGGCGTCTGGCATCGGCGGCGTCAATTTCAGGCACAAAAAAGGCCCGGCGAGAGAGGATCGCCGGGCCCCAAGTAACCGCCGCGACACGGAAGCGGCGGCGGAGGGGAACCAGGGAGGAAGTCGGGTTCCCGAACGCGTTGGACGAGGCGGCGGACGGCGCTAGTGCACCGTTTCCCCGTGCAGATTGATGTCGAGACCTTCGATCTCCTCTTCGTTGGTCACGCGCAGGCCGATCAGCGCATCGACGATCTTGAGGAGGATGAAGGTGGCGACGGCGCACCAGGCGATGCAGACTAGGCAACCCCAGAGTTGCGTCAGCACCTGGCCGCCATTGCCATCGATCAGCCCTCGCTTGTTCTCGCCG
>DASZJU010000011.1:0-9081 GCA_035947815.1 Reyranella sp.
CGCCATGCGGCTAACATGCAACCTGTTGCGCCTACGTCAACCGCATGATGCACTCGACGTGCCACAAAGGAAAAATCCGCATGGACCCCTATCGGTTCGCCTATTCCCCCGTCATCGAGCGGCCGAAGCTCGCCTGGCCCAAGGGCGCGCGGGTCGCCGTCTGGGCCTGCCCCAATATCGAGCATTACGAATACATCCCGGCCGAGGTTCGGATGCGCAATCCGTGGCCGCGCATGCCCCATCCCGACGTGCTGGGCTATGGCGGCCGCGACTACGGCAATCGCGTCGGCCTCTGGCGCATGTTCGAGGTCATGGATAAGCACGCAATCCGCTGCACGGTGTCGCTCTCGATGTCGGTGATCGAGATGTATCCCGAGATCCTTGAGGCGATGGAGGCGCGGCGCTGGGAATATATGAGTCACGGCTACTTCAACACGCGCTACCACTGGGGTTACGGCGAGCAGGAGGAGCGCGAGGTCATCGAGCACAGCAAGGCCACGCACCTGCGCCTCACCGGCCGCAAGCTGCGCGGCTGGTTCTCGCCCGCCGTCTCCAACACGCTCAGCACGCCCGACCTCGTGAAGGAGGCCGGCCTGGACTATATCTGCGACTTCTACCACGACGACCAGCCGACGCCGCTTGCGACCAAGCACGGCACCCTGATCCACGTTCCCTACACGATGGATATCAACGACTCCCTGATCTACCGCCAGCCGGTCGAGGCCGAGGAATTCGCCCAGATGATCATCGACCATTTCGATACGGTCTACCGCGAGGGCAACGAGAACGGCCGCGTGATGTGCATCGCGCTCCATCCCTACATGATGGGCGCGCCGCACCGGCTGAAACATCTCGACCGGGCGCTCGCCTATATCCGCAAGCACAAGGATGCCTGGGTCTGCACCGCCGAGGAGATCCTGGATTGGTACGTGGCCAACGGCCTAAAACCTTACCAGCAACATCTCGGCAAGGAGGCGTGAGATGAGCCCCTCCTCCGTTCCCAAGAATCCGCCGCCGCTCAAGCCCGGGATGGACAATCCCTGGTACGACTACGCGCCGTTTCCGCTCAGGCCCAAGCTCACCTGGCCGCGCAACGCGCGCGTCGCCTCCTTCGTGCTGCTGCATCTCGAATACTGGGAGCTGATCCCGGACGACAGCAGCTACAGGGATCCGCGTTTTATCGGCGAGTTCGGCAGCTTCGTGCCCGACTACCGCATCTGGACGCAGCGCGAGTACGGCAACCGGACCGGCATCTTCCGCGTCCTGGACGTGCTCGACCGCTATCAGATCAGGGCGGGCGTAGCGGTGAACGCGCTGGCGGCCGAGCGCTATCCCTATCTCATCGAGCAATTCGGGAAGCGCAAATACGAGTTCGTCGCCCATGGCCACTCGGCCAACCGCATGATCACCTCCAAGATGAGCGAGGCCGAGGAAAAGGCCGAAATCGCCGAAGCCATCGCCGCTATCGAAAAGGCGGCCGGAGTACGGCCCAAAGGCTGGCTGGGCCAGGACTATGGCGAGAGCCAGCGCACCCCCCAGCTTCTGGCCGACGCGGGCCTCGACTACGTGATCGACTGGCCGAACGACGATCAGCCGTACCCGATGAAGGTCGGCAAGAAATTCGTCTCCATGCCCAACCAGCCGGAATGGGACGACGTGCAACAGCTATGGCTACGGCGCATTGCCACGCCGCGCTATCCCGACCTGGTCGGCGAGGCCTTCGAGTTGCTGCACCACGAAGGCGGGCAAGTGTTTAATCTCTCGATCCATCCCTGGCTGATGGGCATGCCGCACCGCATAAAATATCTCGACGAGGCACTGCGCCGGATCGAGCGGTTCGGCAATGTCTGGCAGGCGACGCCGGGCGAGATCGCCCAGCATTACATCGATACGATGATGGGCTGAAGCGGGCGTCGTTGCTGGGGGCGCGCCACTCCAGTGGCGCGATCTTCTCTTGCATCGACAAAGACGCGCGACTGGAGTCGCGCGCCCCCAGCAAAGACCTAACGCGGCGTGCAGAACGGCAGGTCGGTCATCACGCGATAGACGGGCGCCTCGCTCTCGCCGTCGTTGATCGGAATGAGTCCGACCCCGAGATAGCTGCCGGGCGAGTCGGGCTCCAGGGCGGCGGCCACGATCCCCGCCGCCGGTTGGTTCATCGGCACGAACAACGCGCCCGCCGGCACGTCGATCGTCGCGGGCCGGATCACGACGCGCATCGACTGATCGGGATTGATCGATTCGCGGCCGCGCCGGGAAACGGCGCCGAGCCGTTGCACATCGTAGGCCTCGACCGCGACCTTGCCGGCAACCGTCACCTCGCAGGTCCGCACCTCGTTCAGCGCCAGGCGTTCAGCGACCGCCTGGCCTTCCTTCAGCACGAGATAGCCGTGGGGGCGCTCGCGGTGTTCGATCGCCGTGAGCGAGCGGCTGTCGGCCAGGGTCACGGGGGTAGGCTTGGCCGCGCCGCTTTGCGGATCCATCAGCGGCATCTCGAGCGGCCGGCGCGCGAGTTTGTGTGAAACAACCAGCGGGCTGCGATCGGCGGCGGCCTCGCCGCGGGCAGCCGCGATGGCGGCGCGCAGATTTGCCCCCTCCGCCGCCGACGCCTCCAGCAGGGACTTGGCCAGGAGATAGTGGGTCGACACGCGGCGCTGGTAGCTCTGCAGGCCGATCCCGACGCCGCGCGTTTCGATCAGGTAGGAGACGCTGCCGCGCAGGCCGAACGCATTGCGCGCGATACCCGGCGCATTGCCGCCCAGCGAGACCAGGCGGTCCTCCATGTCGGCGCCTGTGGTGACATAGTCGTGGCTCGAGAGGCCATGGCGGGTCATCGCCGCCTCGAGCGCGGGACGATAGAGACGGCCGGCGATCTCGGTGAGGCTTCGCGGCACGCCGGGATGCGTGGCCTCGAGGATCATGACGTCGACCGCCTGCATGGCGCCGAATTTCTCGACCCAGCGCCAGGCGACGCTGAACTCGTGATGATCGATCACGACGTCGGGCGGCAGGAGCCGCATCGCCGCGTGAAGCGCTCGGGTTTCAGGCTGGCTCAGCAGCAGATGATCGCGGTTGAGATCGGAGCCGCTCGCCAGCACGCGCCGATCGGCCGCCGCACCGTCGGGGTTGCCGCGCGGCACGATGACGACGCTGATACGGGCAAGCAGCGGCTCCAGCTCGCCCGACGACAGCGCGGCGGCCAACGCCAGCATCGCCTCGCCGCCTGCCGGCTCGTTGCCGTGCTGCTGGCCGATCAGCCAGATCACCGGCCGGTCGAGGTGCCCGATGGCGACCGGATCGTCGAGCCCTTCCTGGGTGAAGTAGAGCAGCGGCAGGTCACGGCCTTGCTGGGAATGGCCGAGACTGGCCAACCGCAGGTGACGCGAATTCGCCGCCAGCCCGGTCAGGAATGCCGCCAGGTCGTCCTGGCTGGTCAGCGATGGCGTCGCGGCAACAAAAGCCGGGCTCTGCAGAGGCACCTCCTTCAAGGCCGGATAGTGAGCCAGAACCGCATCGGTTTGGCGATAGTCGGATGGCGCGCGTTGCGCGGTCGCAGGTGCTGCGAGAAAGAGCGCGAGCAGCAGGGCCGCGGTGAGGGTGCGCAGCATCTATTCCGCCGCTTCCGTGAACCCCTGATCCTGGCGCAGGTGCTTCTCCCAGTATTCGAGATCGGCGCGCAACTCGCGCACCTCGCCGGCATCAAGCACCGGCACGGGAAAGGCAAAGCCGTCGCGGCGGTATCGCTCGACCTGGGCCGGCGACAGGATCTTGGACATCGGGCGCTCCCGCGGCTGGCGGTTGTCCGTCGGCAGGCGCTATCGTAGCGTCGTTCGGGGAATCAAGAAGGGGCTTCACCGTGAAAAAGCATGTCGGAAAACCGGTTTCGCGTCGCGGCTTCGTGGCGGGCACGACGGCGCTTGCCACCCTGGGCTTCCCGGCGATCCTCCGCGCGCAACCGGCGGCGGTAAAGGTCGGCCTGATCCATCCGGTGACCGGCTTCGTCGCCTACAACGGCCAGCAGAACCGGCTCGGCGGCACCATGGCGATCGAGGATGTGAACAAGGCGGGCGGCATCAAGTCGATGGGCGGCGCCAAGATCGAGGCGTTGCTCGGCGACAGCCAGTCCAAGGTCGAGGTCGGCGTCGCCGAGGTCGAGAAGATGAACGAGCAGGGCGTGGCGGCCTATATCGGCTGCTTCCAGAGCCCGGTCGGCATCGCCGCCAGCCAGGCGGCCTCGAAATACAACACGCCCTTCCTGATCGATGTCGGCGCGTCGGACCTGATCGTCAGTCGCGGCCTGAAGAACGTGTTCCGGCTGAAGCCCGGCTTCGGCGTCTGCGTCGACGACGGCATCGCCTCGCTGGGTGCGCTCAACAAGGCGGCGGGCGGCGTCGCCAAGAGCGCGGTGATCGTCCATGAATCGGGCGAGTTCGGCACCGGCACCGCCAAGCTGCTGCAGGGCAAGCTGCCGTCGATCGGCATCGAGGCGAAGGAGCTGATCGGCCACGACAACCCGACGCGCAACTTCGACAACATCGCCCTCAGGATCCGCTCGCTGGCGCCCGACGTCATCATGATGTCGAACTACGGCAACGAGTACATGCTGCTGGCGCGCACGCTCTATCAGCAGAAAGTGAATGTCGCGGGCTTCTTCTCCATCCTGGGCGGCGGCTTCAACTACAAATTCGTCAAGGAGATGCCCGACGTCTCGCAATACATGATGGACGTCAACCACTGGTACAATCCCCGGAGCCCCCAGGCGCAGGAGCTCAAGAAGCGCGTCGAGGCGACCGGTGCGCTGTTCACCTTCGAGGTCTATCTCACCTACACCAACGTCATGCTGCTGGCCGACGCGCTGGAACGCGCCGCCTCGGCCGACAAGGAAAAGCTGACTGCCGCGCTCGCGGCCTCGACCTTCAAGGCCGAGCTGATGCCCTACGGGCCGACCAAGTTCGTCAACGGCCAGAACCAGGGCGGCAAGCCCGGGGTCATGCAGGCGCTGAAGGGCGACATCGAGGTGATCGCGCCCGAGGAATTCGCCTCGGCCAAGGCGGTGTTCCCCAAGCCGAAGCTCAACTGAGCTGCAGCGGGGCGTGCTCGACCCACAGATCATTTTCGCCGGCATCCTCAATGGCCTTCTGGCCGGCGGCATCTATGTGCTGGTGGCCGTTGGTCTCACCCTGATCTACGGCGTCCTGCACATCATCAACTTCGCCCATGGCAGCCTCTTGATGCTGGCCATGTATGCCGTGTTCTATCTCTGGCGGCTGCTGGGCGTCGACCCTTACGTCGCCCTGCCGCTGGTGATCGCCGGCGCCTTCGTCTTCGGTTTCGTGCTCTACCGGCTGGTGATCGGCCGCTTCAACCACGGGCGTGACGAGAACATCCTGCTGATCACGCTTGGCCTGTCGATCGTGATCGACAATGCCGCTTTGCTGTTCTTCGGCGGCGACACGCAGACCATCGACGTGCCCTATGCCGGCTCGTTCGTCGAACTGGGCGCGGCCTTCCTGCCGTTGCCCAAGATCATCTCCTTCGCGGCCTCGCTGCTGCTCTGCGCCATCCTCGGCCTCTACATGGCCAAGAGCGACACCGGCAAGGCGATCCGCGCCGTCGCCAAGGAGCGCCAGGGCGCGCGGCTGGTCGGCATCGACGTCGACAACATCTTCGCCGTCTCCTACGGCATCGGCATCGCCTGCCTGGGCGCCGCGGCCTGCCTGCTGATGCCGACCTACTATGTGACGCCCTCCTCGGGCCACGCCTTCGTGCTGGTCGCCTTCACCATCGTCGTGCTGGGCGGCATGGGAAGCTTCATCGGCGCCGCCGTCGGCGGCTTCATCATCGGCATCACCGAGGCGCTGGGCGGCCTGTTGCTGGGCGAGCAGCTGGGCCAGATCGGCATCTCGCTGATCTTCATCCTGATCCTGCTGCTCAGGCCCACCGGCCTGTTCGGAAGCAAGGCATGAGCCCGCGCACCCTGCTCTGCCTCGTCGGTCTCGCCGCCGCCGTGATCTTCCCGCTGCTGGCACCGAACTATCTTATCAATGTCGGCATGATGGTGTTCTTCGTCGCCTTCATCGGCCAGTCATGGAATATCGCCGGCGGCTTCGCCGGCCAGACCTCGTTTGGCCATGTCGTGTTCTTCGGCACCGGCGCCTATACCTCGACCATCCTGCAGGTGACCTACGGCTGGAATCCCTGGCTCGCCTGGCCGATCGCCATGGCGGCAGGCGCCGCGGTGGGCTGGATGATCGCCGTGCTGTCGTTCCGCGCCGGCCTGCGCGGCTCCTACTTCGCGTTGATCACCCTGGCGTTCGCCGAAGTCTTCCGCATCCTCGCCAACTCCGTTCCCTTCACACGTGGCGGGCTTGGCATGTTGATCAAGGCCGATCCGCGGCCGATCAATTTCCAGTTCAGGGATCCGATCTGGTTCTATTACCTGACGCTCCTGCTCTGCGTGGTCGCGATCCTGATCACCTGGCAGCTCACGCGCAGCCGCTTCGGCGCCCGCCTGGTCGCAATCCGCGAGAACGAGGAAGCGGCGCGCGCACTGGGCATCGACGTCTTCGCCGAGAAAGTAAGGGTGCTGACCCTGTCGGGCGCCATGTGCGCGGCCGGTGGCACCTTCTACGCCCAGAAATATCTCTACATCGATCCCAACATCGCCTTCGGCGTCGACAAGTCGGTCGAGATGCTGCTGGTCAGCATGGTGGGCGGCGCCGGCACCATCTTCGGGCCACTGATCGGCTCGGTGGCGCTGACCGGCATCAACGAGGTCACGCGCTGGCTGGCCAGTGTCGTTCCCGCCCTGAAGAACGTGCAGCCGCTCAGCCTCGTGGTCTACGGCATCATGCTGGTGCTGATCGTGGCCCGCCTGCCCGACGGGCTCATGGGCCTGTTCAGGCGAAAGCCGCGCCATGCTTGAGGTGCGCGACCTTTCCAAGTCGTTCGGCGGCCTTTTGGCCGTCGACCAGGCCTCGCTCGACGTGCGCCAGGGCGAGATCGTCGGCCTGATCGGGCCCAACGGGGCAGGCAAGACGACGCTGTTTGCCGCCATCGCGGGCTTCCACGCGCCCGATGCCGGCCGCGTCGCCTTCGAGGGAAGAGACATCACCGGCCTGCCGCCACACAAGATCTGCGCCGCCGGCATGGTGCGCACGTTCCAGATCACGCAGCCCTTCGCCAAGATCAGCGTGCGCGAGAACATCATGGTCGGCGCTTATTTCCGCACCGCCGACCGGCGCACCGCCGAGCGCGCGGCCGAAGCGGTCGCCGACACGGTCGGCATGGCGGGCCAGCTCGACCAGATGGGCGCCGATCTCACCGTTGCCGGCCGCAAGCGGCTGGAGCTTGCCCGCGCGCTTGCCACCGGGCCGCGACTGCTGCTGCTCGACGAGGTGATGGCGGGCCTCAACCCCACCGAGATCGTCGAGATCGTCGGCGTCATCAAGGAGATCCGCGAATCGGGCGTCACCATCCTGCTGATCGAGCACGTCATGCAGGCCGTAACCTCGCTCGCCGAACGGGTCTATGTGCTGAACCAGGGCCGCATGATCGCCGAGGGCACGCCGGCGTCGATCGCCGAGGACCCACAGGTGATCGAGGCTTATCTCGGCCACGGCGCCGCCAAGGTGCTGCGTGCTTGAAGTGACATCCCTGAGGGCGGGCTACGGCGCCATAGAGGTGCTGCGCGGCGTCGATCTTGCGGTCGCCGCGGGCGAGATCGTGGCGCTGCTGGGCAGCAACGGCGCCGGCAAGTCGACCCTCAACAACAACATCTCCGGCCTCTATCGGCCGTTTGGTGGCACGATCCGCTTCGACGGTGCGGACATCGCGGGCGCACCCTCCATGCGCATCGTCGAGGCCGGGCTGGTGCAGGTGCCGGAGGGGCGCCGCGTGTTCCCCAACCTCTCGGTGCGCGAGAATCTCGAGCTCGGCAGCTATCGCCGCGGTCGCGCCGCGCGGGCGAATAATCTCGACCGCGTGCTGTCGATCTTTCCACGGCTCGGCGAGCGGCTCGTCCAGACCGCCGGCACGCTGTCGGGCGGCGAGCAGCAGATGCTGGCGATCGGCCGCGGCCTGATGAGCGAGCCCAAGCTTCTGATCCTGGACGAGCCGTCGCTCGGCCTCTCGCCCCTCCTGGTCGAGGAGGTGTTCGCCCTGATTGGCCGGCTCAATCGCCACGGGCTCGCCATCCTGCTGGTCGAGCAGAACGTCGTCCAATCGCTCGCCATCGCGCATCGCGCCTATGTGCTGGAGAACGGCCGCATCGCGCTGTCAGGCCAAGCCGCCGACCTCGCCCAGGACCCCGAGCTGCGCAAGAGCTATCTGGGGCATTAGCGCAGTAGCCTTGCCTCCCCACGAAGTGGGGAGGTGGCCCAAAGGGCCGGAGGGGTCATGAGCAACGGCACTGATGCTCATGACCCCTCCGCCCCCTCCGACTTCGCTCTGGGCAGGCGCTATGCGGGCACCTTCCCTTCGCGGAGTCCGCGAAGGGAAGGAAGTAAGGCGTTCAAGCCGCCTCGCCCGCCACCCAGCCCGACGACCACGCCCATTGGAAGTTGTAGCCACCCAGCCAGCCGGTTACGTCGACCGCCTCGCCGATCGCGTAAAGGCCCGGCACCTTGTTTGCCTCCATAGTACGCGACGACAGCCCGTCCGTGCCGATGCCGCCCGCCGTGACCTCGGCCTTGGCGTAGCCCTCGGTGCCGCTGGGCACGATCTCCCACGCCTTCAGCCGCCCCGCGAGCGCCGCGAGATCGCGATCGCGCAGGCTGGCCATCGTGCCGTCGGTTGCGAGGCTTTGCGCCAGCCGCTGCGGCAACAGTTCGGCCAGCACCGTGCGCAGCTCCGCCTTGGGCCGCGTGCGCTTGCGCTCCTTGAGGAACGCGGCCGCATCGGTGTCGGGCAGCAGGTCGATGGATATTTCCCGACCCTCACGCCAGTACGACGAAATCTGCAGGATTGCCGGTCCGGACAGGCCGCGATGGGTGAACAGCATGGCCTCGCGGAAGCTGATACGGCCGAGATGGGCCACGACCTCCAGTGACACGCCGCTCAGCTCCGGCACCTCGAGCGTCA
>DASZJU010000012.1:0-25818 GCA_035947815.1 Reyranella sp.
GCCGGAGTCATTGCGCTCACCATCCTGATTGCGATCATTTTCGCTTTTCATGGCGTGACGCAGATCGCCTTTGCCATAAAAGTTCGCCGTCAGGCCGGATGGCACTGGTTCCTGGTGTCGGGCTGCATCGCCTTGCTGGCGAGCGTGCTGCTCATCATGAAGCTTCCCTACAGTCATTCCTTCACACCGGCGACACTCGCTGGCGTTTCTCTTCTGTTCGCCGGCTGGGCCTATGTCGCCATCGCGCTGACGTCGCGCAAAGCCGCGCGCTAAGCGCGATTTGTGCGATTGCAGCAATGCAAATATTGATATCAGCAGCGTCCTGTAACGATCGATAATAAATTCGCCTCAGCCTGAAGAGCCGCGTCCTGCGGCCGCGCACGGACGCGTCATTGTTTTGAATGAGCCATTCCTGTTGTGTCATGCAAAGCATGAGGTGACAAAATGAGCGCAATTCACAATTCGATTCCCAAGGTTCTGGCCTGCCTGGCCGGGATGACATTGGCCGCGGCGGCTTTTGCCCAGGGGCCGCGCAGCAGCCTCGACGCCGCCGCTTCCACCGGCGCCTTCGAGTTCAAGGATCCCAAGACCGGCCAGGTGTGGACTCCGGAGACCGTCAGCCAGGACGGCAGACCTCTCACCGGACCCGACGACAAGGCCTTCAATCCGCAGGCGCAAAACGTTCCTCTCCAGGTCGTCGAGCAGCGCGTGCGCGGCAGGCCGGTTGGGACAGTGCCGATCACGGCCGGACCGACCGTTCCGATCGTCGTCATGGACAATGCCACGCTGAGGGCGGTGCCCGGCCAGCGCTGGCAGGTTGTCCTGTACCTGGACAACAACAGCGGCAATGCGGTCTCGCCGGTCATCGAGTGCGACTTCACGAACAGCGGCAAGCCCGTCATGGACACACGCGCCATCGCCGACCCGATCGGCCCGGGCGTGCGCCAGGGGCTGCTGATCTATGGGCCGAAGGTCGAAGTCTTCGTCAACCGCGCGACATGCCACGTGGTTTCGCCGTAGACACTGAGGAAAACGATGCCGGATACCCTGAAGTTTCGCGTCGCCGTCATGGTTGCTTCACTGGCGGGACTGTTTTCCGCGGGGGCGGCGGCGCAGAATGCTCCCATCCAGTTCCGGGTTGTTGCAACGGACAGGAATCCGGCGGCTTGCCAGCGCTTCGACGCGGCCCTCTCGCGCGTCCATACCTTCACGGCGACCGCCGGCGGCGCCTCGCTCCGGTCGGCGGGCGGCGTCAACAGTGACATGACGCAGACGACGCCGGGGGTCTACACGACGAACTTCAGCCTGGGCGGCACGACGCTGAACGTCGTCGCCGACGCGTCGAAATCACCCAAGTCGTTGACTGTCACCGAACCGCGGCTGGGCTGCCGCTGGAACGCCGTCGCGCCGTAACCAACGGAATCGAAGGGAGAAGCTCATGCTGTTCGATGGTGGTTTCACATTCGCCAACTTCGTCGCCGACGCCTTTGCCATATTCATGTTCATCCTGTGGTTCTGGCTGCTCATGACCGTCGCGAGCGACCTGTTCCGCCGCCATGACATATCGGGCTTCGGCAAGGTGCTTTGGGTGATCCTGCTCATCCTGCTGCCGTATATCGGCATCTTTGCCTACATCCTCACGCAGGGTCGCGGCATGGCTGAGCGCAACAAGGAACAGGCCAAGCTGGCCCGCGAGCATTTGCGTCAGGCCGTTGGCTTCAGTGTTGCCGACGAGATCGAAAAGCTGGATCGGCTGAAGTCGACGAAGTCGATTTCAGACGAAGAATATACGCGCCTGAGGGCGCAACTCGTGCAGTAGAGCAGCCGACACAAAACCGCTGTAGCCCGCGCGAGGCGGATCTGGCTCCTCGCGCGGGCGGCAGTCGTCGTCTGGCGACCTACAGGCTGTCCGCCAAAACGCTTACTGCTGCGGCGGGCCGGCCGGATTCTCGTACGTGAGCCCACCCGGGCAGGGTGTGCCGACATACGTCATCTTGTCGGTCGACCAGGTTTCCGGACCGCATGCCGGCGCCTTCTGGCCGTTCGCCGGGGCTTGCGCCTGGTCGCCGCCGCCGCAAGGCACGGTGACGTACATCATCTTGTCGGTCGACCAGGTCTCCACGCCGCAGTTGGACGGCGCCGGTGCCGGCGCCGTGGTCTGGGCGTAAACAGCGGTCGCGCCCAAGGTCAGAGTAGCAAGTGCTATGAGTGTCGAGAATGAACGAGTCATGAGTGCCTCCTTCTCCCCCGAAGCTCTATCAAACGCTGGTTCGCTGACAAAAGCCTTACCGCATTGAATCACCTGCAGAATTCAAATTTCTGCCCCATTGTAAGTGAAGCAGGCCGAGTGAATTTATCGTCCGATTTGCACAAGGGATGAGCGAGCTTTTTCAACAGCCGTCGACTTTATATCTCCTTCATCTTCGGTGTTCCGGGTTTGCAGGCGCGCTGCATCGGCCTTTCCACAGGCGCACCATGACGCGCGCCATCGCCAAAAATCGGTCCCAGTCGCAAAAGCACGCCAGAGGGAAGGGGGCGTTTGGCCGGCTTGCGGATGGCGTCAGTAGCCCGCCGCGCGGTCGACGATTTGCTTCAGCGGCGCGCCGTCGAGGAAGCGGCGGAGATTGTCCACGAACAGCCGTGCCACGAACTTGTCGCGCTGCGGGTGCGGGCCGCCGATATGGGGCAGCACGACGATCCCCTCGGTGCCCCAGAACGGATGCTCGGCGGGCAACGGCTCCTGGCGGAAGACGTCGAGCACGGCGCCGGCGATCTTCTTGGCATTCACCGCAGCGATCAGGTCGTCGTCCTTGATCAGATGGCCGCGGCCGAAATTCAGCAGCCACGCGCCCGGTTTCATCTTCGCCAGCCGCAGGGCATCGATGAGATTGTCGGTGTCGGGCGTCGCCGGCAGCAACAGCAGCACGAAGTCGGACTGCGCCAGCACCTCGTCGGTGCGATCGGGTGGCAGGATCTCGGCGACGTTGGCCGTCGGCGCCGGCCGGCGCCGCGTGCCGATCACGCGCATGCCGAACGCCGCGGCGAGGCGGGCGACTTCCTGGCCGATGGCGCCCAGGCCGAGAATGCCCAGCGTCTTTCCGGTCAGCGGCTGCGGGACGGTGTGGACCCATTTGGCGCGCTTCTGGTTGTCGACCGCAGTGGCGACGGGCTTGGCGACATGGAACAGCGCGGCCATGATGTTTTCCGGCATCGACTCGGTGTGCGTGCCGCGCGCGCAGGTGAGCGTGAGGTCGGGCGGCAGATCGGGCAAAGCGAGCCAGCCCTCGACGCCGGCGCTCATCGCCTGGGCCCAGCGCAGCTTCGGCATTGACGGCAGCAGGCCTGCCGGAACGGCGCCTGCCATCAGCGCCTCGGTCCGCGCGAGCTGGTCCGCCGACGGCTTGTCCTTGCGCGGCAGGGTATCGACCGCGACGCGATCGGCGAGACCCGCCGCCTTGATGGCGTCGAGATAGGCGGCGGAAGAGTCGGTCCACAGCAGGACATGGGCACGATTGGTCACGATGGAACTCCTGGCGAATTCGGGCGCGGCACCGTAGCGGATCGTCGCTGCGCGAACCACGGCATTGCGCGTGGTTGACGCCCCGCACGGGGGACGCCAACGTGGCGGCCGATGCCCATTCCCAGTGCGCTGGTCTGCGTTCATTGCGGCGCCCGCTATTCCACCGATCGATTCGCCGAGGATTGCCCGGCCTGCCGCCGGGCGGGCGCGCCGGCCAATCTCACCGTTGCCTATGATTCCATTCCGGGTGAGGACCGCGGCCGCGACGATGCGTTGCGCCGGCCGGCCTCGATGTGGCGCTGGGACGCGTTCCTGCCGGCCACCGCCGCCGACGCCGTGACTTTGGGCGAGGGCAATACGCCCCTGCTGCCCGCGCCCGCGCTCGGTCTCGGCGATGTCTGGATCAAGGACGAATCGCGCAACCCCACCTGGTCCTTCAAGGACAGGTTGGCGTCCTCGGCACTCACCATGGCCCGGCGCTTCGGGGCCAAGGTGATTGCCTCCAGTTCGTCCGGCAATGCCGGCGCGGCGGCGGCGGCCTATGCCGCCAAGGCCGGGTTGCCGTGCGTCGTCTTCACCTTCCTCGGCGCCTCGCCGCCGCTCATGGCGCAGATGCGCGCCTATGGCGCCATGGTGGTCGTCGTCGAGGACAAGGCTGATCGCTGGCGTCTGCAAACGGCTGGCGTGCGCGAGCTCGGCTGGTATCCGACCTCGGCCTTCTTCGGTCCCGTCGTCGGCAGCAATCCCTATGGCATGGAGGGCTACAAGACCATCGCCTTCGAGATCGCCGAGGCCTTCGATTGGGAAGTCCCCGACTGGTGCGTGCTGCCGGTCTGCTACGGCGATGCGCTATTCGGCATGTGGAAAGGCTTCGAGGAACTGAAGGCATTGGGCTGGATCGACCGTACGCCGCGCCTGGTCGCAGCGGAGGTCTCGGGGTCGATCACGGCGGCGCTGGCGAGCGGCGAGCCGATGCCGCCCGACCGCCCGCGCAACGCGCCCTCCATCGCCACATCGATCGGCGCCAGCCAGGGCACGGTGCAGGCGCTGGAAGTCCTGCGCAAGAGCGGCGGCGCTGCCGTCACGATCGAAGACGACGAGTTGGCGCGCTGGGTCGTCACACTGGGCGCCCGCGAAGGCATCTGGGCCGAGCCGTCATCGGTGGCGCCCTTTGCCGCCATCGAGCGTTTGCGCGCGAATGGCGTCATCGCCCCCGACGATCGCGCCGTGGCGCTGCTCACCGCCAGCGGCCTGAAAGACACCTCGGTGATCGAGACCGCCTTGCCGCCGGCGCCGGTCGTGAAGGGCGGCCTGCCGGAGGTGATGAAGGCGCTGCACGACGTCTATGGCTTCGCGCATGGCTGAGTTCGGCATCGCGATGGATGGCCGCGCGCCGATCGCCGATATCCCCGCCCAGGCGCGCGCGGCCGAGGCGGGCGGCGCGTCGACGCTATGGATCGCCTGCCATCTCTACCTGCGTGATCCCGTCACCATGGCGGCGCTGGCGCTGGGGGCGACCCGGCGCATCAAGGTCGCCCTGATGGCGATGAGTCCTTATTCGATCCATCCCGTTTACATCGCCATGGCGGCGGCGAGCCTCGAGGAGATGTATCCCGGCCGGGTCATCCTCTGCCTCGGCGTGGGCGCGCCGGCCGATCTCAAGGCGGCCGGCATCGAATCGCCCCGGCCCCTCAAGACGCTCGCCGAGGCCATCGAGATCTGCCGCTCCCTGCTGGCCGGCGAGATGACCGATTTCCAGGGCCAGGTCTTCCGCGTGTCCGGACGGCGCCTGGCCAGCGGCGCGCGCGACGTGCCGATCATGCTTGCCGCTTCGCGGCCCAACATGCTTCAGCTCGCCGGCCGCGCGACCGACGGCGTGCTGATCTCGGCCGCGACGTCGCCGCCCTTCGTGAAGGCCTGCCTCGAGCAGGCAGCGTCCGGCGCGGCCGGCCGGCCGTTCCGCAAGCTCGGCATCGTCTACACCAAGCTCGGCGCCACGGAGAAGCAAGGCATCGATCCGATCCGCCGTCCGATCGGCTTCGTGCTGCGCGGCGCCCATCATGCCGAGAACATCCGCTTGTCCGGCGCCGGGCTCGACCAGGCCGCCCTGGCGGCCGCCTATGCCGCCGAGAACTGGCCGGAAGTCGATCGCCTGGTGAGCGACGACGTGGTGCGCCGCCACGCCGCCTGCGGCACGCCGGCCCAGGTGAAAGCGCGACTCGAGGAATATCGCGCCTTCGGCCTCGACGAGGTGATCATCGGCGGCGCCGACGATACCGCGTCCATCACGGCGGCGCTGGCGGCGGCGCGGGGAGAGGTGCGGTGAAGTTCAGCATCAGCCTGCCGACTTGTTTCGAAGGCGTGATGTATCCCATCCCCTTCGTCGAGCCCGCCGACTTCGTGCGCATGGCGCAGCTTTGCGAAAAGCTTGGCTATCACTCGGTGTGGGGCAACGACCACATCACGACGCAGCGTTATGTAAGCGAACTGTTTCCCGGCAAGCCGCCGAACTTTTACGAACTTTTGACGGTGCTGTCGTTCTGTGCCGCGGCGACGACGACCCTGAAGGTCGGCACCGCGGTCGCCATCCCGCCAATGCGCGATCCGTTTTGGCTCGCGAAGCAGGCCGCGACCATCGATCAGCTTTCGGCCGGTCGGCTGATCCTGGGCGTCGGAGTCGGTGCCTATCGCGAGGAATTCGCCGCCTGGGCGCCCAGGATCTCGCCCACCGCCCAGCGCGGCGAGATGCTCGACGAGGGCATCGCTTTGATGCAGCGGCTGTTCACCGAGACGCGCGTGACGCATCAGGGTAAGTACTATGCCTGCCGCGACGTCGAAATGTTCCCCAAGCCGGCGCAAAAGCCGTTTGCGCTGTGGGTCGGCGGCCACAATATCGCGAACCTCGGGCGCGCCGCGCGCGTGGCAACCGGCTGGCTGCCGGGCTGGCGGCCGTGGCCCGAGCTCGAGGAGCGCATCAAATCGCTGAAGGCGAAGGCCGCCGAACTGGGCCGTGATCCCGCGGAGATCGAGATCGCGCCGCAATTCTCGCTCACCATCGCCCGAACGTCGGAAGAGGCCGAACGGCGCTACATGGCGTCGGGTCTGGTCCATCACCGCAAGTCGCTCGCCTATACCGGCCGCGACCTGTCCAAGCAGGTGATCGCCAACCTCGTCGGCTCGCCCGATCTCATCCTCGAGAAGGTCGCGAGCTTGAAGAAAATCGGCGTCGATCACGCCTGTGCCCTGATGATCCCGGCCGACAGCATGGCCGAGTTCGAAGACCAGGTGGAGTGGTTCGCCAAGACGGTGTTGTAGCGCTACTCCACGCTGACGTTGGCCATCATCGCGACGTCCTTCCAGGTCGCAATATCCTTCTGCAGGAAGGCCGCGAATTCCTGCGGCGTGTCGCCGACCGGCTGCATCGCCTGCTTGCTCAAAAGCTCCTTGATGTCGGGGTTCTGCAAGGCTTTGACGATTTCGGTGTGGAGCTTGTCGATGATGGCCGGCGGCGTCTTGGCGGGCGCGAAGATGCCGTGCCAGGCCACCGCTTCGACGTCGGGATAGCCGCCTTCCGCCATGGTGGGGACCTGCGGCGCGACCGGCGAGCGCTGCGGGCTGCTCACAGCGAGCGCTCTGAGCGTGCCGGCCTGCATGTGAGGCAGCACGCTCACGGGATCGCCGAACACCATGGTGACCTGTCCCGCGACCAGGTCGGCCACCGCCAGCGCCGTCCCGCGGTAGGGGATGTGGGTCATCTTCAACCCGGCCTTGCGGCAGAACAATTCGGTCATCAGGTGGTTGGCCGCGCCGACGCCGGTCGTTCCATAGTTCATCGAGCCGGGCTTGCTCTTGCCCAGCGCCACGAACTCCTGCAGCGACCTGGCCGGCAGCTTGGCGTTGACCACCAGGACGTAGGGATAGGAGTTGGTCATGGTGATCGGCACGAGGTCCTTCGCCGGATCGTACGGCAGGCTCTTGTAGACGGCCGGGTTGATCGAGATCGGCCCGGACTGACCGAGCAGCAGCGTGTAGCCGTCGGGCTCGGCCTTGGCGACCAGGTCGGTGCCGATGATCGAGCCCGCCCCGCCGCGATTCTCGACCACGACCGACTGGCCGAGCCTGTCGCCGACATGTTGCGCCACGACGCGTGCGACGGCGTCGGCGCCACCGCCCGGTGCGTAGGGAACGATGAGCCGGATGGGCTTGGACGGATAGTCCGCGGCAAAGGCCCGGCGTCCCGGCCATGCCGCCGCCATCGCGAGAAGCAAGGCGCCGCGCCTGCTCGTCAGCATCGTTGGAATTCTCCCGTCAGGACGCGTGCGCCGGCGCGAACAGGCGCTCGTGCCGTTTCACCTGCTCGCGATAGTTCTCGGCGTAGCGCTCGTAGACCAGGCCGTGGGTCGCCGTGTCGAACTCGGCCGTCGGCGGCTCGAACAGGTCGAAATGTCCCCATTTGTCGGTGCCGCGCGCCAGCATCGCCGACATGCGTATCGGGCCGGTCGGCCGGACATGGGCGGGAATGTAGTTGATGCCCATGCCAACGCGCCGGTGCGCCGCGCGGTTGGGCGCCGAGCGATGCACGCACAAGCTATGGTGCAGCGAGAACGAGCCGGCCTCGAGTTGCATCATCGTAGCCCCGGTCTCGTCGAGCGGCTCCATGATGGTCTGCCCGGTGCGGTTAATGCTGTCCTTGAGCCGCAGCGCTGCGTGATGCATCTGCCGCGGCGCGCCGTGCGCTGAAAGCACTTCCATGCAGCCAGCTTCCCGGCTGGCGTCGGTCAGCGCCACCCAGGCGGTGACCTGCTCATGCGGTTCGAGTCCGAAGTATGTGGAATCCTGATGCCACGCCGCGAAGGTCGGCGAGTTCGCCTCCTTGATGAAGAACGTGCCGGTCCATACCAGGATGTCAGGGCCGATCACGTCCTCGACCACGTCCAAAATGCGCGGATGGCGGACGAGGTCGGCATACCACGGCAGCAATGCATGCGGCTGCGTCCGCCACTTGAGGTCGCCCTGCGGCACCGGCGTACCGAGCCAGCGCTCGTAGCGCTCGAGGCCGGCCAGGCAGCTCGCCCGCTCGGCTTCGCTGAGCGCCGGAAAGGGAAACAGAAAGCCGTCGTGTCGGTAGCGCGCGACCTGCGCCAATGTCAGCGCCTTCATGTCGTCCTCCGCGGGCGTGGTTCTGATGCCACTGGCGGAAAGCCTGGCAGCGGCCGGCACTCGACGCCAGCACATTGTTGTGGTCATGCTGGACGAGCATGTTGAGCGACCAGCAGCAGGCCATCCGCGACATGGCGCGCGATTTCGCGCGTCGAGAAATCACGCCGTTCGCCGCCGACTGGGACCGCCGCGAGCATGTGCCGATCGAAACGCTGGGCAGGATGGGCGCCCTTGGCCTGATGGGCGTCTGCGTTCCGCCGGAATGGGGCGGCGCGGGCGCCGATTTCGTGTCCTATGTCGCGGCGATGGAGGAGATCGCCTACGGCGATGCCGGCGTCGCCAACATGATGGCGGCGACCAACTCTCCCTACAACGCGGCCATCCTTGCTTACGGCACCGATCGGCAGAAGGAGGAGTTCCTGCGCCCCGCCGCCTCGGGTCGCGAGCTTGCCGCCTTCCTGCTGAGCGAGCCGCAGGTCGGATCCGACGCCGCCAACCTCGCGACGCGCGCCGTGCGGCAGGGCGACCGCTATGTGATCGACGGCATGAAGAACTTCATCACCTCGGGCCAGACCGCCAAGCTGGCGATGATCTTCGCCGTCACCGACGCGAGCGCGGGCAAGAACGGCATCTCCTGTTTCCTGGCCCGCACCGACATGCCGGGCTATCGCGTGGCGCGGCTCGAGAAGAAGCTCGGCCACCGCACCTGCGACACCTGCCAGATCGTCCTGGAAGGGCTCGAGGTGCCCGCCGCGAACCTGCTCGGTGCACCGGGCACGGGGCTCAAGGTCGCGCTGTCGGCGCTCGACAGCGGGCGGATCGGCGTGGCGGCGCAATCCGTGGGCGTCGCCCGCGCCGCCTTCGACGCCGCGCTCGCCTATGCCCGCGTGCGCGTGACCTTCGGCAAGCCGCTGATCGAGCATCAGGCCATCGCCTTCCAGCTCGCCGAGATGTCGACGCGCATCGAAGCGGCGCGCCAGCTCTACCTCCATGCCGCGCGCCTGAAAGATCTCGGACAGGCCTCGCCCAAGGAGGCATCGATGGCCAAGCTGTTCGCCTCCGAGATGGCCGAGGAGGTGACGTCGGCGGCGATCCAGATCCACGGCGGCTACGGATTCCTGAACGACTATCCGGTCGAGAAGTACTACCGCGACATGCGCGTGTTTCAGATCTACGACGGCCCGAGCGAGATCCAGAAGATGTTGATCGCCCGCGAGCTGATCAAGGGCAACTGACTTTCTAGAGCATGTTTTGTTTGAGCGTCTGGCCGGACCGCGGGCCTCCAGGCCCGCGGTCCGGCAAGAACTGAGTCTGTCTTATCGGATATGCTCTAGTGCGGCTTGGCCGTATGCAGCGCCGGCGACGGCATGCCGAAGCGCCAGCGCAGGAAGGCCAGCACGTCCTCGGCGCAGCGCTCGGGCACCGCCTCGCCGATATTGTGCGGCAAGCCCTCGTAGGCGATGAGCTGCACGTCGGCAATGCGCTCGCGCATGACGTCGTAGTTCTTGATCGAGCCCACCGTTTCCGCGCCCGGAATGACCAGCAGGGTCGGGCACTTGATCTCGCTCAGGCGATCGCTCCAGTCGAGCGAGGACATCAGGCCGACGAAGCGGCCGACATAGGCGGGATCGCACTGTGTCGCGCACGCGACGAACCATGCGATCTTGCGCGGATCGGTGCCCGGCACGAAACGGTCCTCGATCGTGTCCATCAGGAACTTGGCGATGCCGTCCCGGGCGATCCGCGGGATCCAGGTCGCGGCCTGGCTGTTGCGCAGCCCGGGCGTCGAGCCGAACAGGATCAGGCTTTTGACCCGCTCGGGATGGCCCATGGCGAGGTTCTGGCCGATATAGCCGCCGGCCGAGTTGCCGACGACGTGGGCGCTCCTGCAGCCTAAAAGATCCATCAGCTCGAGCGTGTCCTTGACCAGCCGGTCCATGTCGAAGGCGCTGTCCGGCGCCGGTGTCGCGGAGTTGCCGTGGCCGCGCAGGTCGAGCCGCACGACGCGGTAGTGGCGCGACAGCATCGGCACCCAGGCATAGAAGCGCTGGGCGTTGCCCATCGCGGCGTGCAGCATAAGGAGCGTCGGCGCGTCGGCCCACGGGTCGGTGTTGTCGTCGACGTAGTAGGCGAGCTCGATTCCGTCGCTCGTGGTGAAGGTGTGGGCAATCATCGGCTCTTCCTCATGTCGGTCCGGTCGGAGGCCGCAGCATTGACAGCGGTGGCGCCGGCTGCAAGCTCCGGCGCGACGTCGAAGGAGAGGGGAGACCGCCATGACCGCCCAGCCCGGCAAATACCGCTTCCTGCTGATCAACGCCTTCAGCCTGGCGCCCGGCAACGATTTCCAGATGCGCTCCTTCTCCGGCCCGAAGGAGACGCAGATCTACAACTACGAGGACGTGAAGCCCTTCCTGGCCGACGTCGACTGGGATCTCAATCCCGGTGCGCCGGCGACCCACGGCAACTGGCCGGTCACCACCAAGCAGGCATTCATGTCGATCGGCAACAACCGTCTACCCCTGGTGCGCGAGGGCTGCGCCAGCGGCCGGTACAACGCCATCGTGCTGTTGGGCGGCGGCGATCCGGGCTACATGGAATCGCGCGAGATCGGCCGCCAGTACCGCATTCCCGTCACCTCGTCGGCGCATGCGCAGATGCACATCGCGGGGCTTCTCGGCAACAAGTTCAGCATCGTCGACATCGCCGAGAGCCACAACATGCAGATGTACCATCTGGTCGTGCAGTACCGCATGACCGATCGCTGCGCGTCGATCCGCAACGTCAACTATCCGCTGCCCAGCCCCAACTTCCCCGACGACCGCCCGATCCAGGCCGAGCGCGACCGCGCCGTGCAGAGCGGTTCGTCGGACATGCTGGAGGCCGCGGTGCGGGAATCGATCGCCGCCATCGAGGAGGACGGCGCCGACGTGATCATCCTCGGCTGCTCCGCGGCCTTCTGGATGCAGCCGCTGCTGCAGAAGAAGCTGATGGAGATCGGCTGGGACGTGCCCGTGCTCGAAGGCGCGCGCTGCGCCATCGAGGTCGCCAAGACCCTGGTCGATCTCGGCGTCGATGCGAGCGGGCTCGCTTTCCCGAGCGAGCGTCCCGCGAAATGGCGACGCAAGAAGGTCTTTTAGTCGGCCCCACTGTCGCGCGCCCCAGCACAGAAACGTGCCCTACCGGTAGGCGCCGTCGACCGGCAGCGCGACGCCAGACACGAAGCCCGCTGAGTCAGAAAGAAGGAAGCCGACTGCGGCCGCGACCTCTTCACCCGTTCCCGGACGTCCGCCGGGATAGCCATTCAACAGCGCCGCCCGCTGGTCGGGCGCCAGCTTGTCGAACTTGTCGCGAATCCGCGTGCCCTGTTCGCCCAGGATCAATCCCGGCATCAGCGCATTCACGGTTATGCCGAACTCCGCCAGGTCCTTGGCAAGCTGAGACGTGAAGCCGAGCAGCGCCGCCTTTGCCGTCGCATAGGGCAGCCGCCCGGTTACCGTCGTCAGCGGGCCTTTTTCGCCGTCGGCGATGATCGAGGAGAACACCACGATCCGTCCGCGGCGCCGCTTGCGCATCAGCGGGACCACGGCGCGCGCCGCGAGAAAGGCGCTCGTCAGGTTGAGATCCATGACATGCACCCATTCATCGAGCTGGAAATCCTCGATGTCGCGGGCGCGCTTGGGGCCGGCCCCGCCCGCGACGTGCACGAGCGCGTAGATGTCGCCGAAGCGCGCCACGGCGCGATCGACCGATTGCGTCACCTGCAGCTCGTCCATCACGTCCGCCCGGCAACCATCCAGCCGGCCCGATGAAGGGCCGAATTCCGAAAGGATCGCGTCGAGCGACTTTTCATCGGCATCGACGATGAAAACCGACAGGCCCATGTCCAACAATCGCCTGACCGTCGCCTTGCCGATTCCCCCGGCGCCGCCCGTCACGATCGCCGCACCCGCTTCCACCATGCGGTCCGCCATCCCGTCTTCCTATATCGATTGAAGCCACGCGAGATACAGGCTTAACCTGCCAGTCTGGCGCTGGCGAGCGATCAGACGGGGGGCGAAGGTGACGGAACGTCGAGGTAATCGAGTGGCCGGAAAGATCGCCCTCGTGACCGGCGCGGCGGCGGGGATCGGCCGCGCGATTGCCCTTAGGCTGGCGGATGAGGGCGCCTCGCTTGTCATCGTCGACATCGATGCAGTGGGCCTCGCCGAGACGGAGCAGAAGATCAAGGCGAACGGCGGGACAGCCCGAGCGATCGCGGCGGACGTGACCGAGGAGGCGCCGGTGAAAGCGCTCTTCGCGTCCGTCCTCGCCACGCACGGCCGCGTCGACATCTTGGTCAACGACGTGGGCGGCGGGACATCCGGCCATATCTGGGAGGCCAAGGTCGAGGAATGGGACTTCATCATGCGCCTCAACCTGCGTTCGGCGTTCCTGTGCACGCGCGAGGCCGCGGCGCACATGCGCGAGCGGCGGTCGGGCCGGATCGTCAACCTGAGCTCGGGAGCGCGCGAAGGCACGCCATGGACCGCCTATTACATGGGCAACTCGGCTTATGCCGCGGCCAAGGCCGCGATCCATGGCTTTACGCGCAACGTCGCTCTTGAGCTTGCCGAATATGGCGTGACGGTGAACGCCGTGGCGCCCGGCCCGATCGAAACCGAGCGCACGGGGCCCGGCTTCCGCAAGATCGAGCATCTGGAATACGGACCGATCCGCGCCACGCCGCTCCGCCGCATCGGCGTGCCCGCCGACATCGCCAACGCCGTGCTCTATCTTGCCTCGGACGAGGCCAACTACATCACCGGCACGACGCTTGCCGTCGCGGGAGGACGCTAGCCATGGATACCTCGACCGAACTCGCCAACGGACTCGATCGCGACATCGCCGCCCTCAAGGCCAAGGCCGCCGACTACGGCGCCCGCCATAGGGTCGTCGAGAAATGCACCTGGCCCGACGGCGTACGCATCGCGGTGAACTTCACCGCGGATTTCGACGCCATGCTGCTGCGCCGCGTGCTGAACGAGCCGCCGATGCAGCTCGCCAAGGGCGAGTTCGGCGGGCGGGTCGGCATCTGGCGCCTGATCGAGCTGTTCGACAGCCACGCCATCAAGGCGACGATCTTCACCCCCGGCCGCATCTGCGAGCTCTACCCGCAGGCGGTCAAGGCGGCGTCCAAGAGCGGGCACGAGATCGCCGACCACATGTGGGAGCACCAGGTTCCCAAGGATCCCGTGCTCGAGCGCGAGCACCTGCGCCGGGCGAAGGATGCGAT
Source organism: Reyranella sp. (assembly GCA_035947815.1). Lineage (GTDB taxonomy): Bacteria > Pseudomonadota > Alphaproteobacteria > Reyranellales > Reyranellaceae > Reyranella. The sequence goes on from DASZJU010000012.1 coordinate 13,953, forward strand.
CGAGAAGCTGACCGGAAAGCGCCCGGTGGGCACGCGGAGCTGGCACACCCGCCAGCTCCTGCTCGACGAGGGCTACATCTACAACTCCCACGACACGCCCGACCATCGGCCGCACTACATCAGCGAACCCGACGGCTCGAAGCCGCTGCTCAACCTGCCGTTCCACTATGCCATCGACGACGCGATGTTCTTCAGCTTCGCCTGGCTCAACACCGAGAACGACGCGCAGCGCATGATGGACCCCGAACATGTCGAGGAGATCTGGTGGTTGGCGTTCCTGCAGCAGTACCAGCAGGGCGGTTACCTCAACATCTGCATGCATCCCTTCGTCTCGGGCCGGGCGCTGCGCATCGCCATGCTCGACCGCCTGATCGAGCGCATGAAGCGCCTGCCCGGCGTGTGGTTCCCGACCTGCGAGCAGGTGGCGCGCCACGTTCTCAGCGTCCACCCCGCAAGCTGACAGGAGCCGCGCCATGCCGTGGAAGGACCGCTACACGATCAGCGACGAGAAGAGCCTCTTGGACTCCGAGGTGACCTGGCCGGACGGGCAGCGCTGTTGCTTCAGGATCGTCGTCGACCTCGCGCCGGCCTGCGGGCCCGCCGGCATCACGCCCCAAGACCTCACGACACCGGACGCCTATTTCGGCATGCATGGCGGGTTGGCGGCCCTCGTCGACGTGCTGCGCCGCCGCGGCCTCAAGGCGACCTTCGCCGTCCCGGCCGTGATGGCCGAGATCCACGCCGACACGATCCGTGCCTTGCGCGAGGCCGGCCACGAGATCGCCGCGCACGGTTTCAAGCACGAGGATGTGAGCCTGCTCAGCCGTGAAGACGAGCGCGCGCGGCTCGAGCGCACGACGGAGATCCTGACCAGGGTCGCGGGGCAGCGTCCGTCAGGCTGGTTCTCGCTGCCGCGGCCCGGCGACAAGTTCGCCGGCGGCGCCGTCAGCGGCCACACGGTCGATCTCCTGATCGAGGACGGCTACGACTATTTCGGCAATGGTCTCGCCGACGACGTGCCGCATTACTGGGTGACGGATTTCGCCAGCCGCCGCGCCCTCCTGACCTTGCCCTACTACTATCACTTCGACGACCAGTTCTTCCTGCTGTTCCCCAAGAAGGGTACGGGCCTCGAAAATCCCGACACGCTGTTCCGCAACTGGAAGGCCGAGCTCGACGCGCAGTACAAGCGCGGCCGGCAGTTCGCCATGGTGCTGCATCCCCACGGCATCGGCTGGCCCAACCGGCTGCTTATGCTGGAGCAGTTCCTCGACCATGCGCAGGGCCTGCCGGCGCTGTGGAACGCGACCAGCGCCGAATGCGCGCGGCACTGGACCGCGACCTTTCCGGCGGCCACACATCTCAAGCTGGAGCCGTCGATCTGGCGTGACTATCCCGGCAGCCTGAGCTGACCTGAAAGAGAGGATCCGATGCCCGCAACGACCATGCTCGCAGGAGCAGCCGGCGACACAGAGCGCCGCTCGCCCACCTATCAGGTGCTCGTCGACGACATCAAGGCGCTCGGCGTGGAACAAGTGTTCGGCCTGATGAGCGACGATACCGCGGTCTTCGCCACGGCGCTCGACAGTTCCGGCATCCGCTTCTACGGCGCTCGGCACGAGAACAATGCCATCGCCATGGCCGAAGGCTTCTCTTATGCCACGGGGGGCCTCGGCGTGGCGGTGATCGGACGCGGACCCGCCACCGCCAACGGTCTGCACGCCGCCACCTATGCCAGTCGCGCCGGCTCGCGCGTGCTGATCATCTACGGTGATGCCGCCGTGTCGACGGGCGGCGTCAATTCGATCGGTCCGGACTACAAGGCTTTCAATTCCATCGGCGTGCTCGCCGCCGCCGGCCTTCGCACGTTCGTCGCGACCAGTCCCGAAACCGCCCGCGGCGCTCTGGCGGACGCCGCAGGTGCTGCGCTGCAAGGCGGGGCCGCGGCCCTGCTGCTGCCGGTCAACGTCCAGCTCGCCGACATGGATCTTGCCAAGGCCCCGGCGCCAACAACACCGAAACCGCCCCGGCCGCCGGCCGCGCCGCGCGCGCAGGCGATCGAAGCGGCCGCCGCCCTGGTGCGGCAGAGCCGCAAGCCCCTGATCGTCGCCGGCCTGGGCGCCCATCGCGCCGGCGCCAAGGCGGAGCTGGAGCAGCTGGCCGATCGCATCGGCGCCCTGCTGGTCACGTCGGCGCGCGGCAAGGACATGTTCCGCGGCCATCCCTGCAATCTCGGAATCGTCGGTTCGTTCTCGCATTCCGCCGCCCGGCGGATGATCGACCAGGCCGATTGCGTGCTGGTGTTCGGCGCCGGGCTCAATCTCCTCACCATGAGCTTCGGACATTCGCTGCCCAAGGTGCCGCTGATCCAGGTCGATGAGGATCGCGGCCATATCGGCCGTTGGCATCCCGCCGATGTCGCCGTGGTGGGCGACGCGCGGCTGGCGGCGCAGGCTCTTCTCGAGGCGTTGCCGCCCGGCTCCAATGCCGACCGGCCGTTCCGCTCGGAGGAGACGCTGCGCTTCCTGCGCGAATTCGATATCGCCCGGGATTTCGCGCCGGCCAACACGCCGCGCACGGTCGATCCCCGCGCGCTCGGCGTGGCGCTCGAAAAGCTCCTGCCGGCCAACCGCAACCTGGTCTACGACGCCGGAAACTTTCTGGGCATCGTGCCCTACCTCTCGGTGCCGGGTCCGGGCCACTTCAAGCTGACCAGCGACTTCGCTTCGATCGGTCTCGGTTTCGGCACGGCCTTGGGCGTGGCCAAGGCGCGGCCGGACGAAACCACCGTCCTGGTCATCGGCGATGGCGGCTTCCTGATGACCATGGGCGAATTGGAGACGGTGGTGCGCGAGGATCTGCCGCTGGTTGTCGTGTTGATGAACGATTGCGCCTATGGCGCGGAGCTGCACTTCCTCAAGATGCGCGATCTGCCGGTGGCGAAGTCTGTGTTCCCGGACGTCGACTACGCACCGATCGCCGAGGCCTTCGGCTTCCAGGCGGCGACCATCCGCACCCTCGACGATCTGCAGAAGCTGGCGCCCCTGCTGGCCAGGCCGGACGGGCCGCTCTTCCTCGACTGCAAGCTGAACGCCGCCGTCGCCGCGCCGTTCATGAGCGAGTTCCACGAATTCGAGACGCGAAAGCATTAAAGCGCGCTGGACGCGCTTTAATGCTGGGGGCTGATCCTGGAACCAAAGGCCGACGTGACTGACTCATCGCCGGGCCCCGCCTCGATCGCCGCGCTTCGCGATGCCGTGCTCAAAGGCCGCGAGCCGCGGCCCCTGCAAGCCATCGCACGGCTCGCTGCGTACCGTTGGTTCGTCGTCGGCACGGTGTGCATCGGCGCCTTCATGGGCCAGATCGATGCCAGCATGACGCAGATGCTCCTGCCGCGGCTCGAACGCGATTTCGCCGCCCCCCTCAGCAGCGTGAGCTGGGTCGCGGTCGGCTACATCCTGGCGATGGCGTCGTTCATGCCGATTTTCGGCCGGCTGGCCGACATGGTCGGCCGCAAGCTGCTCTACACCAGCGGCTTCCTGGTGTTCGTCGCGGGCTCGGCGCTGTGCGGCTTCGCGCCCAGCCTGCCGGTGCTGATCGCCTTCCGCATCCTGCAGGCGATCGGGGCGGCACTGATGACGGCCAACAGCGTGGCCATTGTCGTCCTCGCCACGAACCCCGAGGAACGCGGGCGCGGTCTCGGCCTGCAATCGGCGGCGCAGGCGATCGGACTGGGCGCCGGGCCGGCGCTGGGCGGCCTGATCCTGGATACGCTGGGCTGGCACTGGGCGTTCTGGATCAACGTTCCGGTCGGCGTTGCCGGCGCCGTGCTCGGCTGGTTCGTCATTCCGCAGACCAGGAACCTGGGCAACAGCGGCCGCTTCGACTGGCAGGGCGCGTTGCTGATCGCGCCGGCGCTCACCGCCGTCGTTGCCGCGCTCAACGAAGGCTATGCGTGGGGGGCGACCTCGCCGGCATTGATCGGCTGCGTGGTGCTGGCGGTCGTCTTTCTGATCTTGTTCGCCCGGGCCGAGCGCCGGGCCGAGACGCCGCTGATCGACTTTCGCCTGCTGCGCCAGGGCGCCTTCCTGATCGGCAACGTCGCGAACTTCCTGTCGTATGCGGCGCTGTTCGGGGTGTTCTTTCTCGTCCCCTTCGTCCTGGTCCGCGCCTACCAGGATTCGGCGCTCGCTGCCGGCCTCAGGCTGTCGATCGTCCCGGTGATGCTCGGTCTGCTGGCCCCGCTCGGCGGGGCCCTCTATGACCGCTTCGGCGCCCGTGTCGTGACCGCGTCCGGCATGGCGGTCTGCATCGCCGGACTTGGCGTGCTCCAGGTCTTTCTCGACGGCTCGACCGCCAACCTGCCGTTCGTGATGCTGGCGTTGGCGATATTCGGCATCGGCCAGGGCCTCTTCATCTCGCCCAACAGCGGCGCGATCATGGCCACCGTGCCGCCGGAACTGACCGGCGAGGCGGGCAGCCTCCTGAACATGGTGCGCAACCTCGGCATGAGCGTCGGCATCGCCGGCGCGTCGACGCTGCTGGCGCTCCGGCTGGGCGCGGCAACGGGGGGCAAGGGCAGCACGATGGAGGCCTCTGCCCAGACGCTCGTCGCGGCCAGTCGTGACGTGATCCTGTTGCTCGGCTGCTTCGTCGCCGTGGCCGGCGCCCTGTCGTTGATGCGAACCGTGCCCCGTCTTCCGGACCGCGGGCGTCCCGCCCGCTCTTGATCATGAGCGGGCGGGACGCCCGCGGTCCGAATGAGCATGAAAAACGCGTTACTTCAGCGCCGTCGCGGAGCAGCCGGCCGCCCGTTACTTAAGCTTCTCCACCACGCGGCCCAGCCGCTCCACGGTGCGCGCCACCGTTTTCTGCTCGAGGCCGGGCCATTGCACGCGCAGCAGCATATGGTCGGTGCCGGTGCGTTCGCCATAGCGGCCGATCAGATCCACCACCTGGCTCTCCGAGCCGATGATGAAGCGGTCGGCGGCGAAGCTGTCGAAGTTCGCGCGGATGCGCTCGGCCGGCACGAAGCCCGAGGCGCCGCCCCAGCTCGCGTAGGCTTCGTACTTGAAGGCCAGCGGCTCGCGCACCTCGTCGAGCGCGTTGCCGGACCCGCTGCCGACGTGACACTCGCGAATGATCGGATATTCGGCGGCCGGCGGCAGGCCGGCGGCCGCTCGGGTTTCGCGGAACAGCGCATTCAGCCGGCCAACCCCGTTCTGGCTGACCATCGGCGACGGGAACCAGGTGTCGGCGAGCTTGGCGGCGCGCTTGACCGGCGCCTCGGAATCGCCCGCCATCCAGATCGGCGGACCGCCGGGACGCTTGGGTTTCAGGCTGGCCTTCACCTTGGTGAGCGTATGGAAGCGGCCGCGATGCTCGACGACATCGTCGCGCCACAGCTTGCGGATCACCTCGACGCCCTCGACGAAGCGCGGTACGCGCTCCTTGAAGGGAATGCCGATCGAGTCGAACTCCTCCTGGCGATAGCCCAGCCCCAGGCCGATGATGGCGTTGCCGCCGCAGAGCCAGTCGAGCGTCGCCGTTTCCTCCGCGACGACCACCGGATTGAGCAGCGGCAGGAGCAACAGTCCCGGCCCCAGCTTCATGCCTTCGGCCTCGGCGGCGAGGCGCGCCAGCAACGGCATGGCCTGGAACATCTGCAAGGGGCTCGACACGAAATGCTGCCCGACCATGAGCGAGGCAAGGCCGCTCGCCTTGGCGATCCTCACCTGCTCGATCAGGTTTTTTAGCTCCGGCCCGAGGTCGGCGCCCTCGCGCCACTGAGTCGCCATGTAGAGTCCGAGCTTCATCGGCGTATCCTCCTTTTCATCGATTTATCTTATGACCCCAGGTTGCCGCACGCGATCCTGGAAGACGACTCGACTCTGTAGCGGGTTGTGCCATCGTTTTGCGGCTCGAGGGGGAGGGGGCGACATTGGCGACTTCAAAATGCGGGCACTGCGGCGAAGGCCTTTTTGAACTGAAAACGATCGAGCCGGGGGGCGGAACATACAAGGTGAACATGGTTCAATGCAGCGCCTGCGGAGCCGTCGTCGGGGCCGTGTACGATTTCAACGCTGGCGTGATGCTGCAGCTGCAGGAGAAGAAGATCGACGATATTGCCGAGCTGGTCGGCCGCATCGATGCCGGCCTGCGCGCGGTCGTGGCGGCTCTGAACCGACTATGACCGCGGATCTTCGCCGACGCCTCAGCCGCGCCGCAGATAGTCGATGGCGAGATAGGCCAGCGCCCTCACGCCGTACTTGAGCGCCGGCTCGTGGATATGGAACAGCGGCGAGTGATTGGCCGGCGCCTGGCGCGGATCCTCGTCCGGCGGCGTGACGCCCAGGAAGAAGAACATGCCGGGCACGACCTTCGCCAGGAGCGAGAAATCCTCCGCGCCCATCACCGGGTGGGACTCCGTCACCCGCTCGGCGCCCACGCCGTCGCCGAGGCTCTGCGTGCCCCAGCGGGTCAGCGCCGGATCGTTGTAGGTCACCGGCACGCCCTCGCCGATCTCGACCTCGGCGGTGGCGCCGCCGGCGTCGGCGATCGTGGTCGCCGTCTTTTCGATGCGGCGCTTGATGTCGGCCCGCACCGCTTCGTCATGGACGCGCAGCGTGCCTTCCATGGTGACGTCGTCGGGCAGGATGTTGTTGCGCACGCCGCCATGGATGGTCGAGATCGACAGCACCGCCGGCGTCGCCGTGGACTCGATCTGGCGGGTGATGACGGTCTGCAGCGCCAGGATGATCTGCGCCGACGTCACCACGGGATCGACGCCGCGCCACGGCATCGAGGCATGGGTCTGGCGGCCATGGACGTTGATGCGCAGGCGATCGGCGCTCGCCATCAGCCCGCCCGGTCGCAAGGCGATGGCGCCCGAGGCCTGCCCCGAGGTGACATGCAGCCCGAAGACGGCCGATGGCGCGGGATTCGCCAGCGCGCCCTGGTCGATCATCGCCTGGGCGCCGCTCGGCCGACCCTCGAAGCCTTCCTCGTTAGGCTGGAACAGCAGCTTCACCGTGCCGGTGAGTTCGGCGCGATACTCCGCCAGGATCTCGGCCACGCCCATCAGGATGGCGACATGGGCGTCGTGCCCGCAGGCATGCATGACACCGGTCATCTGGCCGTGCCACAGGGCCTTGGCCTTGGAGGCGAAGGGCACGTCCACCCGTTCTTCGACTGGCAGCGCATCCATGTCGGCGCGCAGTGCCACGACCGGGCCGGGCTTGCCGCCCTTGAGAAGGCCGACCACGCCGGTCTCGCCGACGCCGGTCGTGACGTCGTAGCCGAGCGCGCCGAGGTGCTTGGCGACCAGCGCCGCCGTGCGCGTCTCGTGATAGGAGAGTTCGGGGTTTTGATGGATGTCGCGTCGCCAGGCGATGACCTTGGCCTCGAGGCGAAGGGCGGCGGCAGAGACCCACTCCGAGATCTCGCTGCTGGTCTGCGGGCTGATCGTATCCATCGGTCGCTCCCCCATCGTGCTGTCGGCTGTTCTTCGCACAAAGCGGGCGGCAAGGCGAGACCGACCGCTTTCTCATTCACTTCCCCCGTAGACGGGGGCGGGATGACTCATCGGCGCATTCAGCACTTCGGAATCTGCGCCAGCAGCCCTTTCACGTTACGGCAGACCTCCTCGACTTCAGCGATCGGCGGGGCATTGCCGGCCTGAAACATCGCCGCCTGTACGGAGGGTCCGGGACGGTCATATTCCTCGCGCCAGCGATTCCACGCCGGCTGAACGACGAAATGAAGGTGCACCGGCTGCCATCCGCCATGCGACCACGAACAGACATAGACCTGCTCCGCCTGGGTAACGGCCTGTACGGCCTGCGAGACCCGTTGCAGGAGAGGGCCGAATTCCTGGGCCTCTGCCGCCGTGAGGTCGCCGACGGCAAGGCAGTGGCGGAACGGCTTGACGATGAATGTGCCGGCGCCCAACGGGCCGGTGCAGTGCTCGACCACCCAATGCGCCGTGGCGTGAATTCTTCCGCCCGGAAGCGGTTCGGCGCCCGCGGTCAGCCGACAGGCGTAGCAGTCTGAAGGCATTCTTTCTCTCCCTCTCTTTCGATATGGTTTGGGCAAGAGCCAGCCACGCCGACCGCGAGAAGGTCGGCCCAAGAACCGGCGCTCGCAGGAAACGTCAAAGGGGGGGAAACCCACGATGAAATCTGTCCCATCCAAGGTCTGGCCTGGCCAGCCATGGCTGTTCTGCCTGTTCGCCATCGCTTCGCTCCTGGCGGCCGCCTTTCCATTCGGTGCCGCCTGGGCACAGAAGCAGGGCGGCATCCTTCGCATCACCCACCGCGACAGCCCCGCCAGCATGTCGATCCACGAAGAAGGGACGATCTCCGTGGTGCTGCCGATGATGGGGGTGTTCAACAACCTTGTCATGTTCGAGCAGCACACGCGGCAGAACAGCCTCGACGGCATCGTGCCCGACCTCGCCGAGAGCTGGAAGTGGAGCGAGGACGGGAAAAAACTGACGTTCGCGCTGCGCAGCGGCGTCACGTGGCATGACGGCAAGCCCTTCACCGCGGCCGACGTGAAATGCACCTGGGATCTGCTGGCCGGCACGGCACAGGAGAATTTCAAGGTCAATTTCCGCAAGGGCTGGTACGCCAATGTCGAGAGCGTGACGGTCAATGGCGATCGCGAGGCGGTGTTCAACCTCAAGACGCCGCAGCCGGCGCTCCTGGCACTGCTCGCGTCCGGCTTCACGCCGGTCTATCCGTGCCATGTCCCGCCGGCCAGGATGCGTCAGGCGCCGATCGGCACCGGCCCCTTCAAATTCGTCGAATACAAATCCAACCAGAGCATCAAGGTCGCACGCAACCCGAACTACTGGAAACCGGGCCGGCCCTATCTCGACGGCATCGAATACACCATCATCACCAACCGTTCGACGGCGCTGCTGGCCTTCGTGTCCGGCAAGTTCGACGTGACCTTCCCCTATGAAATCACGGTCCCGCTGGTGGGCGACGTCAAAAGCCAGATGCCGAGCGCGATCTGCGACATCTCCCCGATGAACGTCGCGGCCAACGTGCTGATGAACCCGGTGCCGCCGTTCGACGACCTGGAGGTCCGTCGCGCGGTCGCCATGGCGCTCGACCGCAAGGGCTTCATCGACATCCTGACCCAGGGCCAGGGCGACGTCGGCGGCGCCATGCAACCTCTGCCGGAAGGACGCTGGGGCCTGCCGGAGGCCATGCTGCGCGAGTTGCCGGGCTACGATCCCGACGTCGCGAAAAGCCGGGAGAAAGCGCGGGCGATCATGGCGGCCCATGGCTTCGGCCCGGCCAAGCCGCTGAAGCTGAAACTCTCGACCCGCAACCTGCCGACCTATCGCGATGCCTCGGTCATCCTGATCAGCCAGCTCAAGGAGATCTTCATCGATGCTGAATTGCAGCTGATCGAGACCGCGCAGTGGGTGCCGAAGCTGATCCGGCGCGATTACGAGCTGGCGCTGAGCCAGGTCGGCAACGGCGTCGACGATCCCGACCAGAACTATCCCGAGAACTACGCCTGCGGATCGCGCACCTACATGGATTACTGCAACAAGGAGATCGATGCCCTGATCGCCCTGCAGTCCGCCGAGCGCGACCAGGAGAAGCGCAGGAAGATCGCCTGGGAAATCGACCGCAAGCTGACCCAGGATGCCGTGCGGCCGATGATCTACTACATGCGCGGCGGCACCTGCTGGCGGCCCGAAGTGAAGAATATGACGATCGTGGTGAACAGCATCTTCAATGGCTGGCGCATGGAGGATGTCTGGCTCGACCGCTGAGGCCGATTGCAACTCGTGTGCAGGTTACACTCACCTGTCATCGTGGGAACGAGCCGCTGGCTGGCCCCGTAGCTCAGAATAAGGGGCAGTCGCGGCTTGCCGATTGCCCTGATCGCACAAGCCAGGAGCACAACATGATTGCGATGAAGTCCGTCAGACTGGCCACCGTCGTGTTCGTCGGCGCCCTCGTGACTATGGTCGGTAGCGCTTATGCCGAAACGTCGTGGGAAAGGAACCATCCCCGACGCGATCAGGTCAACGATCGGCTGGCAAACCAAAGCCGCCGTATCAACCAGGAATACCGCGAGGGCGAGATCACCAGAGGCCAGGCGAGGGCGCTCCACCGGGAGGACCGCCAGGTACGCCGCGAGGAGCGCATCATGGCGTCGTTTGACGGCGGCCATATCACCCGCGCCGACCAGCGCGCGCTCAACCAGCAGGAGAACGCGATCAGCCGCCAGATTGGCCGCTGACGAGGCGCGTCTTCTCGAGACGCATCGAATGGACGAGGCACCCGGCAATTGCGCCGGGTGTTTCCTGCGAGCCCAAGGACATCGTGTACCAATGCATGCATTGCATGCACTTTGCATGAGATCCTTCGCTGCGCTCAGGATGACGACAATCACAACCCTCAGCCGGCCACCAACGGCAAGAGCCCGTCACTTGATCTTGGGCGTGATCTCTTCGCCGAAGACCTGCATCTGGTCTAAAAGCTCCTGCACCGAATTGGCGGCGAAGTAGAGGCCCAGCAGGTGGGTGACGCCGGCCTCGCGGAAGGCATTGGCCTTGTCGACGATCTCGGCCGGCGTGCCGATCAGGTTGATGTCCTCGTGGGTGGCCGCGCCCTGGCCCTTCAGGGTCGATTTGCTGAGCGACACCAGGTGCTTGTTCATCTGGCTCTTGCGGAAGCTCTCGACGGCGGCCTGGTGCGTCTTGCCGACATGGACGACGAATTGCGGGCAGACCTCGATGGTCTTGGGATCACGGCCGGCCTGCTCGGCCATCTCGTGCAGCGTCTTCACGCCGGCGCGCACGCGATCGACATGCATGCCGGCTGGCAGCCAGCCGTCGGCCCATTTGACCGTGCGGGCGATGTTGTTGGCGTTGTTGCCGCCGACATAGATCGGGATGTGCTTCTGCAGGGGCTTCGGGTATAGCTCGACGTCGCGGAACTTGTAGAATCGGCCGTCGAAGCTCGCGACGCGCTCCTTGAACAGCAGGTTGAGCGCCTGCAGGCCCTCGTCGACGATGTCGCCGCGATCCATCTTGGCGTCGGGCTGCAGGGCCTTGAATTCCTCGCGGTAGGCGCCGATGCCGACGCCGATTTCCAGGCGTCCCTTGCCGAAATGGTCGAGGGTGGCGATCTGCTTGGCGGTCACCACGATGTCGTGACGCATCGGCAGGACCAGGATGCCGGTGCCGACCTTGATCGTCTTGGTCTCCGACAGCACGAAGGCGTAGGTGATCAGCGGTTCCCAGAAGCGCGGCGGCACGGGAAACTCGGCGCGCACGTAGTTCTGCGTCGTCATGTGGTCGTTGCCCCACACCGAATCGTAGCCGAATTTCTCCGCCGCCTGGGCGATCCGGATGACGTTCTCAGGCTCGGAGAACGGGATCGGATAGGTCAGGCCTTCCATTCCGGTCGGCAGGCCGGCACTCACACGCATCGCCTTGTCTCCCTAGTCTGTTGCCCATCCTTCGAGACGCCGCGCTCGGCGCGGCTCCTCAGGATGAGGTGTTCCTTGTTTCGACAAAACAGACCTCATCCTGAGGAGGGCGCGAAGCGCCCGTCTCGAAGGATGGGCTCCAGCACGGACCGCCTACTCGGCCGCGAGCGCGCGCAGCTTGGCGGTTTCCGTCTCGTCGACCGTGCCGTCGTCGTTGACGGCCACGCCGTAATCGCGCCGCGCCGCGTCGGGCGAGATGAAACCCTGGCGCACGTCGTCGGCGACGGCAGCGGTCGGGCGACGGCGCGGATTGCCGAGCCCGCCGCCGCCCGGCATGGCGATGATGACGCGATCCTTAGGCGTCACGGTCTGCAGGCCCTTGCCGCGCAGCACCCTGCCCGAC
>DASZJU010000013.1:0-21742 GCA_035947815.1 Reyranella sp.
CTCGGCGGCAACCAGCTCTCGGTCGCGCGCGCCCTCGATACCGCCTTCAACGCCGGCTCCGGCCTTGGCGCCATGCCCGCCCTGCTCGGCTTGACGGCCGGCCAGATCCCATCGTCGCTGTCGATCCTGGCGGGCGACAACGCCAGCGTGGGCGAGTCGGTCACCATGGCGGCCGGCAGCCAGTTCGCCGCCCTCATGACCAATCGCTCGGCGACGCGGCGCGCCGGGGACCAGACCGCGGAGCTCGCCGCCTGCCATACAGAAGCGCCGACAGCCTGCGATCCGCCCTCCGACTGGAGCGCCTGGGCGACCGCCTTCGGCGGCGCCCAGTGGCTCAACGCCGATCCCGTGACGGGAAGCGCGGCGGCGCAGCAGAATATCGGCGGCGGCGCCTTCGGCGGCGACTATCGCGCCGGTCCGCAGACCTTGGTCGGCGTCGCCGCAGGGCTCAGCGATTCCAACTATTCGGTATCCGCCACTGGTGCCAGCGGGCGGGCGACCGGTGCCCATTTCGGGCTCTACGGGCTGCAAGACTGGCGCAGCTTCTACGTCAACGCCGCCATCGCCTACAGCCGCTTCGACGGCACCGCGACCCGCTCGATCGCGGGCATCGGCAACACGGAGACGGCCAAGTCCTCGGCCGTCTCCAGCCAGCTCGCCGGCAGGATCGAGGTCGGCCGCCCGTTCGACATTGGCCAGTTCGACAGCAGCCAGTTCAGCCTCACGCCCTTCGTCGCCCTGCAGCCCAGCGAATTCTGGCTGCCGGGTGTCGTCGAATCGAGCGTGACCGCCAGCGGCGCGCCCGGCGTCTTCGCCCTCAGCTACCAGCCGCAAGCGACGACATCGCTGCCGACGTTCCTGGGCGCCCAGCTCGACGCCAAGACCGAGATCAATGCGCGGCCACTGACAGGCTGGCTGCGCGCCGCCTGGGTGCACGAGTTTCTGACCAGCCGCAACGTGACGACGGGTTTCACCGTGCTGCCGGGCAGCAACTTCACCGTCGACGGCGCCCGCGCCGCCAGCGATGCCGCCCGTTTCGACCTCGGTGTCAAATACGCCGTCGGCAGCCAGACATCGTTGTTCGCCAACGGCAATGTCGAGCTGTCCGACCGCGGCCAAAGCCTCGCCGGGACCGTCGGCCTGCGCATTGTCTGGTAGCTTTGCTGGGGGCGCGCCACTCCAGTGGCGCGTCTTCTCATGCTCATGCGGACCGCGGGCGTCCCGCCCGCTCATGATCATGAGCGGGTCGCGCGGAGTAACCTCCGCGCTGAGACGCCCGCGGTCCGGAAGATCATGACGCGCGATTCCAACGGCGCCGTCACGGCCAATCGACGATGAAACCCTTGGCCCTGTAAGGCGCGATCTTGCGCCATTCCTGCATGACGCGCGCGCGGAACGCCGGATCGGTGTGCCAGCGCTCGACCGGCGTGTCGAACGGGTTGATCGTCACCAGCATCTTGTCGACTTCGGGCCAGTGGCGGTGCAGGGTCATCGGATAGCGCCGCGCCGTGCAGATCTTGCCGAGGCAGATGACGCTGGTGATGTTCTGGCGGCCCAGCGCCGCGTCGATCACCGGCAGGGAGAACAGGACGTTCTCGCCGGTGTTGGTGGCGCGGTGCTCCTCGAGGATCAGCTCGGCCGGCACGCCGCCTGTCACCATGCCCTGCTTGATGATGGCGCATTCGGTGCGCGCAAGGCCCTGCGTCGGGCCGCCGCTCACGATGGCGTGGCGAAAGAAACGGCGCTGCCACAGATCGACGGCGGCGGCGACCGTCTCGCCGACACCGTAGCGTCCGCCGAACACGAACAGCAGGTCGGCGGCCCGCAGCGGCGTCGAGATCAGGTGTTCGGCATTGATCCGCGCGATCTCAGCAGCGCTCGGCAGATCGTTCAATTCAGGAACTCGGCGATCACGATGTGATTGTCCTTCACCGGCCAGGTCCGGGTCGGGATGGTCTCGTTGTTGAACACCGCCATCACCGTGCGCGGCGTCGCATCGAACGAGAGCTTGCCCACCGAGACGCCGGGCACGCCGTCATTGATGCCCGGCGGCACCTTGCCGTCGAGGCTGAACTTGTCGCGGCCGACGCCGAAATAGCCGCGCGGCCGGCTCATGCTGACGACGGCCGCCGCCGCCTCGTCGCCTTTGGCAAAGGTGCCGGGGCGCAGATGCACCACGTCGCTCGAGCGCAGGAACGGCGAACGATAGGTGTGGGTGACGGGCTGCGCCGCCATGGTGAGCACGAACTCGTAATAGGCATCGGAGCGGCCGACGAAGGGACCCCACTGGCCGTCGTCGCCGGTGGTCTTGCGATGCAGCGCAACGGCGCTCTTGCGCTCGCCGGTCTTGGCCTCGACCTCGTAGATCTCGACCTCGGCGCCGGCGACCGCAAGGTTGGTGTAGCTGCCCTCGGCGATGCCGGTGACCTTGCCGTTCAGCACCGGCAGCGGCTCCTGGGCGATGAACATGCTGGCCGGCGGCTTGCCGGCAATGAAGTCGTACATGGCGGCGAAGGCCAGCTTGTTGAAGGCCGTTTCGCGATGATCCAGCCCGTCGAGGATCACGTTCCGGGCGCCGCGCAGTTCCGAGGCGTCGTAGCCCACGCCGGTGGGCTTGCCCGGCGCGCCAACGAAGCGGGCGTCGGGCTGGGAGTATTTGTCGTTCTTGTCGGAGCGGATCGCCATCATCTCGACGCCGGGAATGAGATCGTCCGGCCCCGAATTGAGGTTCTTGAGGAACGGGAAGGCGCCGTTGAATTCGCTGCCGACCAGCATTGTGTCGGAGATCACGATGCCCTTGTTGGGCGTGCCGCAGAGCACGGCATGGCTCACATATTCCGCACCGCCGCCGTTCTTGAGGTAGCTGCGGATGGCATTGCCGCCGCGCGACGAGCCGACCAGCGCCACCTTGCGCCGGCGCGTCGTCTTCACGACCTGCGCCACGAAGGCTGCGAGCTCCTTCATCTGGTCCTCGGCCGAGGACCGGAAGGGCTCGGGCTTGGAATCGTCGCGCCGCGCGTTGGGATAGGCGAAGTCGATGGCGAAGAGCTGGCCGCGCTTGTAGCCGTTGGCCTCGAAACGCCAGATGTTGTTGATCCAGACCGCACTCGAATCGCCGTTGCCGTGCACGAACACGATCGGCGGCAGGCCGGACTCGGCAACCGGCTGACGACGCGGCGGCCCTGTCAATGGACCTGGCGGCGGCGCCGGGCGCGGCGGCTGCTGGGCGAACGCCAGCGCCGGCCACAGCGCAGCCGCGCTGCCGAGCAAAGCACGTCGTCCGAGCCTTCGGCCCTTCACTTTATCTCCCCCAGACATCCGACCTCTATGTTGGCAAAACCCGGCGACCGACGCTACGCTTGCCATATGTCCATTTGTTACGTCGATACACCAGTTGGCCGTCTCGCGCTCGAAGCGGATCACGACGCCGTGACCGGCGTGCGCTGGGCTGGCCCCGGCGAGCGCAGCCGCGACAAGACGCCGAGTCCGGTCCTCAAGGAGGCGACGCGCCAGCTCGACCGTTATTTCCGCCGAAAGCTCAAGTGCTTCGACCTGCCGCTCGCCGCGCGCGGCACCGACTTCCAGAAGCGCGTCTGGACGATGATGCGCGAGATCCCGTACGGCGACACCGCGACCTACGGCGGCATGGCGATGGCGCTGGGCTCGGGACCGCGCCCGATCGGCATGGCCTGCGCGCGCAATCCCATTCCGATCATCGTGCCCTGCCATCGCGTGCTGGGCAGCGGCGGCAAGGAAGGCGGCTTCTCGGGTGGGCGCGGGCTGCCGACCAAGCGACAATTGCTGGCGCTGGAAGGCGTCGTCCTTCCTTAGTTTCTCTGTCGTTGCGTCGGCTGGAAGCCCCGGCTACGGAGAACGAGATGCGCGTGCTGATCACCCGGCCGGAACGCGAGGCGACGACGCTGGCCACGGCGCTCAGCCAGCGCGGCCACGTGCCGGTCATCGCGCCGCTGTTCCGCCTCGAGATCCTCCATCCGCCCGCCGACTTCGCCGCGTCCCTCGCCGCCTGCCAGGCCGTCCTGCTGACCAGCGCCAACGGCGCGCGGGCGCTCGCCGAGGCGAGCGAGCAGCGCGGCCGGCCGATCCTGGCCGTCGGCGACACCGCCGCCACGACCGCCGAAGGGCTGGGCTTCACCGCCGTCACCTCGGCGGCCGGCGACGGCGCAGCCCTCGCCGAGCTGGTGCGCAAGCGCCTCGATCCAAAAGCCGGGCCACTGGTCCATGTCTCCGGTGTCGACCTGGCGCTCGATCTCGGCGCGGCGCTCGGCCGCGACGGTTTCGAGGTGCGCCGCTTCGCGCTCTACGACGCCCGCGGGGAGAGCACGCTGCCCGACTCGGCACGGGCGGCCCTGCAGGCCCGCGCGCTCGATGCCGCGACCTTCTTCTCGCCACGCGCCGCCTCGCAGTTCGCCAAGCTCGTGGGCGAAGCGGGCCTGGCCGATTCCGTGCGCAGCCTCACCGCCATCGGCATCAGCCCCACAGCCCTTGCACCGCTTAGCAAGTTGCCGTTCAAGGCGCGCGTCGCGGCAGCGCGGCCGACCCGTCAGGCCGTGCTGGATGAGATCGACCGGCTGGCCGAAGCCGGCGTACAAGGACAAGCCATCATGAGCGACACACCTTCTTCTCCGCCGCCGGCGCCGCCGCCGTCCATGGCGCCGCCCGTCCAGGTACGGCGCGGCCTCGGCGTGTTCGGCGCCTTCGTCATCGGCCTGGTCGCCGCGGCGATCGTGCTGGCTGGCGCCGTGATCTCGCTGCCTTTCTGGCCCGAACAGGCGCGGGTGCTCTGGCGCGGCCAGGCGGCCATTCCGCCCGCGCCGACACCGGCACTAGACCTGCAGTCCGTCCAGGCAGCCGCCAGCGCGGTCGCCAATGCCGCGGTCGAGACGGCCAGGCGCGACCTCACCGCCCGCCTTGACGATCTCGAGAAGCGCCTGCGCGCGCTGTCGGCGACAGCTGCCGAAAAGCCGACGGGATCCGATCCCGCCGTCGCCGAGCTGCGCGGCAGGGTCGAGGCGCTGGAGGGCCGGCCGGCGGCCGCGCCAACCGCCGCACCGCCGTCCCCCGAAGCCGACAAGGAGATGGCGGTGCTGCGGGCCGAGATCGCCACCTTGCGTACCGCCCTTCAGGCGCTCGACCAGAGCGTGACCGGGCAGCGCGAACAGACCAAGGCGCTGGGCGACGCCTTGGGCGCGCGCAATGCCAGCGAACAGAAGGCGCTGGTGGCCGCCCGCGCCTCGGCCGTGATCGGCGTCGCCGCGCGCCTGAGCGCGGCCCTCGACTCCGGCCTGCCCTTTGCCACCGACCTCACCCTGTTGGCGCCGCTGGCCCAAGGTGATGCCAAGCTCACCGAAGTCGCCGCGACGTTGCAGCCCTATGCGCAGGCGGGCGTGGCGTCGCGCGCGGCGCTCGCTGCCAGCTTTCCGGCCGTCGCCAAGGCGGCCCTGGCCGACGACGTCGCCGACGATTCGTTCGGCCAGCGGCTTTTAGGCAAGGTCAGGAGCATCGTCTCGTTGCGCCGGGTCGGCGATGACGTGCCGGGCGATTCGGCGGAGGCCAAGCTCGCGCGGGCCGAAGCGGCGCTCGACGCGGGCGATCTCGTCAAAGCGGTGGACCTCGTGACGTCGCTGCCACCACAGACCGCCAAGGCCACGCAGGCGTGGCTGGCGCGCGCCGAGGCGCATCTTGCCGCCAAGCGCGCGATCGACGCGCTGGCCGCGCACGCCATCTCCCTGCTGGGCGCGGTGCGTTGATCCGATGACCATCCTGCGCACGCTCCTCTGGTTCGTCGCCGCCGCCGCCGCCATGCTGGGCGCGGTGTGGCTCGCCGAACGTCCCGGCGCGGTCACCGCCGAGTTTCGCGGCTGGCGCCTCGACACCAGCGTCGGCGCGCTTGCGGTCGGCATCGTCGTGCTGGTCCTGGTCTGCATCGGCCTGTGGCTGCTCTACCGCTGGATCGTGGGGGCGCCGGGGGCGCTGCTCGAAGGCTGGGGCGACAGCCGGCGCCGCCGCGGCTATCGCGAGCTGACCCAGGGCCTGGCCGCGGTCGCCGCCGGCGATGGCGCGGAAGCGCAGAAGCACGCGCGCAAGGCCGACAAGCTTTTAGCCGAACCCGCGCTCACTTTGCTGCTGTCGGCGCAGGCCGCCCAGCTCACCGGCGATCGCGACGGCGCCAAGCGCGCCTTCAATGCCATGCTCGACGACGAGCAAATGGCCTTCCTCGGCCTGCGCGGCCTGATCGGCCAGGCGCTGCGCGAAGGCGACCAGGCGCAGGCCCTGGCCTATGCCGAGCGCGCCTTCCAACTGCGGCCGCAGACGCCGTGGGTGGTGCATTCGCTGTTCGACATGCAGGCGCAGATCGGCCAGTGGAAAGCGGCCCAGGAGACGCTCGACACCGGCCTGCGCCGCAAGGTCGTCACGCAAAACAAGGGACGCACGCTGAAAGCGCTGCTGCTGGTCGAACGCAGTCGCGCCGCCGAGCGCGACGGCAATGCCGCCGATGCGCTGGCGCTGGCGCGCGAGGCGTTCGGCCTGGCGCCGGAGCGCATCGCCGTCAGCAGCCGGCTGGCCGAGCTGCAGATCAAGGCGGGCGACGGCAAGCGCGCGGCCAAGACACTGGAACGCGGCTGGGCGCTGGCGCCGCATCCCGACCTCGCCGAGCTCTATCTCAAGGCCTCGGGCGAAACCGAGCCGTTGAAGCGGGTCGGCGTCATGCGCCGACTGGCATCGCAAAAACCCGACGACATTGAAAGCCATCTGGCGTTGGCGCAGGCCTCGCTCGACGCCGGCCTGTGGGGCGAAGCACGGCGTTATCTCGAGACCGCCGGCGGCACCCATCCGTCGGTCCGCGTCTGCCGCATGATGGCCGAGGTCGAGGAGCGCGCCCATTCCGACCAGGCCAAGGTGCATGAATGGCTGGCGCGTGCGGCGGATGCGCCGGCCGATCGCGCCTGGCGCTGCTCGGCCTGCGGGGCGCACCATGAGAGCTGGCGCTCGGTGTGCGAGAGCTGCGGCGCGTTCGGCACCTTGCACTGGCGCGCGCCCGGCACCTTCGGCCAGGTCCTGCCGCCCGAAGTGCGGGCGGAGCTGGAGTTCGCGGCAAGCCCAACGAAGTAGACGACAAGCAAAGACGGGGAAGAAACATGTTCGAGACGACCCTGGCGGGCAGCCTACCCAAGCCGTCGTGGCTCGCCACGCCCAACGTGCTGTGGGCGCCCTGGACTCTCAGCGGCCAGCCGTTGTTCGAGGCCAAGGACGACGCCACGTTGCTCGCTATCCGCCGCCAGGAAGAGGCCGGCATCGACATCGTGAGCGACGGCGAGCAGGCGCGGCAGCATTTCGTGCACGGCTTTCTGGCCGAGGTCGACGGTGTCGATTTCGACAAGAAGGTCCGCATGGGCATCCGCAACAACCGCTACGACGCGGATTGTCCGACCGTCACCGCGCCGCTCAAGCGGCGGCGTTTCGTGCACGAGCGCGAGGCGCGCATCGCCCGCGCCGCCACGGCGCGCAAGCTCAAATTCACCCTGCCCGGTCCGATGACGCTGATCGACACGCTGGCCGACGGCTACTATGGCGACCGGGTGAAGATGGCCTTCGCCTTCGCCGAGCTCCTGAACCAGGAGGCGCGCGACCTCGAGAAGCTGGGCGTCGACGTCATCCAGTTCGACGAGCCGGCCTTCAATGTCTATCTCGGCGAGACCGTCGAATGGGGCGTGCCGGCGCTGGAGAAGGCGGCCGAGGGCCTGAAGTGCGCCACGGCCGTGCACATCTGCTACGGCTACGGTATCGAGGCCAACATCAAGTGGAAGGAAGCGCTGGGCGACAGCTGGCGCCAGTACGAGCAGACCTTCCCCGCGCTCGATCGCAGCAAGATCCAGCAGGTCTCGCTGGAATGCCGGCAAAGCCACGTGCCGCCCGAACTGATGAAGCTCTTGAAGAGCAAGACGGTCCTGGTGGGCGCGATCGACGTGGCGTCGGACAAGGTCGAGACCCCGCAGGAAGTGGCCGAGACCCTGAAGCTCGCCGCCGGGTTCGTCGACCCTGAACGCATCCAGGCCTGCACCAATTGCGGCATGGCGCCGATGACCCTTGCCATCGCCTACGGCAAATTGCGCGCCCTTGCCGAGGGCGCCGCACTGGCACGCAAATCGTTCGCGTAAATTACGATTGTAACAATTCGGTTTTAGGTTATCTCCCGTACAAGGGAGAGTGTCGAATGCGCCTGTTGCTCGCCGCCGTCCTGGGAGCGCTGGCGCTCCCAGCCGCCGCCCAAACGCCGTCCCGCCCGCACAATCTGGTGCTGTTCGTGGCCGACGGGCTGAGGGCCGGCATGGTCAATGAAAAGACCGCGCCGGCGATGACGGCCCTGATGGCCGAGGGTGTGCGCTTCAGCAACAGCCATTCGCTGTTCCCGACCTTCACGACGGCCAACGCCTCGGGCATGGCGACCGGCCATCTGCTGGGCGACACCGGCGATTTCAGCAACACGATCTATGTCGGCTTCCCGGTGCGGAGCGCGGCCGGCAGTGTGACGCCGTTCATCGAGAACGACGCCGTGCTGGGCGAGATCAACGAACACTTCGCGGGCGACTATCTGAACCAGGACACCATCCTCAAGGCGGCGCGCGCCGCGGGCCTCTCGACCGCGATCATCGGCAAAGTCGGACCCGCCCTGATCTTCGATCACACCGAGCGGACCGGCCAGAAGACGATCGTTTTCGACGACGTGACCGGCCGGCCGGGCGGCATCGCGCTGTCCGACGACGTGGCCAAGCGCCTGGCGGCCGCAGGGCTTCCCGCACAGACGCCGGAACGCGGCGAGAACCTCAAGGCGGGCAACAGCACCACGCCCGGCACGACGGTGGCCAACCTCCCGCAGCAGGCCTATCTGGCCGACGTCGCCACCAAGGTGGTGCTGCCAATGTTCAAGGAACGCAACAAGCCGTTCCTGATCGTGTTCTGGTCGCGCGATCCCGACGGCACGCAGCACAATCAGGGCGACAGTCTCGGCCGGCTCGTTCCCGGCATCAGCGGCCCGACCTCGCTCGCCGCCATCAAGAACGCCGACGACAATCTCGGCAAGCTTTTGGCGGCGCTGAAGGAACAGGGGCTGGACGGCGCGACCGACGTGATCCTGACCTCCGACCACGGCTTCTCGACCATCTCCAAGGAAAGCGCCACGAGCTGGGCGGCGCAGCAGAGCTACAAGGACGTGCCGGCCGGCCAGCTGCCGGTGGGCTTCCTGGCGCTCGACATCGCCCACGCGCTCGGCCTGCCGCTCAACGACCCCGACTCCAAGAACGCCGAGGTGCCGACCGGCGTCGTGCCGGCCCGCGGCAACGGGCTGATCGGCAGCGATCCTCTGCATCCCGAGGTCGTCGTGGCGGCCAATGGCGGCTCCGACCTCGTCTACCTGCCTACAGCCGACAAGGCGCTGGCCGCCAAGATCGTGGCACTCCTGTCGGCGCAGGATTATACGAGCGGCCTGTTCGTCGACGATGCGCTGGGCCCGATCCCCGGGACCTTGCCGCTGTCGGCGATCGCGCTCAAAGGCGCGGCCGCGACGCCGATCCCGTCCATCGTCGTCAATTTTCGCTCATTCTCGACCGGCTGCGCCGACCCGACGACTTGCGGTGTCGAAGTGGCCGACACCAGCCTGCAGCAGGGCCAGGGCATGCACGGCAGCTTCTCGCGGGCCGACACGCGCAACACCATGGGCGCCCGCGGGCCGAGCTTCCGTCAGCATTTCGAGGACAGCGCGCCGGCCAGCAACGCCGATCTCGGCCGCACGATCGCCCGACTGCTCAATCTCAAGATCACCGACAAGGGCCAACTGACAGGCCGTGTGCTCGTCGAGGCGATGCCCAACGGCGCGATGCCCGGCGTGAAGTCGAGCAAGGTCCGCTCCCAGCCCGATGCCGCCGGACACGTCACGGTGCTGATGACGCAGAGCGTCGGCGCGATTCAATATTTCGATGCGGCGGGCTATCCGGGCCGCACGTTCGGACTGCTGGCGGAGTAGCAACAAGGTTCGCCGACGCTGAATGAATCAAGATTTGCGGCAATCACGACACGGCGGCGATGACGCCCGGCGTCGCTTGCGGTAAACTGCAGGCGATGATCGCCCGGCCTCACGAAAGCGACGCTCCGCCCTTTGGCCTCGTGCTGTTCAAGGCGCTGGTGTTCTGGCTGCGCCATCAAGGCGTGTTCTGGCTGATGGCGCTGCCGATCGCGGGCCTTGCCGGTGGCACAGCCTACGTCCTCGAAGCGAATCAAGCACTGGTCGATTGGCGCCATCACTGGGGCTGGGACTTCCTGTTCGCGCTGATCTACGCGATGTTCCTCGATCGCTGGATCAAGGAAGCGCTGCTCGAGGACGCGAGCCCGTGCGACGAAGGCGACGCGCTGCGCAGCTCGACCATCGGCCTGCGCTTTCTCGTCTTTGCCGCCATCCTCGGCCTGATGGCGACGGCGCTTGCGCTTTTGCCTCACGTCGAGCTGTCGGCAGTGCTCTGGACGGCGGCGGCTTCCCTGTTCGGGCTGATGCTGCCCTCGCTCGCGGCGGGAGAACCCTCGTCGCTGCGCCAGGCCTTTGCCGTGGGGCGACCATTGCAGGTCCATCTCTTCCTGCTGATCGGCGGCGCGGTCGCGCTCTCGTTGCTGGCCGATCCAGGCCTGGCGTGGGTTGCCTTGTATCTGCCCGACAGGCCGTGGAATGCCGCCGCCGTCGTCGCCGCCCATCGGCTGGTCGACGCTCTGTTGCTCACCTTCGTGGGCTACGGGCTCGCGACCTTCTTTCGCGAGGCTACCGGCTGGCAGCAACCCGAGCCGGACGGTCGCCTGTACCGCCGCATGTACTGAGAAGCCGATTGTTGAATCACTTGGACCGTGGAAGGCGTCGGCGCAGGGCGTAGAGCAGCTCCAGCGCTTCGCGCGGCGAGAGCTCGTCGGGATTGACTTCGCCCAGCGCCTTCTCGACCTCGGACTCCTGAGGCTTCGCGATGCCGCCGGCCGGCCGCGCCGGGGCGGCGGCAAACAACGGCAGATCGTCGGCGAGCCGGCTCACCGCGCCCGACTGCTCGCCTTTCTCCAGCGCCGCCAGCACTTCCTCGGCACGCGTCACGACGGCGGCGGGCAGGCCCGCGAGCTGGGCCACATGGATGCCGTAGGAACGGTCGGCGGCGCCCTGCGCCACCTCGTGCAGGAACACGACCTCGTTCTGCCATTCCTTGACGCGCATGGTGTAGGGCGCAAGCGCCGCCAGCCGCTCCTTGAGCGCGCCCAGCTCGTGGAAGTGGGTGGCGAACAGCGCGCGGCATTTGTTGACGTCGTGCAGATGCTCGAGCGTGGCCCAGGCGATCGACAGACCATCGAACGTCGCCGTGCCGCGGCCAATCTCGTCGAGGATCACCAGGCTTCTCGCCGTCGCCTGGTTGAGGATCGCCGCCGTCTCGACCATCTCGACCATGAAGGTCGAACGCCCGCGCGCTAGATCGTCGGCCGCGCCGACCCGGCTGAACAGGCGGTCGACGATACCGACGACAGCCTCCTTGGCCGGCACGAAGGAGCCGGCCTGGGCCATCACGGCGATCAGCGCATTCTGGCGCAGGAAGGTCGACTTGCCCGCCATGTTGGGGCCGGTCAGCAGCCACAGCCGGCGCGAAGGACCGAGGTCGCAATCGTTGGGCACGAAGCCCGTGCCGCCTTGCCGCTGCAGCGCCGCCTCGACCACGGGATGGCGGCCGCCCTGGATCGCAAAGGCCGGCTCCTCGCTCAGCACCGGGCGCACGTAATTCTGGCTGGCGGCGAGTTCGGCCAGCGCGGCCGCGACATCGAGCGCCGCCAGCGCCCGGCCGGCCGCGGCGACGGCGGCCGAGACCGCCATCACCTTGGCGACAAGCTCGTCGAAGATCGCGAGTTCCAGCGCCAGCGCCTGGTCGGCCGCGCGGCCGATGCGGGTTTCGAGCTCGGCAAGCTCCGCCGTGCTGAAGCGCGTGGCGTTGGACATCGACTGGCGGCGCGTGAAACCCAGCGCCGCCAGGTCGAGCTTGTCGGCATGCGTGGCCGTCACCTCGATATGATAGCCGATCATGTTGTTGTGCCGGATTTTTAGCGACGGCACACCGCTCGCGGTCCTGTACTTCGCCTCCAGCGCCGCCACCGTTTTGCGGCTGTCGTCGCGCAGGGTGCGCTGCTCGTCGAGCTCGGCGCGATAGCCCAGGCGGATGAAGCCGCCGTCGCGCGCGAAGAGCGGCGGCTCGTCGGCCAAGGCTTCGGCCAGCGCATCGATCAGCGCGCGGTGATCGGAGCAGGCCGCGACGATTTCGGCGAGCGGCGCCTCTACGCCTTTGATTGGGGGTGGCGCCAACGCCTCGGGTTCGGCGCGCAGCAGGGCGGCCAGCGCCTCGCCCGAGTCGAGACCGTCCTTCAGCGCTAAAAGATCGCGCGGGCCGCCGCGGCCGACCGAAAGGCGCTGCAGCGCCCGCTCGACGTCGGGCGTGCGGCGCAGCGCCTCGCGCACGCGCTCGCGCACGGCAGGCCGCTCGACGAAGAGCTGCACCAGGTCGAGGCGGCGCTCGATGTCAGCGCGCTCGGTCAGGGGTGCTGCAATGCGCTCGGCCAAAAGGCGCGCGCCGGGGCCGGTCAGGGTGCGGTCGATGGTGGCTAGCAGGCTGCCGTCGCGCCGGCCGTCGAGCCCGCGCACCAGCTCGAGATTGCGCCGCGTGGCGGGATCGATCTCCATCGTGCCGTCGGCCCGTTCGCGGCGCGGCGGCGCCAGCGCCGGCAGCTTGCCGGCCTGCGTGAGTTCGACGTAATCGAGCAGCGCGCCGCAGGCGGCGGTCTCGGCGCGCGAGAACGAGCCGAAGCTGTCGAGAGCGGCGACATTGAAGGCCGCTTGCAGGCGCTTGCGCGCATTGTCGCTGTCGAAGCGCGCCCCGGGCAGCGGCGTCAGCACCGCGTTCCATTCTTCGAGCACGGCCTTCAACGGTTCGCGCGCCAGCAACCGGTCGGGCACCAGCACCTCGCCGGGTGCCAGTCGCGCCAGGGCGGCGGCAAGCTGGCCCGCCAGCAACGGCTGGGTGGCGAAGTCGGCGGTCGAGAGGTCGAGCCAGGCCAGCGCCAGCTCGCCCTGCGCCTCGGCGAGGGCGGCGAGATAGTTGTGGCTGCGCGCGTCGAGCAGCGAATCCTCGGTGAGCGTGCCCGGCGTGATCACCCGCACCACGGCGCGCTCGACCACCGACTTGGCGCCGCGCTTCTTGGCCTCGGCCGGATCCTCGACCTGCTCGCAGACCGCGACCTTGAAACCCTGGCGGATCAGCCGCGACAGATAGGCCTCGTGGCTGTGCACCGGCACGCCGCACATCTTGATGTCTTCGCCCAGATGCTGGCCGCGCTTGGTCAGTGCGATATCGAGGGCCGCCGAGGCCTTGACCGCATCGTCGAAGAACAGCTCGTAGAAATCGCCCATGCGGTAGAACAGCAGATGGTCGGGATGCACCGCCTTGATCGCCAGGTACTGGCGCATCATCGGCGTGGCGTCGGCGGGGAGCGCGGGAAGGGAGCTGCTGTCGGGCACGGGTGGCTCTCGGTTGGGTCCCGGTCTAGCATGATCGGGCTGCCCTCGGCTGGGGGCCAATTGGGGGAAATCGACGTGGGTTGGCTCAGCAGCATCGATCGCGCGGTGGGCAGGCTGGTCGAGGCCGGCCGCTGGCTGGTGCTGCCGGTGGCGCTGGTCCTGTTCCTGCAATGGCCATTGCGCGATTTCGTGCAGTGGGGCTCGCGCGAGGCGAACGATCTCGGCCAGTGGATTTTCGCGCTTTATGTCAGCCTGGCCATGACCTTCGCCACCCGCGAACGCGCCCACCTGGCGGTTGACGCCATCGCGCACGGCTATCCGGCGCGCGTCCGGTCGGCGGTCGGGCGCTGGGGCAGCTTCGCCTGCGTGGCGCCGTGGACGCTCTTCATGATCTGGACGATCGCGCCCACCGTGCTGCGCTCGGTCGCGGCGCTGGAGAAATTTCCCGAAACCTACAACCCCGGCTATTTCATCATCAAGCTCGCCGCCTTGCTGCTGGCAGTGCTGGCACTTTGCCAGGCGCTGATCGACGTCGTGAAGCGAGACCACTAGGTGGAAAGCGCCGGGCTCTGGATGCTGCTGGCCGTCGCGGTCACCTTGCTGGCGACCGGATTGCCGGCCTTTGCCGTGCTGATGGGCGTGTCGGCGGCCTTCGCCACGATGGGCGTGCTGTTGGGCGGCATCGAATATCCGCTGCTGACGGCGCTGCCCGGCCGCATCATCGGCCTCCTGGAGACCGACCTGCTGCAGGCGCTGCCGCTTTACGTCTTCATGGGCGCGCTGCTCAACCGCCTGCCGTTGGCCGATCGGCTGTTCCGCTGCGGCGTGGCGCTCGGCCGCCATGGCGGCGGCGCGCCGGCGCTCGCCACCCTGGGGCTGGGCGCGCTGCTGGCGCCGATGAACGGCTCGGTGGGGGCAAGCGTCGCCATGCTGTCGCGCAGCGTCGCACCCAAGCTCGCGGAGCGCGGCATGCCGGCGGCGGAGAGCACGGCGCTGGTCTGCGTGGCCAGCACGCTCGGTGTCGTGATCCCGCCGTCGCTGGTCCTGATCCTGCTGGGCGACGCCATGATGCGCGCCCATACCGAAGCGACCAACGTCACCAAGGAGATGGTGCGCATCGTCAACACCCAGGACATCTTCCGCGGCGCCCTGGTGCCGGCGGCGATCTTCCTGGCCCTCTGCCTGCTGGTGGCCTGGTTGCTCGGCCGCAAGACGTCGACGCGCGCGCCCGCCGAGCGGCCGGCGGCGATCGAATGGGTAACGGCCGCCGTCGCCGCGGTGTTCGTGGTCGGCCTGCTGGCCGGCGTCGCCGCCGGTTACTTCTATGCGGTCGAAGCGGCCGCCATGGGCGGCACGGCGTTGCTGCTGTTCGGCTGGGCGACCGGTGGCCTGCGCGGCGGCGTCTTTTCCCACGTGCTGCGCGACACCATGGCCGTGACCGGCGCCCTGTTCGCCCTGTTCGTCGCGGCGACCACCTTCACCCTGGTGTTCCGCACCTTCGGCACCGACCGCCTGCTCGATGCCTGGGTGACGCTCGTTCCGGGCGGGGCAATGGGTGCCGCCATCACGGTGCTGGTGGTGTTCGGCCTGTCGGCCTTGGTGCTCGACGCCTTCGAGATCGTGTTCGTGATCGTGCCGATTGTCATGCCGTCGATCCTGACCCGCGCGCCCGACGTGGTCTGGATCTCGGTGCTCGCCCTGCTGGCGCTGCAGGCGAGCTTCCTGGTGCCGCCCAGCGGCTATGCCGTGATGATGGCGCGTAGCGCCATGGCCCAGAAGACGGCGATCCGGCCGCTGGTGCGCGCGCTGGCCCCCTATATCGGCGCTCAGCTCGTGGTGCTGGTGCTGGTGGTGACGATGCCCTGGCTCGCCCACCTCGCCCAGCCCACGGGCGCCGGCGCGCCGCCTACCGAAAAAGTCGACGACGAGACGGCCCGCAAGCGCTTCAACGACATGCTGAAGTTGCCGCCGCCGCCGGAAGAATAAGGCGACTTTCTGCAGCTGCATTGCAGCGCGGCATGGCCGGCTGGCCCCGGCTGTCGATTGCCGCCAATATGCCCCTTCAACCGGGAGAGAAACGACGATGGCGAGCAAAAGCTCGGAGGCGATGGTCAGCAACGAGATGGGCGATCTCGATGGCGATTCGCTGGTCATGCACCGCACCGGACGGCCGGGCAAGATCGAGATCGTCGCCACCAAGCCCTTGGTCACGCAGCGCGACCTGGCGCTCGCCTATTCGCCGGGCGTCGCCGCGCCCTGTCTCGAGATCGCCAAGGATCCTTCGACCGCCTACGACTATACCGTCAGGGGCAACCTCGTCGCCGTGATCTCCAACGGCACTGCCGTGCTCGGCCTGGGTGACATCGGCGCGCTCGCCAGCAAGCCGGTGATGGAAGGCAAGGCGGTGCTGTTCAAGCGCTTCGCCGATGTCGACTGCATCGACCTCGAAGTCGACACCAAGGACGTCGATGAATTCGTCAATTGCGTGCGCTATCTCGGCCCGACCTTCGGCGGCATCAACCTCGAGGACATCAAGGCGCCGGAATGCTTCATCATCGAGCAGCGCCTGCGCGAGCTGATGGACATCCCGATCTTCCACGACGACCAGCACGGCACTGCCATCGTCTCGGCCGCCGGCCTGATCAACGCGCTGCACCTCACCGGCCGCGACATCAAGGACATCAAGATGGTGGTGAACGGCGCGGGCGCCGCCTCGATCGCCTGCATCGAGCTCGTCAAGGCGATGGGCGTGCCGCACGAGAACGCCATCCTGTGCGACACCAAGGGCGTCATCTACCAGGGCCGCACCGAGGGCATGAACCAGTGGAAGAGCGCCCACGCCGTGCGCACCAAGGCGCGCACCCTGCAAGAGGCCATGAAGGGCGCCGACGTCTTCTTCGGCCTGTCTGTCAAGGGCGCGGTCAGCAAGGAAATGGTCCAGTCGATGGCGGCCAAGCCGATCATCTTCGCCATGGCCAACCCCGATCCCGAGATCACGCCGGAGGACGTCCGCTCGGTGCGCGGCGACGCCATCATCGCCACCGGCCGCAGCGACTATGCCAACCAGATCAACAACGTGCTGGGCTTCCCCTACATCTTCCGCGGCGCGCTCGACGTGCGCGCCAAGACGATCAACGAGGAGATGAAAGTCGCCGCCGCCCAGGCGCTGGCTAAGCTCGCGCGTGAGGACGTGCCCGACGAGGTCGATCGCGCCTATTCCGGCCGTCGGCTGCGCTACGGGCCGGAATATGTCATGCCCGTGCCGTTCGATCCGCGCCTGATCTCGGCAGTGTCGTCGGCGGTGGCGCAGGCGGCGATGGATTCGGGCGTGGCGCGCCGGCCCATTCCCGACATGGCGGAATACCGCCGCGCGCTTTCCGGCCGCCTCGATCCGACCAGCCACTGGCTGCAGAGCCTGTTCGACCAGGTCAAGGCCAATCCCCAGCGCATCGTGTTCGCCGAGGGCGAGGAGGAGCGCATCATCCGCGCCGCCATGGTGTTCCGCGACAATGGCTATGGCACGCCGGTTCTCATCGGCCGCGAGAAGCAGGTGCGCGAGACCATGAAAGGGCTCGGCATCACCGACAGCTCGGGCCTGGAGATCCACAATGCCCGGCTGTCGACCCGCAACGCGCCCTATACCGACATGGTCTACAAGCGTCTGCAACGCGACGGCTACCTGCGCCGCGATGTGCAGCGCATGGTCAACCAGGGCCGCAACGTGTTCGGCGCCTGCATGGTGGCGATGGGCGATGCCGGCGGCATGGTGACCGGCATCACGCGGCGGTTCCCGGAATGCTATGGCGACGTCAGGTACGTGATCGACGCCGAGCCCGACAAGGTGGCGATCGGCTATTCGATCGTGGTCGCCCGGCACGGCACGGTGTTCCTGGCCGACACCTCGGTCAACGAGACGCCGTCGGCCGAGCAGCTCGCCACCATCGCTCGCCAGATGGTGCGCAACGCCCGCCAGATGGGCCACGAGCCGCGGGTCGCCTTCCTGTCCTTCTCCAACTTCGGCAGCCGCGAGATCGAGCGCACCGACCGCATCCGCAAGGCGATCCGCATCCTCGAGGCAGAGAACGTCGATTTCGAATTCGACGGCGAGATGCAGGCCGACATGGCGCTCGACTACGAGCTGTTGCGCGAAACCTACCCGTTCTGCCGCCTGACCGGCCCGGCCAACGTGCTGGTGATGCCCGGCCTGCACTCGGCGCACATCTCGTCACGCCTGATGCAGCGGCTGGGCGGCGTCACGGTGATCGGCCCGGTGATCGACGGCCTGCAGAAGCCGGTGCAGATCGTACAGATGGGCGCCACGGTCAGCGACCTGGTGAACCACGCAGCCTTGGCGGCCTACGCGGCGCTCAACGGACGGAGGCAGTGATGGTCGATCTCGTCATCCGCGGCGCCACCCTGATAGACGGCCTCGGCCACGAACCCAGGCGCGCCGATCTTGCGGTCAAGGACGGCCGCATCGTCGCTATCAGCGGACCTGGCGGCGAGATCAAGGACCGGGGCGCCGAGACGATCGACGCCGATGGCCTCGTGCTCGCGCCCGGCATCGTCGACGTGCACACCCACTACGATGCCCAGGTCACCTGGGACGCCACGCTCTCGCCGTCGCCCTCGCTCGGCGTCACCACGGCGGTGATGGGCAATTGCGGCTTCGGCATCGTGCCGGCACCGCCCAACGCGCGCGACCTGGTGATCCGCAACCTCTCGGTGGTCGAGGGCATGGACCTCGACGCGTTGCGCCAGGGCATCACCTGGGATTTCGAGAGCTTTGGCGACTACATGGCGATGCTGCGCCGGCGCGGCGCCTACGCCAACCTGGCCGTGCTGGCCGGCCATTCCACCATCCGCACCGCGGTGATGGGCGAGGCCGCCTCGCAACGCCAGGACGCGACGCCGGAGGAGCTTGCCCGCATGAAGGCCATGGTGGCCGACGCCATGGACAAGGGCGCCATCGGATTGGGCGCCTCCTACTCGCTCAACCACTCGGGCTATGGCGGCGTGCCGATGCCGTCCACCATCGCGCCGCTCTCCGAGCTCGATGCGCTGATCGGTGCCATGGGTCCGCGCGGTCGAGGCCTGGTCGAGATCGCCTCGGGTGCGAAGACGCCGCAGGAGCTGGAGCCGATGGCGGCCAAGCATGGCCGGCCGTTTTTCCAGGGCACCGGCATGGCGATGTACAACGAGCAGGAGCCGGCTCGCGCACTGCGCATCTTCGACGACTGCGCCGCCGCGCTGCGCCGTGGCGCCGGCCTCTACGTCCAGATCCCCTGCCAGCCGCTGTCGTTCGACTTCACGATGGCCAACGCTTACCCGTTCTACAGCTACGCGGCCTTCGATCCGATCAAGGCTTACACACCGGAGCAGCTCAAGTCAGTGTTCCGCGATCCGTCGTGGCGCGCGAAGTTCCGCGAGAACGCCAGGAACCCGCGACCCGGCATGATCTTCCAAGGCAACTGGAATCGCGTAATGGTGGCGGCCGCGCACAAGCCCGCCAATGGCAGGTACGTCAACCGCTACGTCGCGGAGATCGCCCAGACCGAGCATCGCGATGCGCTGGACGTCGTGCTCGATCTCAGCCTCGACGAGGACCTCGAGACCGCCTTCCTCGGCCGCTTCCTCAATGTCGGGGACGAGGGCGTTGCCCGGCTGCTGAAGCACGAGGCCGGCGTAGTGGCGCTCTCCGATGCCGGCGCGCACCTCATCTATATGTGCGACGCAGGCTTCGGCCTGCATTTCCTGGCCCATTGGGTGCGCGAGCGCGGTGATTTCGATCTGGTCGAAGGCATCCGCCGGCTGACCAGCCATCCCGCCGATCTCTACGGCATCTCGAACCGCGGCCGTCTTGCGGTCGGTGCCCAGGCCGACCTGCTGCTGTTCGATCCGGCCACGGTCGGAATCAGCCCGGCCGAACGGGTGGCCGATCTGCCGGGCGGCGGCCGGCGCACGATCCGCCGGCCGACCGGCGTGCACGGCGTGTTCTGCAACGGCGTCAAGACTTTCGACGGCAAGGATTATGTGAAGCACGCCAAGGGGCCCGGCCACGTGCTCGACCGCTTCAATTCATCGCAAGGCCAGCACAGCGCCATCGCCGCGCAATGACGCTCAAGCTGTCCAGCGCGGGGGTTACCCCGCGCGAGACGACAGAAGGGGACGCTTCCCGGTCCACTGCCGGCCGTATAGGATTTTCGTAACCAATTCGCCTGGGAGGGCGCGCCATGTCGACGATCATGAAGGTCAGCAGCCGGAACCTGTCCGCCATCCGCCGCCGCAGCCTCGTGAAGGGCGGCATGGCCGGCATCCTCGCCACGGGTCTCGCGCCCCTCGTCGCCCGCGCCGAAGCCAAGAAGCTCGTGATGGCGCATCTCAACGCCGTGCCGGAATCGGCGGCCGTCGCCTTCGACTGGCAGGCCAAGGAAGTGCGCGAGCGCTCGCACGGCGAGCTCGACATGCAGTTCTTCGGCTCGACCCTGATCAGCAAGGAGCTCGAGATCATGAACGCGGTGAAGTCGGGCAACATCGCCATCGGCAATCCCGGGGGCGCCGCCGCCACGGTGTTTCCCGAGATGGGCGTGTTCCTGGTGCCCTACCTCGTGCAGAGCTACGACCAGGCCTACAAGATGTTCAACGGCAAGATCGGCGATGCGCTCGATAAGCAGTTCCAGGAAAAGTACAAGCTCAAGACGCTGTGCTTCTTCGACTACGGCTTCCGCCATTTCTGGACCTCCAAGAAGGCGATCAAGGAGCCCAAGGACCTGCGCGGCGCCAAGATCCGCGTGCAGCAGGCCAAGGTGTTCGGCGACACCATCAACGGGCTGGGCGGCAACGCCGTGCCGATGGCGTGGGGCGAGGTGATCTCGGCCGCCAAGTCGGGCGTGATCGACGGCGGCGACCTGCCGATCGTCAACCAGATCGCGCTAAAAATCTACGAGGTCTCGAAATACTGCTCGATGACCTTCCACAATTATGGCCCGACCCTCAACACCATGAACCTCGCGGTGTGGGAGGGGCTGAGCGATCCGCACAAGAAGCTGATGCTCGACACCAGCCGCGAGGCCCAGAGCAAGTGCCGCGAACTCACCGAATCGGTCGATAACTTCGCCGCGGCCAAGCGGGAGCTCGAACCAAAGGGTATGATTGTCGTCGAAGCCGACGTCGATGCCTTCAAAAGGGTGGCGCAGGAGAAGATCTGGCCCGCCTACAAGCAGCAATATGCCGGCCTGTGGGACCAGATCGTGGAGTTCAAGGCATAGGGGCGAAAGGTTGCGCACCTTGTCATCCCGAGGCCACAGGCCGAGGGACCTTTGCTGTGGCCTTAAAGGTCCCTCGCGGCGCTCGGGATGACACTGCGTATGGCTAAATTCATCGCCAATATTCCCAAGTTCGTCGTTTCCTTCCTGCTGGTTGCCGCCATCGTCAACCTGCTGATCGGCGTGTTCCTGCGCTACGTCATGATCGAGGTGACGGACTGGCTCGACGTCGATCCGATCCGCTTCACCTGGGTCGAGGAGGTGGGCGAAATGCTGCTCGCCTGGCTCACCCTGATCGGCGCGGCGATCGGCGTGCGTGAGCGCGTGCACTTCACCCTGCATGTGCTGCATTTGCCGCCGGCCGCCAGGCTCTGGGTCGAGCGCGTCCATCACCTGCTGATCGCGGGCCTGGGCGGGCTAGCCGCCTGGTATGGCGTCAAGCTCTGCCTGCTCAACCGCACGCTCGCCACGCCAGGACTCGAGATCAATCTCGCCGTGCTCTACGCCTCGGCGGTGGTGGGCGGCCTCCTGCTCGTCGTCTACGCCATCTCGATGATCGTGGCGCCGCCGCCGCCCGATCACGGTGTCGTGCCGCTGGAAGTCAGGGCCGAATGATCCTGTTCGTGGTGGCGGCGATTTTCGTCGTTCTGATCGTCTTCTCCATGCCCATCGTATTCGCGCTCGGAGTCTCGGGCGTCGCCGGCCTTGCGATCGGCGGCTACGACATGCAGGTGCTGGCCTCGAGCATGGTGTCGGGCTCACAGAGCTGGGTGCTGCTCGCCATCCCGGCCTTCGTCTTCGCCGGCGGCCTGATGGAAAAATGCGGCATGAGCCATGCCCTGGTCGATTTCGCGCGCGCCCTGGTCGGCTGGGTCAAGGGCGG
>DASZJU010000014.1:0-10649 GCA_035947815.1 Reyranella sp.
GTCGGCGCGCGAATGGCTGTAGCCGCCGACGACGAGGTTCTCGGCAACGCTGAGATCGGAGAACAGCCGCCGGCCTTCCGGAACCAGCCCCAGCCCGAGGCCGGCGCGCCGCAGGGCGGGTAGGCGCGTTATGTCAGTGCCATCGACCTGCAGGCTGCCGGCCTTGATCTGCACGTGGCCCATGATCGCGAGCATGGTCGAGGTCTTGCCGGCGCCGTTCGGTCCCAGCAAGGCGAGGATCTGCCCGGGCTCGATGGTGAAAGACAGGTCGCGGACCGCGACCATCTCGCCGTAGCCGCAGGAGAAGTTCTCGACATCGAGCAAAGCCATGCGTCACGCCAGGCCCGGCAGGTCGAGGCCCTTCTCGCGGGCGCAGTCGATGGCGATGTCATACCCGGCATCGGCGTGGCGCATGACGCCGGTGGCCGGGTCGTTCCACAGCACGCGCTCGATGCGCCGCGCGGCCTCGGGCGAGCCGTCGCACACGATCACCATGCCGGCATGCTGGGAGAAGCCGATGCCGACGCCGCCGCCATGGTGCAGCGACACCCAGGTGGCGCCGCTCGCGCAGTTCAGCAGCGCATTCAGCATCGGCCAGTCGGACACGGCGTCCGAGCCGTCCTTCATCGATTCGGTTTCGCGGTTGGGCGAGGCGACCGAGCCGGAATCGAGATGATCGCGGCCGATCACGACCGGCGCCTTGAGCTCGCCCCTGGCCACCATCTCGTTGAAGGCCAGGCCCAGGCGATGACGGTCGCCCAGCCCGACCCAGCAGATGCGTGCCGGCAGGCCCTGGAAAGAGATGCGCTGCCGCGCCATGTCGAGCCAGTGGTGCAGGGAGCTGTTGTCGGGCAGCAGCTCCTTCACCTTGGCGTCGGTACGGTAGATGTCTTCCGGATCGCCCGACAACGCCGCCCAGCGGAACGGCCCGATGCCGCGGCAGAACAGCGGCCGGATATAGGCCGGCACGAAGCCCGGGAAATCGAAGGCGTCGGACACGCCTTCCTCGAACGCCATCTGGCGGATGTTGTTGCCGTAGTCGACGACGGGGATGCCCAGGCGATGGAAGTCGAGCATGGCGCGCACATGCTCGGCCATCGAGGCGCGCGCGGCGCGGCCCACCGCCTTCGGGTCGGACTCGCGGCGCTGCTCCCATTGGGCGATGGTCCAGCCCTTCGGCAGGTAGCCGTTGATCGGATCGTGCGCCGAGGTCTGGTCGGTGACGGCGTCGGGCCGCACGCCGCGCCGCACCAGCTCGGGGAAAATGTCGACGGCATTGCCCAGCAGCCCGACCGACACGGGCTTGTGCGCCTTGTTGGCCTGCTCGATCATCGCGAGAGCTTCGTCGAGGCTGCCGGCCTGCTTGTCGAGATAGCGCGTGCGCAGGCGCATCTCGATGCGCGAGGGCTGGCATTCGATGGCGAGGCACGAGGCCCCCGCCATGACCGCGGCGAGCGGCTGCGCGCCGCCCATGCCGCCCAGGCCCGCGGTCAGGATCCATTTGCCGGCGAGGCTGCCGCCATAGTGCCGACGGCCAAGCTCGGCGAAAGTCTCGTAGGTGCCCTGGACGATGCCCTGGCTGCCGATATAGATCCACGAGCCTGCCGTCATCTGGCCGAACATCATCAGCCCCTTGCGGTCGAGCTCGTTGAAATGCTCCCAGGTCGCCCAGTGCGGCACGATGTTGGAATTGGCGATCAGCACGCGCGGCGCGTCGCCGTGGGTGCGGAACACGCCGACCGGCTTGCCGGACTGCACCAGCAGCGTCTGGTCGCCCTCGAGGCGCCTAAGCGTCGAGACGATGCGATCGAAGCTCTCCCAGTCGCGCGCCGCCCGGCCGATGCCGCCATAGACCACGAGCTCGCCCGGCTTCTCGGCGACGTCGGGGTCGAGATTGTTCATCAGCATGCGCATCGGCGCCTCGGTCAGCCAGCTCTTGGCCGTGAGGTCGCTGCCGCGCGCCGCGCGGATCACGCGCATATTGTCGATGCGTGTCATGATGTCCGTTCCATGGGAGTGCCCTGCCAGACCCGCGAGTGAAGAGGATTGAAGCCCATCCGGTAGACGAGCTCGGCGGGACGCTCGATGTCCCAGATGGCCAGGTCGCAGCTTTTGCCGGCGTCGAGGCTGCCGACTTGGTCAAAGAGGCCCAGCGCGCGGGCGGCCTCGCGCGTCATCGCGGCAATGCACTCCTCGACGGTGAGGCGGAACAGGGTCGCGCCCATGTTCATGGTGAGCAACAGCGAGGTGAGCGGCGAGGAGCCCGGATTGCAGTCGGTCGAGATCGCGATCGGCACGCCGTGGCGGCGCATCAGCTCGATGGGCGGCATCTGCTTTTCGCGCAGGAAGTAGAACGCACCCGGCAGGACCACGGCAACCGTGCCAGCTGCGCGCATGGCCATGACGCCGTCTTCGTCGGTGTACTCGAGATGATCCGCGGCCAGGGCGCCGAATTTCGCCGCCAGCGCCGCGCCGTGCAGGTTCGTGAGCTGGTCGGCATGCAGGCGGATGGGCAGGCCGAGCGCTTGCGCTGTCGTGAAGACGCGGGCGGTCTCGTGGGCTGAGAAGCCGATGGTCTCGCAAAACGCGTCGACGGCGTCGGCCAGCCCCTCTTTGGCAAGGGCCGGCAGCATCTGATGGCAGACCGCGTCGATATAGGCGGTCTTGTCTCCCTTCATCTCAGGCGGCATGGCATGGGCGCCGAGGAAGGTCGTGCGGACCGTCACGCCGCGTTCCCGGCCAAGGCGCCGCGCCGCGCGCAGCTGGCGGCGTTCTGTCTCCAGCTCGAGTCCATAGCCGGATTTGATCTCGACGGTCGTTGCCCCCTCGGCACTCAGGGCGTCGAGACGCGGTTGGCCGCTGGTCACGAGGTCGTCCTCGCTCGCCAGCCGTGTCGCCTTCACGGTCGAGGCAATGCCGCCGCCGCGTAGGGCAATTTCGGCGTAGCTTGCGCCGGCGAGCCGCAACTCGAACTCCTCGGCACGGTCGCCGCCGTAGACGAGGTGCGTGTGGCAATCGATCAGGCCAGGGGTGATCCAGCGACCCTCGCAGTCGATCGATTGCCGGGCATCGAGGCCGGTCGGAGCCTCCCGCGCGGGACCGGCGTAGACGATTTTCCCGGCGTTGGCTGCGATCAGGCCGTCTTCGATGAGGCCGAGCCCGGGAACGGTCGGCGACAGGGTTGCAAGACGGCAGCGGTGCCAGACCCGGTCAACTGTCATGATGGTAGCTGTAACATAGAGCGGCTGGCGTGCGGAGAGGGCGATGAAGCTCGAATTGAAAGCCGGGAACGTACCCCTTTCGACATGGCTGGAGGTCTATCGCGGCGCAGCGGCAGCGCTCGACCCGTCCTGTTGGGCCAGGATCGCGGCGAGTGCTGCTTGCGTCGCGAGGATCGTCGAGCGAGGCGAGCCGGTTTACGGCATCAACACCGGTTTCGGGAGACTCGCCAACATTCGCATCGAGCTCGCCGACTTGGGGATCCTCCAGCGCAACATCGTGTTGTCGCATGCCGCGGGCGTCGGGCCCGCGACGCCGGCACCCGTCGTGCGCCTGATGATGGGGCTGAAGCTCGCGTCCCTGGCGCAGGGCTATTCCGGCGTCGCCACCGCGACGGTGCAGCTGCTGTCGGGCATGCTCGATCGCAACCTTTTACCCGTCGTACCGGCGCAAGGATCGGTTGGCGCGTCGGGTGACCTGGCGCCGCTGGCCCATATGTCGGCGGCGATGATCGGCATCGGCCAGGTGACGCTGGGCGATGAGGTCATGCCGGCTGCGGCCGGCTTGGCCACGGTCGGGTTGGAGCCGCTGACGCTCGCGCCCAAAGAAGGCCTGGCCTTGCTGAACGGGACGCAATTTTCCACGGCGTATGCCCTGGCCGGCCTGTTCGAGGCCGAGCGCGTCTTCCAGGCGGCCCTGGTCACCGGTGCGCTGTCGACCGACGCCGCCAAAGGCTCGGACACGCCGTTCGACCCGCGCATCCACGCGCTGCGCCAGCATCCGGGGCAGATCGCCGTCGCGGCGTGCTTGCGCGCGCTGCTGGCGGGAAGCGCCATCCGGGAAAGCCATCGCGTCGGCGACGACAGGATCCAGGATCCCTATTGCCTGCGCTGCCAGCCCCAGGTGATGGGTGCCTGCCTCGACACGCTGCGCCATGCCGCCGGGGTGCTTGCGACCGAGTCCAACAGCGTCACCGACAATCCACTTGTGTTCGCCGATTCAGATCAAGCGCTCTCGGGCGGCAACTTCCATGCCGAGCCGGTCGCTTTCGCCGCCGACATGATCGCTCTGGCGCTCTGCGAGATCGGATCCCTGGCGGAGCGGCGCATCGCCATGCTGGTCGAT
This sequence comes from Reyranella sp., assembly GCA_035947815.1. Lineage (GTDB taxonomy): Bacteria > Pseudomonadota > Alphaproteobacteria > Reyranellales > Reyranellaceae > Reyranella. The sequence continues at coordinate 4,345 of DASZJU010000014.1, forward strand.
CCGGCACTGTCGGGCCTGCCGGCGTTCCTGACGCCCAAGCCCGGGTTGAACTCGGGCTTCATGATACCGCAGGTCACGGCAGCCGCCCTGGTCGCCGAGAACAAGCAGCGCGGCTATCCAGCCAGCGTCGATTCCATTCCGACATCGGCCAACCAGGAAGACCACGTTTCGATGGCGGCGCACGGCGCGCGCCGTCTGCTCGAGATGGCGGCCAATGTCGGCAACGTCATCGGCATCGAGCTGCTGGCGGCGGCGCAAGCCTGCGATTTCCATGCGCCGCTGACATCCGGCGCGAAGCTCGAGGCGGTTCGTGCCTTGTTGCGGAGCCGGGTGCCCGGTCTGTCGGACGACCGCTATTTTTCCGCCGATATCGCGAGCGCCGCAGCCTTGGTGACGACGGGCGCGCTCAACCAGGCTGCGGGTGGCGATGTCTTGCCAGCGCTGCAAACGTCGAGGCGATAGCCGCTCTTCCCAGGTCATTCCGCGAGCGACGCATGGATCTGCGCCACCACCGCTGCGCCTTCGCCGACGGCGGCGGCGACCCGCTTGGTCGAGCCGCCGCGCACGTCGCCCACCGCAAACACGCGCGCGCGACTCGTTTCGAGGGGTAGCGTCGTCGGGCCGCCGGCCGCCTCCTTGCCGGTGAGGACGAAGCCTTTTTGGTCGAGCTCGACGCAGCCGTGCAGCCAGCCGGTGTTGGGATCGGCGCCGATGAACAGGAACAGGTGGCGACAGGAGCAGCGATGCTCCGCGCCGGTGGCGCGCCGGCGGAAGATGGCGCCGGACAGGCCTGTCTCGCGGTCGCCTTCCAGCGAAACGATTTCCGTGCCGGTGTGGAGCGTCACGTTGGGGAGGGCCGCGATCCGCTCGACCAGGTAACGCGACATCGAGGCGTCGAGGCTGCTGCCGCGGATGATCAGGTGAAGCCGCTTCACCTTTGCTGCCAGGAAGACGACGGCCTGACCGGCCGAGTTGCCGCCGCCCACCAGGGCGATCTCCTCGCCCTCGCACAGCTTCGCCTCGATCGGCGAGGCCCAGTAGGAGATTCCCGCGCCCTCGAAGGTGGCGAGGTTGGGAATGTCGGGCCGGCGGTAGCGCGCGCCCGAGGCGATGACGACGGTGCGCGCCTGCATCAGGTCGCCGCTGCTGAGCTTCACGCGCAACGGGCCGTTGCGATCGTCGCAATCGAGCCGCTCGGCCTCGAGCGGAATGGCGAGCTCGGTGCCGAACTTCTGCGCCTGGTTATAGGCGCGGCCGGCCAGGGCCTGGCCCGAGATGCCGGTGGGAAATCCCAGGTAGTTCTCGATGCGGGCCGAGGCGCCGGCCTGGCCGCCGATGGCGCGCTGGTCGAGCACCAGCACCGAGAGGCCTTCGGAGGCGGCGTAGACGGCGGTGGCGAGGCCGGCCGGCCCCGCGCCGACGACCGCCACGTCGTAGAGCCGTCCGGGATCGAGCTTGGGCGTGAGGCCGAGGCTCCTGCCGGCCTCTTCGTTGGTGGGCCGGCGCAGGACAGTGCCGTTCGGGCAGAGCAGCAACGGCTGCTCGTCGTCGTGAATGCCCAGCCGCTCGACCAGCGCGCGCGCGTCGGGATCGCTGGATGCGTCCAGGATGGAGACGGGATAGCCGTTGCGGGTCAGGAAACCTTGCAGCCGCACGAGGTCCGGCATGTCGGCGTGCCCGATCAGGATCGAGCCGGAGCGATCGCCTTCAATCAGCCCGACCCGACGCAAGATGAAGGCGCGCATCACGATCTCGCCGATATCCGCCGAGCCGATGATGAGGGCCCGCAGATGGGCCGAGTCGAAGGGAATGGCGGTACAGCCCTGAGGACCGGCGCGGCCCACGACCAGCGAGGTGTGAGAGGCAAGCTGGCTGATTTCGCCGGAGAATTGTCCCGGCCCTTCGGTGGCGATCGCGGTTTCATGACCTAGGCCGTCACGCCACGCGGCCTCGATCGATCCGGCAAGCACCAGCCAGATGGGGGCGGCCAGCTCGCCGACCTCGACCATGACGGCGCCCGGCTCGAAGCGGCGCGGCGGACCGCTGGCGAAGCGGCGCGCGACATCGATCTGGGCCGCCGAGAGCACCGGGAACATCTGGTCGTGCCTGGTCTCGAGAACACTCAACGCTGCCTCCTTCGGCATCTCGGGCGAGGCGCCACGCTAATGACCTCCGACCGGCCGGCCGAGCGCTTCGAGCAGCGGCCTGAGCGCCTCGAGCTCCGCGCCGAAGCCGCTAAAATCTCCCGCCTTCAGGTGCTCGATGGCCCGGTCATAATGGACGAGCGCTTCGCGGGCACGCGCATCCGCCGGGCCCGCCGGACCGGCGGACGTCGCCGCACCCGCCTCGGCGGGACGTGCCGGCGGCGGAGCCGTGTCCTTGAAGAGCGCCGCCAGCGCCGCCCCCAGCGTTTCCTCCATCACCACGCGACCGCCATAGGCGGCGATCACACGCTTCAACTCCGGCAGCTGGCCGGTCGCGGCGCGCAGGTAGAGCGGCGAGACGTAGAGGATCGAGTTCTCGATCGGCACCACCAGGAGATGGCCGCGGATGACGCGCGAGCCCATCTGGTTCCACAGCGAGATCTGCTGCGAGATGTCGGTGTTCTGCTGGATGCGCGCCTCGATCTGGAACGGCCCGAAGACCTGCTTGTCCTTGGGGAATTCGTAGACGACGACCTTGCCGTAGTCGGGCGGATCGCAGCGCGCCGCCAGCCAGGCGATCATGTTCTCGCGCTGGCTCGGCACCATCGGCAGCATGAGGACGAACTCGGCGCGTGTTTCGCCGGGCAGCCGCATGATCATGTAGTAGGGCGCCATGCGCGCGACGTCGCGGCCGCCCAGGACTTCGCTGTCGACGGGCTGGCGCGGGAACTGCCAGAGGTCCTCGCGATTGTAGAAAACCTCGGCCGTGTCCATGTGATAGGTGCGGTAGAGCTGCGCCTGGACGAGGAAGAGATCCTCGGGGTAGCGGATGTGTTGCTGCAGGTCCGCCGGCATGGCCGACAGCGGCTTGAACAGCCCCGGGAAAATGCGCTGGTAGGTCTGGATCAGCGGATCGTCGGGGTCGCTGACATAAAAGTTCACCGAGCCGTTGTAGGCATCGATCACCACCTTGACCGAGTTGCGGATGTAGTTGAGGCCGCCGGAGGATTGCGGCTGGGCATAGGGAAACCAGTCGCTGGTGGTGTAGGCGTCCTGCATCCAGAACAGGCGCCCGCCGCTCACCACGACATAGGGATCGTGGTCGAGGCGCAGGACGGGGGCGATCGTGCGCACCCGGTCCTGGATATTGCGATGAAGCAGGATCCGGCTTTCGTCGGTGATGTACTCGGTGAGCAGGATGTTGGGGTCGCCGTAGTACCAGGAGAACAGGCCGCGCCGCGCCGCGCCGCCGATGGCAACGCCGTCGGCGCCATCGTAGGCGGCATAGACGTTGTCCTTGCCCTTGGGATAGTCGAACTCGGGCGTGCTGCCCTTGACGATCGCATAGCGCTCTTCGGCCTGGCCGAAATAGAGGCGCGGCTCGCTGATGGCGGGACCGCCGGTGGCTACCGGCGGAATGTCCTGCAGATAGAAGAGCGGCAGGCCTTCGCTGGATTTCTGCGTCACCGGCGACATCACCACGCCATTGCCGTGGGTGAACAGCAGATGCAGGTTGACCCAGGTCTGCGCGTTGGACTGCAGGAGCGCCGGGTCGAGCTCGCGCGCCGACAGCATCACCTGCTGATAGGCGCCGTCCAGCCGATAGCGGTCGATGTCCATGTCGATAAACTTGTAATAGGTCCTGATCTCCTGCAGCTGGGCGTAGGTGCTCATCAGCGGCTGCACGTCCCACAGCCGGATATTGTCGACGGTCGGGCGGTTGGCCTCGAGCGTGGCGAAGCTCAGCCTGTCCTCGGCCGGGAACGGCTTCACCGCGATCTGCCGCAGGTTGTAGGCCTGCCGCGTCAAGGCGATGTTGCGCTCGATGTAAGGCGTCTCGAGCTGCAGCTCGCTCGGTTTCACATAGAAGCGGTTGAACAGCGCGGGAAACAGCCCGGAGATCACGATCGAGCTGGCGAACAGCAGCACCACCGCCGCCGCGGGGAGGCGCCAGGTCCGCCACCGCACGTTCGCCCACGTGGCGATGGCGCAGAGGACGGCCAGCCCGACCAGGAACCACAGGATCGGCAGCCTGACGTGGAGGTCGGTGTAGCCGGCGCCGACGACGACTCCGTTGTCGCTGTAGAGCAGCAGGAAGCGATCGAGCCCATAGGACCAGGCCTTGACCGCAAAATACAGCCCGAGCAGCACCGACCCATGGATGAGGGCCGCGGGCGACAGGCCGCGCGGCGGCTTGTCGAGCTCGATGTCGCCCTGCACCCAATAGACCCCGCCGGCCAGGGTGGCGCTGAAGAACAGCAGCAGCAGCAGCCAGTTCTTGAGCGCGACATAGGCAGGCAGCGAGAAGAAATAGAAGCCGATGTCCTTGCCGAAGACCGGATCGCTCTCGCCAAAGGGCACTTGGTGAAGGAAGCGGAGCACGACCTCCCAGTTCGAGAGCTCGATCGATGCGGTCAGCAGGCCTAACAGGACCGCTGCGCCCGCGACGAGAAGGCGGCTCGGGACGTGCGGCGACACGTAACCGGCGAGAAGCTGGAGCGACGTTTGCGACATCCGGGGGGAAAAGGCCGTGTGCGCCGGCGCGGCCGCGTGTGGTTGCCGGGCGAAACGGAGCGCCAGCCCTCCCGAGAGCCAGAAGGCGCCGGTCGACACGGCGAAGACGACCAGGAAGAGGCCGGTGCGGGCGGTGAAGATCGTCCAGAAGACGCCCTCATAGCCGATCGACGAAAACCACAGCCAGTCGACCAGGGTGTTGCCCGCACGCCCGAGGACGATCAGGCCCAGGACAATGATCGCGACCAGGATCGCAAGGTATTTCCCGCGCATGCCGCCGCCTCCTTTGCCGGGCGCCGATCGTGCTCCCTGCGGCGCGCAGGCCCGCCGCTACAGAATGCCGAACATCCGTGAAACGCGTTGCACGCCCTGCCATAGCGGATCGAGCGCCGCGAAAGTCTGGACCATCTTGTTGCCGTCGCCCAGCAGGGCTTTGAGCTTCACCATGTTCGGCTCGTGCTTTTCGGCTTCCTTCTTGGCCTCTTCGAAGAGTTCGCGCATTTCGCGCATCTCCTCGCTGTAGTCGTCGTCGATCGCCTTCAGCGATGCGGCCAGCGCCGCAACCAACGGGGAGAGGGATGCCTTCGGCGCGTCCGAGCCACTTGTCATGTCGAGTCTACCTTCCGATTCCCGGCACCATGGCCGGCGCCGCATTCGTCGCGACTTGCGACTCCAGAATATCATCCCGCGCGCTTAGCGTCCGGACCTACTCTCGGCAGACTTTACTTACGCCCGTCCATTCCTGAGCTGGATGGTGCGCGCCTGGTCGATTTCGCGACCGTCCAGCGTGATCGCTACGGCATAGTCGCGCTCGGCGCCGGCAGCGCTCACCACGCCGTCGCGCACGTCGCGCAGGACGCGCGCGGGATCGCGCGTGCGGGGATCGCCATAGCCGCCGCCACCCGGCGAGAGCGCGCGATAGGTGCCCGGCCCATGCCGCGCGACGCCGTATTTCGGTGCCTGGATGCGTTTGCCGTCGGCCAGGGTGAGGACGACTTCGCCGCCCGATCCGGCGCGGCCGCCGGCGGCGCCGAAGCTCGAGGGCGCGCCGACGCCTTCGCCGCGGAAAGCGTAGTCGGCCGGGGTGAAGATCTCGACCTCGTAGTCGCAGCCGGCGCCGCCGCGGAAGCGTCCCGGCCCGGCGCTGTCGCAGCGCATCTCCTGCCGCCGAAAGCGGACAGGGTAGAGGTGCTCGTAGGTTTCCAGGTTGGGCAGGGTGAGGCCGCCCAGGGTGATGAGGTGGCCGATGAGATGGAAACCGTCGCGGCCTTCGACGCCGCCGCCGGCCGGCGCGCCGGCCCACTGATACATCACGTAGCGTCCGCCATCGGCGCGCAAGCCGGCGGTGACCGCATGTACCGCCTTCGACCAGCCGGCCGAGGCGCGTTCGGGAAGCGCCTGGCCCAGCGCCTTCCACATTGCGTGGATGATCTCGTGGGCGACGAACACCGTGTTCATGGTCATCGGCGCCGGCGCGCGCGCGTTCACCAGGGTGCCTTCGGGCAGCCGGATTTCGACGCTGCGGAAAGCGCCTTCGTTCTTGGGCAGGTCGGGCTCGAAGAACGAGGCGAGCGCCATGAACACTGCCGAGGTGCTGTTGGCGATCGAACTGTTCTTGAAGCCGCGGATCTGCGGCGAGGTTCCGGC
>DASZJU010000015.1:0-4714 GCA_035947815.1 Reyranella sp.
GGCAATTTTCGCACGCTGGAGGAGCAGGCCGAGGCGGTGCTGCTCGACCCGCGGCTGATGGGTACGAGTTGGGCGGCGCTGATTTCGAAGTTGCATGCCGATCAAGCGTACAGAGACGCGTTCGACTCCGCGTATGGCCAACCACCGACGCGGCCGCTCGTTCTGGATGCGCTGGCCGCCTTTGAGCGTTCCCTGCTCACGCCTCGGGCGCCGTTCGATCGCTATCTGCGCGGCGAACGCGATGCCATCGGCCCTGAGGAGAAGCGCGGTTATGAGCTGTTCAAGTCCCACGGCTGCGTCGCCTGCCATCAAGGCGTGAATGTCGGCGGCAATCTGTTCCAGCGCTTCGGCGTCTTTGACGATCCCGTCGTCGTCGGCCCGCCCACCGAGGCCGACCTGGGCCGCTTCGCGCTCACGGGCAAAGCCGAAGACCGTTCCGTGTTTCGCGTTCCGAGCCTGCGCAACGTGGCCAGGACGGCGCCCTACTTCCACGATGGCAGGGTGGCGACGCTCGAACAGGCGGTCGAGGAAATGGCCCGGACCCAGCTTGGCCGCACGATCGCGCCGCGGGAGGTCGACCTGATCGTCCGGTTCCTGCATACGCTGACCGGCGAGTATCGGCCGGAGGCCAGTCAGGCGGCGCCCCAGCCATGACCAGTGCGACGGCCAGAATGGCGCTGGTTGTCCTGGGCCTGCTACTCGTGCTGACCTATCTCCTGCTGCGCGGCTTCACGCCTGACGCCGCGCTGCACGAGCAGCGGCTGCGCGCCATTGATGAGCTGACCTTCAACGAGGCTGCGTTGCATCGCGACGTCCTCAAGGCGAGCCATGGGCTGCTTCTCGACTACGATCCTCTCGTCGCGACCGTAGCGAGGCTGCGCGAGGTCGTCGCGGAACTGCGCGGCGCGGGAGCGCCCGGCCCGCTCCTGGACGGCATTGCCGCGGAGCTCGACAGGCAGGAAGCCCTGGTCGAAGACTTCAAATCCGCCCACGCACTGCTGCGGAACTCCCTCGCCTATTTCGCGTACTTAAGCGAGCAGCTCACCATGCCCACGAGCGAACCTGGCCAGGCCGTTGCGATGGTTGTCGGCAGGTTTGCCAGCGCTATGTTCCGCTTTGTCGGCTCTGCTTCGAGCGATGGTGCGACCGCAGAAGTTGCCGCATCGCTGGATGAGCTGTCAGTGCAGCCTGTGCCGGCCGACCTCCGCGACGACACCGAAGCGTTGCGCGCGCATGGCGCCCTGATCCTGAGGAACCAGCCGCTGGTGGACGGGATTATCGCGCGTCTGCTCGCGACGCGCGTGTCCGAGCAGGCGACCAGACTGCAGGATCATTTCATGGAGCAGCAGCGCCACGCCGAGTCTCGCGCCTGGATCTTTCGCGTGCTCCTCTATGTCGCGTCGGTCCTGCTGCTGATCTATCTCAGCCGACTCTATGTGCGGCTTCGCGCCAACGCCCGCGCCCTGAAGGCACGATCCGAGTTCGAGCACCTGATCGCCGACATATCCGGGCAATTGATCGACACGCCCGTCGACCGGACCGCCAGCGCCATCCGCCACGGGCTGGAGCAGCTGGGGCGACATGTGGGCGTGGATCGTGCCTACGTCATCCTCCATGGCGCCGGACATGCCGCGGAGGCCACGAGCTACGCCTGGTGCCGCGAAGGAATCGTTGCGCCCAAGGGCTGGCCGGACGGCGCGCTCGCGTTCGGATGCGAATGCCCGCTGCACCAACGCGGAGGAGCGACCTGGAGTCCCGAGGGCCACGAGCGTTATGGCTGCGTCGAGGTTTCCTCCGTTGCGGCACTGCCGCGCAGCGAAGAGAAGGCGAGATTGACGGCGTGCGGGGTTCGCGCCTGGCTCTGCGTTCCGCTGTGGCATGCCGGAACCGGCGTCGGCGTCCTGGGCTTTGACGCGGTCATGGGCGACAAGCGCTGGACGGACGACGACATCGCGCTGTTGCGGACGATCGGCGAGATCCTTGTGAATGCCCTGTTCCGCGAGCGGGGCGAGCGGGAACGGCAAACGCTCGAATCGCGCCTGCGGCATGCCCAGCGCATGGAGTCACTCGGCACGCTGGCCGGAGGCATTGCGCATGACTTCAACAATATCCTCGGCGCCATTCTCGGCTATGCCGAGATGCTGCTTGGCCGGCTGCGCCGGGACAGCCCGGAATGGCGGCATGTGGAAGAGGTGAAGAAGGCGGGCGAGCGCGCAAGGGACATCGTCGACCGCATCCTTGCCTTCAGCCGCCGCACCGAGCAGCGGCATCGTTCGTTGCGCATGCGCCCCTTGCTCGAGGAGACGGCCGGCCTGCTGCGCGCGTCCTTGCCGTCGACGATCGCCCTTGGCCTGCGTCTGCCGGACGAGGATGCCCCGAACAAGGATGCTATCGTGCTGGGCGAACCAGGGCGGTTGCAGCAGGTGGTCATGAATCTCTGCACCAATGCCGCGCAGGCCATGGCAGGGCATGGCAACATCGATGTCGCCCTCGACCTGGTCGCGCTCGACACCGAACAAGTGCTGTCCCATGGGGCTCTTGCCGCTGGTCGCTACGTTCGTCTGACCGTGCGCGACAGCGGTCACGGCATGGACGCAGCGACCCTGGATCGGATCTTCGAACCGTTCTTCACGACAAAGGAGGTCGGCGCGGGAACGGGGCTCGGGCTTGCCATGGTGCACGGCATCGTCGCCGACCACGGCGGCGCGATCGATGTGCGGAGCAGGCCGGGAGCCGGCAGCAGCTTCGAGGTCTACTTCCGGCGAGCCGAAGCCCCGCCGGCAGACGACGACCGCACCGACGCGCCGTTGGCGGTTGGAAGGGGTGAGACGATCCTCATCGTCGACGACGAGAAACCGCTGGTGCAGCTCGGAGAGGAGATGGTGGCGGCGCTGGGCTATGAGCCGGTCGGCTTCGACAGCAGTACGCGAGCGCTGGCGGCCTTCCGCGCCGATCCGCAGCGATTCGACCTTGTGTTGGCCGACGAGATCATGCCCGGGATGACGGGCACCCAATTGGCCGCAGCGCTCCATGCGATCCGGCCGGACCTGCCGATCCTTCTGATGACCGGGTATAGCGGGCCGGTCCGGTCCGCGCGGCCCGATGTCTGCGAGATCCTCAAGAAGCCGCTTCTGTCGGCGGACATCGCCGGAGCCATCGCGCGCCACCTGCATCCAGAACACCAGGTGGCTGCGGTTTCATAGACCGGCCAGAGCGGTTTCAAATGTAATGCGATTCATCCTTCCCGCAATCGCTCCGAAACTCGGCCTCCCTACATCGCTCATGCCGTCGTGAAGCCGAGATGCGTCCGGCTCAGTTCGCCGAGGCGCGTCGATCTGGATCAGAAGGAGCGACCATGAGCAGCTCAACGATTGAAACCCCCAGGGCACGGAGAGCCGGACTGAACTCCGATTCCTGGCCGACAGCGCTGGCGAGGCCAATCAGGCAGGGGATCGCCTGGATCGGGTCGCGGCGCCGGCTGCGCCGCGCCGTTGAAGAGTTGGGGGCGCTCGACGACCGCACACTGCGCGACATCGGCCTGAGCCGCAGCCAGATCGAATACGCCGCACGGTACGGCAGATCATTCGATCGCTACAAGGATCGCCTCAGCTGGTAATCGCCGGCAGCGCGCCGATGCCCTGCGCGCGGGTAGTGCGCCGCCGGGCAGCTGCGCTTGCGCGACGCGCCGCGCTGGCTGCGTTCCGACAACGGGCCTTGGTTTCGTCGACGCTGCCACTGCGACACCGGCCCACTGGTTTGCCATTACACCCCGCGAGCGAGCCATATCCTTCACGATCAAAGTCAACAGACCACCGCACACCGTCGATATCGACGACGACACGCCTTTCCTCTGGGTGCTGCGCGACGTGCGCGGCATGACCGGCACGAAATTGGCTACAGCGCCGCGCTCCGCGGGGCCTGCACCGTGCTAATCGACGGCCCGGCGACGCAATCCCGCAACTGAGTGGCCCGGGCCAGGGCACATCAGCATCCCCGGAGGAAACGTCATGCGACATATTCTTCCCGCCGTCACCGCCATTATCCTCGCCACGCCGGTGCTGGCGCAGGATCCCGCCGGTATCTCCTCGTCGGCGATCTCGCGCTGTGCTGGCAAGGTCGGAATGGATACGCGCCAATCCGATCCGGCCTTCGGTATTATTATGCTCGACGGCATGCCTTGGACGACTGTCGAGCGTACCGAGGAGAAGTTGGGTGCGCGGATGATCGCCACCACGGTGACCGGCACCGGCGCACGCCGCCGACGCGACGGTACATCGGTGACGTTCCGCTTCACTTGCGGGCTCGACACCAAGGGCCAGGCAATGATGTTCCACGCCAGCCAGCTCCTGCTCGGCCAGAGCGAGGCGTCGGCGACGACGGTGGTCGCCGGCTCGGCGGTCTATCCCCGGGAAATGGCCCTGCCTCGCGGCGCCGAGTTGCGCGTACAGCTCTTGGACATCGGAAAGTCGCCGGCCGGCAATATTCTGACCGAGCAGGTCGTGCGGAGCGGCTGGAAAGTGCCGATCCCCTTCGCGTTGCACCTGCCCAAGGGCACGCCGCTAGCGGGCCGCGAGCTCGTGGTAACAGCGCGGCTGGTGGTGGGGCACCAGACTCTATTCCAGCTCGCGGTGCCACATGTCATCGCCCGCGAGGATTTGCACAAGCCGATCGAGTTGGTGCTCGACCAAGTCCTGGCACCGAAGGCCTGAGGGGT
>DASZJU010000016.1:0-3040 GCA_035947815.1 Reyranella sp.
GCGCCGCGCCCGCCGGCCAAGCCGGTGCCCATCCATGCGCTCACGGTCGAGCAGCCAGAGTGGAGCGGCCACAAGGATTTCGTGCCGCCCGACATGGCGCGGCCGCGCGAGACGCAGCCGTTGCCCTTGGAGACGGTCGACACGCTGGTGATCGGCGGCGGCGTCGCCGGCTCCTGTCTCGCCTATTGGCTGGCGCGCGAGGGCATCGAGACGCTGGTGGTCGAGCGCGACGAGGTGAACCTGCAGGCCTCCGGCGCCAATGCCGGCAGCCTGCACGTGCAGCTCCTGTCGTTCGACTTCGGCCATAACGCGCCGGCCGGCGGCAATCGCGCCGCCGATACCCTGCCGCTCGGGCCGGCCTCGGTCGCGTTGTGGCAGGAAATCCAGCGCGATACCGGCGAGGATCTCGAGGTCAAGGTCTCGGGCGGGCTGATGCTGGCCGAGACTGAACGCGACATTGCTTTCCTCAAGGCCAAGATCGAGCTCGAGCGCAGTCGCGGCGTCGAGGCCGAGCTTTTGGGTGCCAACGAGCTGCGCCAACTCGAGCCCTGCATCGGTGATGCCGCGATCGCCGCCGAATGGTGCCCGGGCGAGGGCAAGATCAATCCGCTGCGCGCCACCTACGCCGTGGTGGCGCGCGCCAAGGCACTGGGCGCTCGCTTTCGTCGCGGCAGCGACGTGCAGGCGATCGTGCGTGACGGTGCCTTCTATTGTGTGACTACCAGCCGCGGCGAGATCCGCTGCAAACGCATCGTCAATTCGGCTGGTCCCTGGGCGGCCGAGGTCGCCGCCATGGCCGGCGTCAAAATCCCGGTGCGCGGCGCGCCCTTGCAGATGATCGTGACCGAGCCCACGGCGCCCACGCTTACCCGGCTGGTGGCGCATGCCGCGCGCCATCTCACGCTGAAGCAGATGGGTTCCGGCGCCTTCATGATCGGCGGCGGCTGGACCGCGGGCCTCGACGAAGGCCAAAAGCTGTCGCGCGCGCTACGCGCCAGCGTCGAGGGCAATCTCTGGGTGGCGAGCCGGGTTGTGCCGGCGCTGGCCGATCTGCACGCCATCCGCATCTGGGCTGGCATGAACGTCAACATCGACCGCGCGCCCATCCTGGGCGAGGTGCCGGGCCTGCCCGGCTTCTACAATTGCGTCAGTTCCAACGGCTATACGCTGGCGCCGGTGCTGGCGCGGCTGACGGCTGAAATGTTGGCCGGCCGTTCGACCAGCCTGCCGGTGGCGCCATTCTTGCTCAGTCGGTTTGGCTGATTTTTTCGGGACGAGGCTGCTGCCATGGAAACGTCGAACAAGACCGCCCGTGAACTCTACGAGGCCGTGAAAGCCAATCCGAACCGCCAGCGCTTCGGCTTTGGCCGCAAGCCCGCCCTGGTCAATGTCGATCTTCAATGTGCCTATACCCGCCCGGCTGAATTTATCACGGCGTACGAAACAGACCCGCGGCAGATCGAGTACGTGAACCAGCTGGCGCGGCTGTTCCGCGCCAACCGCTGTCCGGTGATCTGGACTTATGTCGCGTATCTGGACTCGGGCGAGGATTGCGGCGTCTGGGGCACCCGAACCGATACGCCGGACTCGTTGCAGAACATCAAGGCCGACTCACGCCGTGCGCAGCTCGACGAGCGCTGCGAGATCGACCGCACCTACGACATCGTGTTCAACAAGCGCATGGCCTCGGCATTCTTCGAGACCAACCTCGGTTCGTTGTTCACCTTCCACAAGGTCGACACCGTGATCGTCACCGGCGGATCGACCTCGGGCTGCGTGCGCGCCACCGTCGTCGACAGCCTGTCCAGAAGCTTCCGCACGGTCGTCCCGGAGGAGTGCGTCTCCGACAAACACGAGAGCCCGCATTACGCCAATCTCTACGACATGGCCTTGAAGTACGCCGACGTCCTGCCGGTCGCCGAGGTCGTGTCGTTCATGGAGCAGTACAAGCCGGCAAATTAAGGTCTCAAGCGGACCGCGGGCCTCCGGCCTGCATCATGAGCGGGCCTGGAGCCCCGCGGTCCGATGACTAATTGAAGATCGACGGGTCGATCAGCGGCTTGCCGCGCGGGCGAGCAGCCTCCGGTCGATCGCACTTCTGGAAGAGGCCGCGGCCAGCCGAGCCGCTCATCTTCGCCTCTTCCATCACGACCTCGCCGCGCGACAGGGTCATCACCGGATAGCCGGTAAGCTCGCGGCCTTCGTAGGGCGTGTAGTCGCAATTGTGATGCAGGATCGAGTTGGTGAGGCTCACCTTGCGTCCGGGATCCCACAGCACGATGTCGGCATCGGCGCCGACGGCGATCGTGCCCTTGCGCGGATGCAGGCCGTAGATCTTGGCGGCGTTGGTCGAGCTGAGCGCCACGAATTGCTGCAGGGTGAGGCGGCCTTTGTTGACGCCCTCGGAGAAGAGCAGCGGCAGGCGGGTCTCCACGCCCGGCACGCCATTGGGAATCCTGCGGAAACTCTGCGCCGCGCCCGGCAGCTTCTTGCCGCGCACGTCGTCGTACCTGAAGGCGGCGTGATCCGACGACAGCACGTGGAAGGTGTTGGCTGAAAGCCCGGTCCAGATATGCTCCTGGTTGTCGGTGCCGCGCGGCGGCGGCGAGCACACGCATTTGCTGCCTTCGTCGCCCGGCTTCTCGAAATCCTCCTCACTCAGGAACAGGTATTGCGGGCAGGTCTCGCCGTAGACGCGCAGGCCACGCGCCTGGGCGCGCTGGATCTCGTGCATCGCCTCCTTGGAAGAGACATGCACCAGCAGCATCGGCACGTCCAGAAGCTCGGCCAGCGAGATGGCGCGGTGCGTGGCCTCGCGCTCGACCACGAAGGGTCGCGACGTGGCATGGAACTTGGCGGCCGTCATGCCTTTCAGCTCGAGGCGTTCGGTGAGCCAGCCGATGCAATCGGAATTCTCGGCATGGATCATCAGCATCGCCTGCTCGCGCCGCGATGCCGCGAGCGCGTCGAGCATCTCGCGATCGGTGAGCTTCACGTCATCATAGGTCATGTAGACCTTGAACGAGGTGTAGCCGTCGGC
>DASZJU010000017.1:0-24667 GCA_035947815.1 Reyranella sp.
GAAAGGCTGGTCGGTATGGTGGCGCACGCCGACTGGGCGCTGTTCCAGCGCAATGGCACCGACGCCACGACACTCTGCGTGGTGGTGGCGCGGGCCGCCACGAAGAAACGCAAGATCCTGGTGGCGCGCGGCGCCTATCACGGCTCGGCGCCGTGGTGCACGCCCCATCCCACCGGCACGACCGCCGAGGACCGCGCCCATCTCGTGCATTACGACTACAACGACGTGGCGAGCCTTGTCGCCGCCGCGCAGTCGGTCGAAGGCGACATCGCGGGCGTCATCGCCTCGGCGTTCAAGCACGATTACGGCAAGGACCAGGAGCTGCCGACACAAGCCTTCGCCCTCGCCGTGCGCCAGCTTTGCGACGAGACCGGCGCGGCGCTGATCCTCGACGACGTGCGGGCGGGCTTTCGCCTCCATCTCGGCGGCAGCTGGGAGACGGTGGGCGTGCGGCCCGACCTCGCCGCCTACTCGAAGGCGATCGCCAACGGCTACACGCTGGCCGCCGTCACCGGCAGCGACCGGTTCCGCGACGCCGCTGCCTCGGTGTTCATGACCGGATCGTTCTGGTGCGGGGCGGCGTCGATGGCGGCGTCGCTGAAGACGCTGGAGATCTTCGAGCGCGACGGGTCGATCGCCACCATGGCGCGGCTCGGCCAGCGCTTCCGCGACGGGCTCGCCGCGCAGGCCAAGGCCCATGGCCTGGCGTTGCGCCAGACCGGACCGGCGCAGATGCCGACGGTGCTGTTCGCCGACGATCCCGAGGTCGAGAAAGGCCGGCTGTTTGCCACGGAAGCGCTGCGCGGCGGCGCCTGGATCCATCCGCAACACAACATGTTCCTGTCGGCCGCCCATACCGACGCCGACATCGACCGCGCCCTGCAGGCGACCGACGGCGCGATGAGCGCCGTGCGCAAGAGCTTCGGGCGGGATTAAGAGTCTTCGCTGGGAGCAAAAAGAAGGGCGGGTCCGGCTTGCGCCGGGACCCGCCCGATCTTTCCCCGTCGAAGACGGAGCTAGATTGCTTCCTTGAGATCCTTGGCGACGCGGAAGGCGACCTTCTTCGACGCCTTGATCTTGATCGCCTCGCCGGTCGCCGGGTTACGGCCCATGCGCGCCGGACGATTGCGTACCTGAAGGATGCCGAGGCCCGTGATGCGGACCTTGTTGCCCTTCTTGAGGTGCTTCACGACCAGACCGATGAAGTCCTCGAGGGCGCCGGTGGCGTCCTTCTTGGTCATGCCGGTCTTCTCGGCCAACTCGGCCGCGACCTTGGAAAGCGGAACGGTCGGAACGGACGGTTTGGTTGTTGCGGGTGCGGTTGCCATAGTGAGGGGTCCCTTACATTTCTTGTTTCGCCAACGTCTCCCTGACGCCCCAGGACAGTGTTGACAGCCCCAAGATTATCCACGAATCGCCTTCCCACAAGTCCGGAATCCACGAAAAATGTCGATTCTTGGGGCTTTTTAGGCCATTTGAGGCAACCATCCACAGACTCAGAGAGAGCGTAGCGTGTCGAGCCCTGGCCTGATCCCGACTTTCAGCACCGCCGTAAACACCTGGCAGTGCGATGAAAACGACCATTTGAACGTCCAGTTCTACACCGAGTTCGGCCACGAGGCGTCGTCCCATCTGCTCGCCAGCCTGGGCCTCGGGCCGCGTGCGCAACGCGCTTGCGAGCTCAACCTTGGCGTCGCCTGGGATCATGTCCGCTACCTGCGCGAGTTCCGCGAGGTCGATGCCGTCGAGGTGCTTTCGGCGCCGGTCGAGATCGGCGAGCGCCATTTGACGGCCTATCACGAGATCCGCAATTCATCCGACGGCACGGTCGCGGCAACGATGCGCCGGCGGATCGCGAGTGACAGGCCGTGGCCCGATCCCTTCCGCGCGCGTGCCGAAGCGGCAAGGATGGCGCTTCCTCGGAACGCAAGCCCGCGCAGCGTCGGCAAGCTCGCCTTGCCCGATCTGGTGCTCGCCGATGCCGCGCGCACGGGCCTGGTCGACATCGGCCGCACGGTGATCACGCCCGCCGAATGCGACGAGCGCGGCGAGTTCCTGCCGCACCACCAGTTCGGCCGCTACTCCGATGGCGCGCCGCTTCTGTGGAATCATCTCGGCTTCGACCGCACCGCGATGCAGGAGCGTTGCGAAGGCTCGGTCGTGGTCGAGATGCTGAACCACTATCGCCGGCCGCTGCATGCCGGCGACCTGCTGGTGGTGATGAGCGGGCTCGCGTCCTTCACCGACAAGATGCTGGTCTTCACCCACTTCCTGTTCGAGGCCGAGACCGGCACACTCGCTGCTTGCGCCGAAGCCGTCGGCATGAAGTTCGACCAGAAGGTCCGCAAGATCATGACGTTCACCAAGCAAGACCAGGCGCGGCTTGCCGAGCGCACGCTCCGCCTGGCGGCCTGAGGAGGTTTTATGGACGACAAGACACGCATCGCCGCCGGCATCGCCAAAGAGCAGCAGGGCCTCACCTATGACGACAAGCGCCTGGCCGAGATCGCGGCCGAGGTCGAGGTGCTGAACGACGCCGTGCGCAAGGCAGCCGCGGCGCGCCTCACCTTCGACGACGAGCCCGCCGCCTTCGCCAGCCTGATGGCACGGGAGGCGAAATGATCAACGACGATCTGGCGCTGCGCGATCTCAGCGACGTCGCCGACGCCATCGCCGCCGGCCGCATCACCTCGGTGCAGGCGACCGAAGCATGCCTGGCGCGCATCGCCGTCTGGCAGCCGCGCACCAACGCCTTCCTGCGTTTGCACAAGGAGAAGGCGCTCGAGCAGGCCCGTGCGATGGACAAGGAGCTCGCCGCCGGCCAGCGGCGCGGCCCGCTGCACGGCGTGCCGATGGCGCACAAAGACATGTATTACCGCAAGGGCGAGCTCTCGACCGGCGGCAGCGAGATCCGGCGCAACTGGGTGGCGCCGGTCACCGCGACGGCGCTCAAGAAGCTCGACGCGGCGGGCGTGGTCGAGCTCGGTTTCCTCAACATGGCCGAGTTCGCGGCCGGCCCGACCGGCCACAACGTGCATCACGGCCACTGCCGTAATCCGTGGGATGAAACGCGCGTCACCGGTGGCAGCTCGAGCGGCTCGGGCGCCTCGGTCGCCGCCCGCATGGTCTATGGCGCGCTCGGTTCCGACACCGGCGGCTCGATCCGGCTGCCGGCCGCCGCCTGCGGCGTGGTCGGCATGAAGGCGACCTACGGCCGCGTCAGCCGCGCCGGCGCCGTGGCGCGCTCGTGGAGCCTCGACCATGTCGGCCCGCTGACCCGCACCGTACGCGACAACGCCCGCATGCTGGGCATCGTCGCCGGCCACGACCCCGACGATTCGACGACCAGCGAGAAGCCCGTGCCCGACTATGAGGCGCTGCTCGAAGGCGGCGTGACGGGACTCAAGATCGGCCTGTCGCTGCCCAATGGGCTGGTGCCGGTCGATCCACAAATCGGCGCGGCGATCCAGGCGGCAGCCGGTGCGCTGGGCAGGCTCGGCGCGGCGATCGCGCCGGCAAGAATGCCGGACTTCACCGCGCTCTATCGCTCCGCCGAGGTGATGGTGAAGTGCGAGGCGGCCGCCATGCACCGGCCGTGGATGGAGGCCAACGCGCCCTACGCCAACCAGGTGCGCACGCGCATGGAGGCGGGCTTCTTCATCCCGGCGACGCAATACATCGACGCACTCCGCCTGCGCGCGCATTTCGTGCGCGAGTTCCTCGAGACGGCGATGGACGGCGTCGATGCCGTGCTGTTGCCCGCCATCGCCTTCCCCATCCCGACACTCGAGGAGACCGACGTCGAGGCGTCGGGCGGCCCCGCCACGCTCAGCATGGTGGCGCGCTTCACCGGCCTGACGCGGCCCTTCAACACGCTCGGCCTGCCGGCACTGTCGGTGCCCTGCGGCTTCGATTCGAACGGCGCGCCGATCGGCCTGCAGCTGATCGGCCGGCCGTTCGACGAAGCGTTGCTCTACCGCATCGGCCACGCCTACCAGGGCGCGACCGACCATCACAAGAAGGTTCCGGCATGAGCCGGCCGGTCGAGGTTATTCCGCCGCAGCCAGGCGCTGGTTGTGCGCGACGGCGGCGCGGGCGCGGGCGAAATCTTCGCCGCGCCGCTTGGTGACGGCCGCCTCGCCGCCGGCGGTGTCGGCAAAAAGGGCGAGCTTGTCCATCTCCTCATCGACCACCGGCTCCATCGCCAGGTCGGTGTAGGCGTGGCGTTGCGGGTCGTTCTTGACCTTCTGGCCGATGCGCCAGCCCTGCCAGGCGAGGCGGCCGTAGATCCTGAGCTTCCGCCAGGTCTCGGCGGCGAGCTTCAAATGGAACACGCCGATCGGCTCGATCTTCATGCCGTAGCGGCGGTCGCGGCGGTACTTCAGACGCACGATGCCACCTTCCAGCGGATGAATGCCTTCCGCCTCGAACATGATCTTGAACATGGTCATGAACCGCGCCGGCTCCGCCGGATTGCGGCCGGGGGTGGCGCCGTGACGGCGCGATACCGTCTCGATGTGCTCGGGCGTGTAGTAGGTTTTCCAGGCGTCGCGATAGGTCTGGTCGAACTCGGCGTCGCTCATCCTGGGGTGATGGACGACGCGATGGTGAACATCGAACTTGTTGAAGTCGGGATCCATCCAAACGCCCTGCTTCCACAGCGTCTGGTGGTCTTCCGAACCGGGCAACGGCGTCAGGATGAACAGCTCGAGAATGTCGAGCGGCAGCTCCTTCTTGATGATCTCCATGTCGCGCAGGATCGACTCGCGCGTGTCGCCGGGGAATCCCAGGATGTAGCCTGCCCAGGTCGAGGCCCCGCTGGTGTGCCAGGCCTGCAGCATCTTGCGGTATTCGGTGATCTTGTTCTGGCGCTTCTTGGCGGCCAGCAGATTGTCCGGGTTGATGTTCTCGAGCCCGATGAACACGCGGTAGACGCCGGCCCAGCGCGCCTTGTGGATGAAGTGCTGGATGCGATGGCACTGGGTGTCGACCTGGATGATCAGGGACACCTTGATGCCCTCGTTCTCCTTGAGCTCGATCAGCCGGTCGAAGAAGTCTTCCCAGTGCTTGTTGCGGGCCATGTTGTCGTCGGTGATGAAGAACGACGTGATGCCCTGCTTGTAGTTCTCGCGGACGATCGCCTCGAGGTCGTCGGCGCTGCGGAAGCGGCTCTTGCGGCCCTGCACGTTGATGATGGTGCAGAACGAGCACTGGAACGGGCAGCCGCGGCCGAGATCGAAGCTCGACTTGCGGCCTTCGTTACGAGCCAACGCGGCCGGCGGCAGGCTGGGCGTCGGCGCGCCTTCGATGCCCGGCAGATCGTCCATGTAGTTGTAGAGCGGCTTCAGCGTGCCGTTCCAGGCATCGAGCAGGATCGTGTCGAGCCGGCCTTCCTCGGCCTCGCCGGCAAAGATCGAGATCCCCATGTCCATGGCCGCCTGGATCTCCGGCGGGATCACCGGCAGCATCGACAGGCAACCGGCGGCATGGAAGCCGCCCATCGCCACGGGCAGGCCGGCCTTGAGGAACTGGCGGGCGAGGTCGACGGCACGCGGGAACTGGTTGCTCTGCACGCCGACCAGGCAAATCAGCGCCTTGCCGCCGCTG
Source organism: Reyranella sp. (assembly GCA_035947815.1). Taxonomy (GTDB): domain Bacteria; phylum Pseudomonadota; class Alphaproteobacteria; order Reyranellales; family Reyranellaceae; genus Reyranella. Next base: position 5,608 of record DASZJU010000017.1, read on the forward strand.
CGCTTGATGTCGGCGATGATGCGATCGGAGCGCACCCGCGTGTTGGTCTCGTCGAACGGCTTGATTTGGATGTCGACGTCCGGCCCGAAGACGCCGCGCTGGCGGCAATCCTCCCCCAGGCCATAGAGGGCAGCCAGGGTGTTGGAGGGGATATGAGAGCGCAGCCACGTGATGGGATAGCCGTCGTCGTCGTAGTGCGTCGGCTTGATCAGGACGAGGTGAAAAATCGTAGACTTCAAAATGCTGCCCCCATCGCGGACTTCTCCAACAAGCAAAACCCGCGTGCGGCTAGGTCTTTGTTTTTTGCCGTGTGGCGGCATCCCCAGGGCACAATGCTCTGAGAGGCCCTGCAACGCAACCAAAGTAGACGGCTATTCACAATTTCATACTGGCAATAGGACTACTACATGTAGGGCTTTGGCGCCAGCAGCCCCGCGATTGGCGAGGGCGGCCATGAAGACGCGGTAATTGCAGTACGCGCCAAGAGCGCGCACCGTCCCCATGCCCCGAGGCGCACAGACAAGACGCTCGACGGGGGAGGGAACGAACAAGACGTGAGTCTCACCACGCGTGTGCCGGCGCTGGCGCCATTTCAGATCCGCAGTTTCCGCTTCCAGTGGCCGGCCGATTTGCTGGCTTCCTGGGCGTTCGAGATGGAAGGCGTGATCCTGGGCTGGTTCGTGCTGGTTGCGACCGGCTCGGTGCTGGCGCTCGCCGTATTCGGCTCCCTGCAGTTTCTGGGCACCCTGATCTCGCCGCTGTTCGGCATGGTGGGCGATCGGATCGGCAATCGCAGCCTGCTCTGCCTGATGCGGGCCACCTACTTGGCCGTGGCGACGGCGTTCGCGGTGCTGTTCCTGGCCGGCCTTGCCGCGCCGGTACCGGTGTTCGCCCTGGCCATCATCATGGGGCTGGTGCGGCCCTCCGACATCACGCTGCGCAACTTGCTGGTCGGCGAGACCATGCCGGCCAACTACCTGATGCGGGCCATGGGCGTGTCGCGCACCACAGCCGATTCGGCACGCGTGGTCGGCGCGCTTTCGGGCGCGGGCCTGGTCGCGTCACTCGGCTCGGGCCTGGCCTATGTCGTGGTGTGCACGGCCTACGCCGCGAGCCTTGCGCTCACGCTCAATGTCGGCATCAGGCGCGTGCGCATGGTGGGCGAGGCGGTATCACACGCCTCGCCGGTGCGCGCGTTGCGGCAGGCCTTTGCCTACATCTGGTCGACGCCCGATATGCGCGCGTTGATGTTGCTGGCTTTTCTCGTGAATTTCGCCGCTTATCCGCTGGTCGGCTCGCTGTTGGCCTACGTTGCCAAGGACATCTACGGCCTCGGCCAAACCGGCCTGGGCTGGCTGATCGCCTGCTTCGCGGGCGGAGCGCTTTTAGGCTCGATCGCCATTTCCATCCACGGCGCCCGCATTCGGCCGGCTCGCGCGATGCTCGCCGGCGCCGTCGCCTGGTTCACCCTCAATTTCGCCTTCGCCTGGATCGAAACGCCGTTGTGGGGCGAGGTCGTGCTGTTCCTCGCGGGCTTCGTCCAGAGCTTTTGCATGATCCCCATGGCGGTGCTGTTGTTGCGCGTCGCCGATCCCAAATTTCGCGGCCGGGTCATGGGCGTGCGCATGCTGGCGGTCTACGGGCTCCCCATCGGGCTTTTGCTGTCCGGGCCGCTGATCGAGCGTGTCGGATTTTCGCTCACGGGTTCGCTCTATAGCCTGCTGGGGATCGGTTTCACCCTGCTGATTGCGGTCTCATGGCGTGCCCATCTCTGGCACCCGGCCTCCGCCGCCAATGTCCACTAGACGCAACCCGGCAAAGTCGGCGGCGCTACGGAGCGATGAAAACGGCGTCTGTCGCGGCGTGCGCTTCACCTAACACGCAGATGCTGCGCACGCCGGAGTTTTATGAACGCGACCGCTTCACGCAGTTCGGCAGTAGCCTAGCCGAGGTTTTTCTCGGCGAACGACCAGTTGGGCAGCTTGTCGAGCCAGGCCTGGACGTGGTCCGGCCGGCGGTTCTGATAGTCGAGGTAGTAGGCGTGCTCCCACACGTCGGCGACGAGCAGCGGCGTGCCACCATGGGCGATCGGGGTGTCGGCGTTGGCGGTCGGCTCGATCGCGAGCTTGCCGCCCTTGCTGACCAGCCACGCCCAGCCACTGCCGAACTGATCGACGGCGGCCGTCTTGAAGGCCTTCTTGAATTCCTCGAGGCCGCCGAAGCTGTCTTCCAGCGCCTTCTTGATCTTGCCGGCGGGCGCGTCGGCCTTGGCCGTCATGCTGTGCCAGTAGAAATCGTGATTCCACGCCTGGGCGGCATTGTTGAATATCTTCTTGGCTTTTTCGTCCTTGGCCGACTTCTTGATGATGTCCTCCAGGGACATCTCGGCATACGGCGTGCCCTCGATCAGCTCGTTCAGCTTGTCGACGTAGGCTTTGTGATGCTTGCCGTAGTGGAACGAGATGGTCTTGGCGGAAATGACCGGGGCGAGTGCGTCCTCGGCATAGGGGAGCTTGGGAAGGGTGAAACCGTTCTTTCCTTTGTCCAAAGGCATGACGCGTATTCCTCAGGCTGGCTCGACACGGGGTCGGGCGGGCGGTTGGTGACAATCAACGTCCAAGGCACGCCGACGTTGCGAGGCGCCTTGGACGCGAGCGGAACCTTGGCAGAAACGCGGCGTTGACGAACCGCCGCTTTCTGCCGCGGAGGCAAGTCACATGAATGCAATCATCTATCTCGTCGGGCTCGTCGTGGTCGTCGCAGCCATCCTGTCTTTCTTCGGCCTGCGCTGATCCTGGCCGATAAGTACCAACCATCGTTACCGAAGACGGCCTGCACGGCTCGCTCGCGCAACCGCATCTGCCCGGTCACTATTAGAGCTGGGGCGCCGCGGGCGGGCTTTGCGCCGCTGCCATCTCCTTCGCTCGCCTGACATCGGCTCGGCAATTGGCTTGAGTGCGGTGTTCGCCGTGGCCCGATCGTCCTCAACTTTTGTAGCGAACGGTTCTCACTCGCGCACTCCGTGGTTGCGCGCTGCGCCATGCCGGGTATCTCTAGGCAACAGGCATCGTCAGGAGAGTCACCATGAAGGGCAATCCGCAGATCATTGCCGAGCTGAACAAGCTCCTGAAGAACGAGCTCACGGCCATCAACCAGTACTTCCTGCACGCGCGCATGATGAAGCACTGGGGCTTCGAGCGGCTGGGCAAGAAAGTCTATGAGGAATCGATCGGCGAGATGAAGCACGCCGACAAGCTGATCATGCGCATCCTGATACTGGACGGCCTGCCCAACCTCCAGGACCTCGGCAAGATCGGGATCGGCGAGACCGTGCCGGAATGCCTGGCCGCGGATCTCAAGCTCGAGAGCGCGGCGCGTACCGCGCTTGTCGCCGCGGTGGCGCATTGCGAGACGGCCAAGGATTTCGTGAGCCGCGAGATCGTGGTCGACATCCTGGAGGATGCCGAGGCCCATATCGACTTCCTGGAAACCGAGATCGCGTTGATCGACAAGGTCGGCGTGCAGAACTACCTGCAGACCCAGATCGGTGAGGGCAAAGAGCCCGATTGATTTAGAAGACCCTTCGCAAATGCTCAGGGTGACGAGCAAGGCTCGTCAGTCGGCCGCCATCACCGTCTGCTGGATGGAGCGCTCGCGCGCTGTCGTGTCGGCGATCCGCTGGCGCATATCGCAAGCACAGGTGCCGCATTGGGGGCTGGTGCCACAGGCCCGGAACACGTCGGACGGACGGCGTGCGCCGGCGCGGACGGCGGCGTCCACTTCGCGTTCCCGGATGGCCCGACAGATGCAGACATACATGGACGTTTTCGACCCCTCAGTCGGTGCAGATGCGACTTACTCGCAGGCGCAAGATAGGGGTCGAGCCCGGCCCGGTCAAGCGGCGGCTAAAACCCTGACAACAAATGCTTTTCCAGCCTTGTCCGCAGCGCTGGGTCGATCGCATGCGGGGTTTTGCCCTTGAGGCGCACGACCGTCATCTCGGCCGCGGCAATGCAGACGCCATCCTTGAAGGCGGCCGAGCCGACGGTGATGGAACTGTTACCGACGCGCATCACGCCGCTGCCCAGCTCGACCTGGCCCGGCCAATGCGACTCGGCCAGGAAGCTCACGGTCATGCCGGCCGAGATGCCGCGCACGCCGTCGGGGGCGTCGGCCATCATGCCCATGTCGCGCATGAAGGTGAGGCGCGCGGTCTCGAGGTAGGCGCAGAGCGCCACGTTGTTGATGTGGCCGGCGGCATCCTGGTCGGAAAAGCGCACCGTGTCGGTGCACCAGTGCGGATAGATCGAGCGATCCTGTAGTCGTTTGTCGCGTGACATCGGCGGAGTGTAGCATCGCGCTGCCATGGCACATCCCATCTTCACCGAAGACCACGATCTCATCCGCAGCCAGCTCCGCCGCTTCGTCGACGAGGAGGTGAAGCCGCACGGGCCCAAATGGGAGGAGGCGGGCTTCGTGCCGCGCGCCGTGCTGCGCCAGATGGGCGGGCTCGGCTTCTTTTCGCTGCGGGTGCCCGAGGCGCTGGGCGGGGCGGGCCTCGATGCGCGCGCCTCGGTCGTGCTGGCCGAGGAGGTCGGCCGCTCGACCCATGGCGGCTTTGCCATCACCGTGCTGGTCCACACCGACATGGCGAGCCCGCATCTCGTGCGCTTCGGCACCAAGCGCCAGCTCGAGAAGTACCTGCCGGGGGTGTTGGCGGGAGAGACCATCACCGCCGTCGGCGTCACCGAGCCCGCCGCCGGCTCCGATGTCGCCGGCATCCGCACGCGCGCGGTACGCGACGGCACCGACTATGTGCTGAACGGCGCCAAGATGTTCATCACCAACGGCGTGCACGGCGATCTCTACTTCATCGCCGCGCGCACCGATCCCGAGGCCAAGGGCAGCCGCGCCATCACCATGTTCATCGTCGAGAAGGGCACACCCGGCTTCAAGGTCGGCCGCGCGCTCGACAAGACCGGCTGGCGTTCGTCCGACACGGCCGAGCTGATCTTCGAGGATTGCCGGGTACCGGCCGAGAACGTGCTGGGTGAGCCCAATCGCGGCTTCTATTCCATCATGGCCAACTTCCAGACCGAGCGGCTGGTGATCGGCGCGATGGCCATGGCCGAGGCGCGCGAGGCGCTGCGGCTCACCTTCGAGCATGTGAACGCGCGCACCGCGTTCGGCAAGCCGCTGTGGGACAAGCAGGTGATCCGCCAGCGTCTTTCGCACCGGCTGGCGGAGGTCGAGGCGGCGCGTCAGCTCGTGCATCACACGGCGTGGCTCGATGCCCAGGGGACGGATTGCGTGGCCCAGGTTTCGATGGTGAAGGCGCTGGCCGGCGATCTGGTGAACCAGGTGCTCTACGACTGTGTGCAGTTCCACGGCGGCATGGGCTTTGTGCGCGAGACGGCGGTCGAGCGCATGGCGCGCGATGCGCGGGTCCAGTCGATCGGCGGCGGCGCCTCGGAGGTCATGCTGGAGGAGGTCGCCAAGCGCTTCGGCGCGGCGCTGGCCGACTGACGGCGCCTATTTCGGCGCGACCGTGAACGGGCCGATGGCCAGGATGGCGCACTCCGTCCCGCCGGCCCGCGCGCATTCGCTGACGGCGTCGCTCGCGGCAGCACTCTCGCTGGCCCGGCCGGAGACGATGCCCAGACGACCGTTGCGCGCGAGCGCGACGGCCCGCCAATCGTTGGCCACCAGGTAGCGGTCGAGCGCCTCCTGCTGGCGGGCGTCGAGACCGGTCATCGCCTGCGGCGTGAAGACGTTGACGGCATTGTGAAGCTGCGGCGTGCGCACCAACACCTGATCCTCGACGGCATAGACGACACAGGGCCGGCCGGTGAGGTGACCGCAAACCTGCAGGTTGCGCTTGATGGCGTCGGCTTCGGTTTCGCTGGGCGACCACCAGTCGAAATGATCACGGCCCAGCACCAGCGCCCGCTTGTGGTCGGATTTCATGTAGTGATCGGCGAGATTCTTGCGCGCGTTCTCTCCCAGCAGCGGCGCCGCGGCGGGATCGAACGGGATGGGGGGCGACGGCCGCGCGGCCGGAATGTAGGGCGGCGGCGGCAGGGGCGGTGCGCGATACGACCAGACGACGTTGTTGCCGACGGCGTAGATCATGCAGCGGTCGATCGGCCGGACGACCGGCACCTCGCGATGCACGAGCTTGTTGCACTCCTCGAGGGCGATGCGGCGGGCTGTCGGATCGTCGACGCGACGCGACGCGACGGCGAACAAGCCGCGCACATTGAACGCCATCGCCTTGGAGCCGTCGGCCGTGGCGTAATTCTCGAGCGCGCGCCGCCGAAAGTCGGGCACGAACGGGACGTCGGCGGCGTCATAGATCCGGGGGCCGGTTGTGGCGGGGTCCAGGGTCGGGGCCGGCATCTCGTTCGGATCGGAAGCGGGCGGCGCGGTGGGCGCCGCGGTACCAGGAGCAGAGGGCGCCGCGGCAACCGGAGCAGGGGGCGGAGCCGGGCTTGCGGGAGGCGCCGTGGCCGTCTGGGTGGGCGGGACCGCGGGCGCCGACTTTTCGTGCAGCAACCAGGCGCCGGCGATCGCCACGATGGCCAAAGTCGCGACCGCGCCGCCGACCATGATGAGGCGCGATGGTCGTTTGGCTGCCGCCGGTGGCGGTGCGACGGCGACGACCGGCGGCGCGCCTTCGTTCGTCAGACGATAGGCATGGATGGGGCGTGGGATGTTCTTGACGTGCTGCTCGCCCATATCCTCGGCGCCCAGCGTAAGCTTGCCCACGATCTGTTCGTAGATGGCGGCCGAGACGCAGATGCCGCCGTGCGGGGCGATCGACTCCAGCCGAACCGCGACGTTGACGGCATCGCCCATCAGATCGTCGCCGCTTTCCACCACGTCGCCGAGATTGATGCCGATGCGCAGGATGAGCTGGTTGTCCTGATCGGCCGTGGCGTTGGCCGAGCGCATCGCCTCCTGGGTTTCAAGGGCTGCGCGGACCGCCTCGACCGGGCTCACGAACTCCGCGAGCAGGCCGTCGCCCGTGAGTTTGAAGACGCGGCCTCGGTGATGCTTCACGATCGTCTCGGCCGTGGCCATGCGGGCGCCGAGGAGATCGAGCGCATGCTCCTCGTTGCGCGCCGACATTGTGCTGAACCCGACGACGTCGATCGAGACGATCGTGGTCAGGCGTCTGACCAGGGTGGGTTCGTTCATGGCGACAGGCTAGCCGACGGTTGGGCGCGGGGCCATAGGACCTCCTTGCGTCACAGGCCATGCTCTGCGATGACCCAGGCCATGCAATCGGAAGACCCACGTTACTGGGAAGACTATCAGATCGGCGTGAAATACCCGCTTGGCTCCACGAGCTTCACCGCCGATGAAATCGTCGGGTTCGGCCGCCAATTCGATCCGCAGAGCTTCCATGTCGATGCCGTGGCGGCCAAGCAATCGATGTTCGGCGGCCTGATCGCCTCGGGCTGGCACATTGCTTCCAAGCTGATGCGGCTGTTCGTCGACAACTACCTCGACAAGCGTACCGCCTTGGGCTCGCCCGGGCTCGACGAGCTGCGTTGGCTGAAACCGGTGCGCCCGGGCGACACGCTGACCGCCTGGGTCGAGTGCGCCGACAAGGTGCCGTCCAAAAGCCGGCCCGAGATGGGCGTCATCCACGAGCATTGGACGGCCACCAACCAGAAGGGCGAGCTGGTGATGACGGCGAAGGGCATCAACATGGTGCGGAGGAAGCCGGCATGACGCGCGCCGTCCGGGGTCTCGACCATGTCGTGGTCATGGTCGACGGTATCGATGCCGCCGAAGCTTCTTACCGGAAGCTCGGCTTCCAGGTGCAGCCGCGCGGCTTCCACAAAAAGCTCGGCACCGCCAACCACCTGATGATCTTCGACCAGGACTATTTCGAGATCCTGGGCATCGTCGAGGACACCGAGTTCAACGCCGAGCGGCGGGAGTGGCTCAGACAGGGCGGTGGGCTGGCCAACGTGGCGCTCGCCACCGACGGCGCCGACATCGCCTTCGACGCCTTCAAGGCGGCAGGCCTGGAGCCCGATGCGCCGCTGTTCTTCGATCGTGCCGTGGAGGTCGCGGGTAAGACGGAGCACGCGCAGTTCCGCACCGTGCGCATCCCCAAGACCCACATGCCGGTAGTCGGCTTCTTCGTCTGCGACCACCTGACGCCTCAGTTCGTCTATCGCGGCGAGTGGGCCAGGCATCCCAATGGGGCACGCGGCATCCTGGGCGTGACGGTGATCGCCGAGCAGCCGGCGAGGTGGATCGGCGAGCTCGAGAAGTATTTCGGCGCAGGCTCGGCGACGCGCGAGGGCGAAGAACTGTTGGTTGACACCGGCACCCAGCCCATCCGCTACCTGACTCGCAAAGACTACGCCCAGCGCTATCCCGGCGTCACGCCGGTGCGGCCGGGCGATCATCCGGCGCTCCTGTCGGTCGCGGTCCAGAGCCTTGCCGCCTGCGAGGCGCTTCTGGCGGAGAACGGCGTCAAGGTGGTCAAGCCCGATGCCGGCCGCCTGATCGTGCCACCCGTGGAAGCCGCCCATCTCACCCTGGAATTCCGGGAGCGTTGATAACGTGAGTCTCGACCTGACGGATCGACGGATCTACGGATTCGTCACCGAGGAGCATCTGCGTTTCGCCGATGTCGACGCCAACGGCCACATCAACAACGGCGCCTTCCTGCAGCTTCTGGAGAATGCCCGGGTCTCCTACATGCGGCAGATCGTGCGGCAGTCTTTGAGGACAAGTGGCTTGCCGCGCTTTCGCGTCGTGGTCGGCAGGCTCGAGATCGATTTCAAGCGCCAGATGTTCTATCCCGGCCGCGCCACGGCCGGCGCCCGCCTGCTCGAGGTGCACGAACGCAAGTGCGTGATCGGGCACGGCCTGTTCGATGGCGAGGGCAATTGCACGGCCGTGCTGAAGGCGATCATGGTGTCGCTCAACGAGGAAACCCATCGCAGCGTGCCATTCGATGCCGTGGTGCGTGCCGCGCTCGCGAAATTCGCCGCTTCCAAGGACGGACTTCCAACATGACCGACAAGCTGATCCCCGAAGGCTTCCGCAAGCTCGACGTCGCCGATGATTTCGTCGGCCTGATCGGGCCGCTCTGGTTCAAGGCCGAAGGCGAACGGCTGCGGGTCGGCCTGCCGCTCGAGGCCCGCCACGGCAACCCGATGGGCTGGGCGCATGGCGGGCTGCTGGTCACCGTGGCCGACATGGTGATGGGGGCAGGCGCGGGCCACGTCACCGGTATCCGCTGGCCCCATCCGACGATATCGCTCAGCACCGAGTTCGTGCGCGGCGCCAAGCTTGGACAGTGGCTGGAGGGCAGCGCGCGCATTGCCCGGCGGACCATCAATTTCTGCTTCTGCAGCTGCGACCTTGTGTGCGGCGACGAGATCGTCCTCGTGGCGTCGGGCGTCTTCAAGGTGCCGGATATCGGCAAGATCCCGGAGGCGCTACGCGCCAAGGTGATGGGCAAGTGGGAGTAGGATCACTGTCGTCCTGAGCGCAGCAAAGGACCTCATCGTCGCTTGCAATCGGCATGAGATCCTTCGCTTCGCTCCAGGGCGGGGGTTACCCCGCCCGCGGTGACATCAGGTCACTTCTTCTTCTTGTGGCGGTAGATCCGGTAGCGGTCGAAATCCATGAGGTGTTCGTAACCCTCGAAAGCGTCGGCGAAGACGCGGTTCTGCATGAAGTATTCGAGGTAGTCGAATTCCTTGCCCTGGCAGCGCGGGATGCCGGGAATGCGGTCGACGATCACGAGATCGGGCTGCTCGCGGGCGAAATCCTCGCTTACAGCGTCGAACACGAATTTCTCCGAATCGCCCATCGTGTCGGGCGGATTGTAGAGCGCGGGGAAGTCGTCGCAGGTCGCGTATACGCCCTGCAGCACCCACATGCTGAGGAAGCGCATGGTCATGCGCCCGCCGATATAGTTGATCAGCGGCCATAGCGGATAGATCCCGGGCGACAGCGCCAGCAGCGTGCGGTGGGGCGCGTTCTGCTCGATGATGTGCTGCAGGCGGCCACCGATCGAATTCTCGAACTGGCGCTGCTTGTAGAAGGGCGGCGTATAGAGCGCCGCCTGGAAGTAGAGCAGCACCATCAAGGTGGCCGAGATCACCGCCACCGGCAGGTGATGGCCGCTGCGGCTGATCGGCAGGTAGCGGTCGACGGTCTGCGACACGGTGAGTGCCGCGAGCAGGATCACCGCCGACAGGGCGGGCAGCACGTGATAGGGCCAGCCCTTGGCCTGGGCGATGGCCGAGATCGCCGCGCCGATGCCGAACACCACGAGCACGCGCGCCGAGATGGTCTTGGTGAACACCACGGCGATCACGCCGAAGATCACCAGCGCGATCAGGGTGGGCGCCAGCACATTGCTGGTCAGCACGCCGCGCCAGCCTTCGTCGCCGATCGGCGCGTAAGCCTCGACGGTGAGCGGCAGCACGAACCGGCCGTAGTCCGAGAAGATCGTGTACATCGAGGCGATATGCGCCACGGTGACGAGGCCGATCGACCACGGGATGGGATCGAACAAGGCCGTCCGCCAGCCGCGGCGGATCAGCAGGTAGAGTTCGACCGCGGCGGGGATGGCGAGGAAGTGCGGCTTCATGGCGAACGCGACGCCGGCCACCAGTCCGATCGCGATCGCCGAACCGCGCGTCAGCGCCACGCCTTCAGCGCGGGCCATCGAGGCGATCAAATAGGGCGCGCAGGCCACGAACATGATGTGCTCGCGCTGGCCGAAATGCTCGTTGGGCAGCACGGTGAACAGGAACAGCAGCACCGGCGGCAGCAGCGCCTCGGTCAGCGCGTGGTCGGCCGAGGGGACGAGCCGCACCAGCCGCCGGCACGCCCAGAAGGAGGCGAAGATGCCGGCCACCACCCAGGCGGTGAACCAGAACGTGGCACTGCCCGGCAGGACCTTGGCGGTCAGCACCGGCAGCGCGTGCACCACGAAGGTGAGCGGCAGGTTCTCGTCGATGATTTCGACATAGAGCCTCTCGCCGCCGACCCAGCGCCCCGAGACGTCGAGGAGCGCCGCCACGTCGTGATTGATGGGCGGGAAGAAGTAGCCGGCCAGCCACAGGATGGGCAGGGCAAACAGCGGCACCAGCAGCAGCCGTTCGATGCGCGGCGGAATGATGGGGGGTTTGGTCGTGACGGTTGGCAAGGCGCAACGAAGATATCATAAGCGGGCGGGAAGAAGACACTTGGCGGGAGCGCACACGGCGTGGAGCGGGTTGAATACGAGCGCATGCACGCGGTCGAGGACCGCATGTGGTGGTATCGCGGCCTGCGCGCGCTCACCGCGCAACTTCTCGCCCGGGCGCTCGCCGGTTCACCGGCGGCAGGTCCCGTGCTCGACGCGGGCTGCGGCACCGGCGGCATGCTGCTGAAATTGGGCCCCGCGGTGGCCGGCCGATCCACGGTCGGGCTGGAATACGACGCCCTTGCAGCGGCCCTTGCCGCGACCAAAGCGGGCCGGCCGGTGGCGGCGGGTTCGGTCAACGAAATGCCGCTCGGCAGCGGCACGCTCGGCGGCTATCTCTCCCTCGACGTCCTCTGTCATGGCGGAGTCGAACCGGCCCGTGCCCTGAAAGAGGCGCACCGCTGCCTCGGACCGGGCGCGATCGCGGTCTTCAACTTGCCGGCCTATGACTGGCTGTTGTCGGCGCATGACAGGCGCGTGCACAATGTCCGCCGCTTCACCGGCGGCCAGGTGCGCACGCTGCTCGCCGGCCACGGCTTTCGTGTCCTGCGATCGAGCTATTGGAACACCTTGTTGTTTCCCCTGATGCTGCTTCATCGACTGGTCGGCCGCGCCGATGCCGAAAGCGACGTGCGCGACTACCCGCGCTGGCTCGATGCGCTGTTTTCCGCAGCGCTTGCCATCGAACGGGCAGCGATCGCGATCGGCATCGGCCTGCCGTTCGGCGGCTCCCTGATCGTCGTGGCGGCGCGCGATGGCTGAGTCCGTCACCGTCTCGCCGGCACTTTCCATCGTCGTGCCCGTCTACAACGGCGCGGCCACGGTCGGCGAGCTGGTGCAGGCGTTGCGCGGCCTCGAGATCGACGGCGGCCTCGAGATCCTGCTGGTGGTCGACAACAGCCCGGACAACAGCCTCGAAGTCTGCAAGCAGCTCGCCGCCGAGCCGGGCGCGCCGGTCACGGTGCTGAGCCTCAGCCGCAATTTCGGCGAGCACAACGCGGTCATGGCCGGACTCGCCCGGGCGCGCGGCGCCTATGCCATTACCATGGATGACGATCTGCAGAACCCGCCGGCCGAGGTCACGCGCCTGTTCGAGCACGCGCGCGACGGCAAATACGACGCGGTCTACACCTACTATGCCGAGAAACAACACGCGGCCTGGCGCAACTGGGGCAGCCGCTTCACCAACTGGTGCGCCGACCGGCTGATCGACAAGCCGCCCGGCCTCTATCTCTCGAGCTTCCGCTGCATGTCTGCTTTCCTGCGCGAGCGCATCGTGTCGAGTTACGAAGGGCCGGATCCCTATGTCGATGGCCTGATATTCCAGGTCACCCAGAATGTCGGCCGCCTGCAGGTCGACCACCTGCCGCGCAACGAGGGCCGGTCGAACTACACGTTGCGCCGGCTGTTGCGGCTGTGGCTCTCGATGTTCCTCAACTTCTCGGTGATGCCGTTGCGGCTCGCCACCCTGTTCGGCGTGGGCTTCGGCGCGCTGGGCGCGGTCGCTGCGGTCATCGTCATCCTGGAGGCGATCATCTCGGACAAGCCGCCGCAGGGCTGGGCGTCGCTGATGGTCGCGGTGCTGGTGCTGGCCGGCGTGCAGCTCGTGGTGGTCGGACTGATCGGCGAGTATGTCGGCCGCATGTTCCTCGCCGTGAACCGCAAGCCGCAATACCTGGTGCGCGAAGTCTTCCATCGCGGGCCGGCCGGCCTCGAGGTCGAGCGGCCGAAGGTCGACACGCGCGCGGCAGGCCAGCCGCACCGCGAACCGTCTCAAGGGAGTCCTGAACGATGATGGTCTATTACGTGGCGCTGGGCATCGGCATCGTGGCCGGCATCGCGGGTCAGATCCTGCTCAAGACAGGCGCCGACTCCCCGGACTTCGTGAGCCAGATCCTGCGGCCCTCGACGCTCTGCGGCCTGGCGCTCTACGCCTCGGCCGCCTTCCTCTACCTCATCGCGCTGCGCAAGATCCCGGTCTCGGTCGCCTTTCCCAGCGTGTCGCTCTCCTATGCAATCGTGGCGGTGCTCGGCCACTTCCTTTTCGGCGAGCCATTCGGCATCAAGCAGATCGGCGGCATCGCGCTCATCATGGGCGGCGTTGTCCTGATCAACCAGGGTTGACGGCGCATGACCTACGAGCAGATCAAGTACGAAACCGGGGACGGCATCCTCACCATCACGCTCAACCGACCGGACAAGCTCAACGCCTTCACCGGCAAAATGCTGTCGGAACTTTTGGACGCGATGGACCGTGCCGACCGCGACGACGATGTTCGTGCGGTGGTGTTCACCGGCGCGGGCCGCGGCTTCTGCGCCGGCGCCGACCTCTCCGGTGGCGCCAACACCTTCAATGCCGAGAATCGCGGGCCGGTCGATCCCGGCCTCGACGGCCATCGCGACGGTGGCGGCCTGTTCACGCTCCGCCTCTACGATGCGCTGAAGCCCACCATCGCCGCCTGCAACGGCCCGGCGGTCGGTGTCGGCATCACCATGCAGCTCGCCATGGACGTGCGGCTCGCGTCCGAGGCGGCGCGTTACGGCTTCGTGTTCACCCGCCGCGCCATCGTCATGGAGGCCTGCTCGAGCTGGTTCCTGCCGCGCCGCGTGGGCCCACAGCAGGCGCTGGAGTGGGTGATGACCGGCCGCGTCTTCTCCGCCGAGGAGGCGCTGCAGGGTCGCCTCGTGCGCTCGGTCCACAAGCCCGAGGAGCTCTTGCCGGCGGCCTATGCGCTCGCCCGCGAGATCGCCGACAGCACCGCGCCGGTGTCGGTGGCGCTCAATCGCCAGATGATCTGGAAGATGCTGGGCGCCGACCACCCGATTGAGGCGCACAAGGTCGACTCCAAGGGCATCTATGCGCGGGGCAAGTCGGCCGACGTGAAGGAGGGCGTGACGGCCTTCCTGGAAAAACGCCCGGCCAAGTTCCCGATGAAGGTGAGCAGCGGCATGCCGTCCTACTTCCCGTGGTGGAATGAACGGACCTTCAAGTAGGTCGGCGGCCTGATCGAGAATGGGCTGATTTAGCGCGTTGCCGGCCGCCGGACCTTGCGGCACTCTCCCGCCCCACAAACGTTTCTGGGAGGAAACAATGACCAAGCTGCAGATGCGGCGCCGTGCGCTTCTGGCGGCAGCCCCGGCTTTGGTGGTCGCGCCTTATGTAGCGCGGGCACAGACGGGCAAGCCTGAAAAGACCAAGGTGGTGATGGCCGTCGGCGGCAAGTCGGCGCTCTATTATCTGTCGGTCACGATCGCCGAGACCAAGGGCTTCTACAAGGACGCAGGCCTCGACGTCGAGATCAACGACTTCCAGGGCGGCGCCAAGTCGCTCGAAGCCCTGATGGGCGGCAGCGCCGATGTGGTTGCCGGCGCCTACGAGCACACGATTCGCATGCAGCAGCGCGGCCAGCCCATCAAGGGCTTCGCCCTGATCGGCCGCGGCATGCAGCTCGCCATCGGCCTGCGCAACGACGTCGCCGAGAAGGTCAAGGGACCGGCCGACATCAAGGGCATGAAGTTCGGCGTCACGGCGCCTGGCTCGCAGACCCAGATGCTGGTCACCAATTGGGCGGCCAAGGGCGGGCTGAAGGCCTCGGACATCGTCGCCATCGGCGTCGGCGCCGGCGCTTCGGTGGTGGCCGCGATCGAGAACAAGTCGGTCGACGGCATCTCGCAGGCCGATCCGGCATTGACGATCCTGCAGGAGAAGAACCTGATCAAGATCATGGTCGATACCCGCACCATGAAGGGCAACCAGGAACTGTTCGGCGGCACCATGCCGGCCGCCTGCCTCTATGCCCAGCCCGCGCTGCTGACCAAGACGCCGAACACGGCGCAGGCGCTGGCGAACGCCATCGTGCGCGCCAACGAGTGGCTGCAGACGGCGCCGCCGGAGGAAGTCGCCAAGGCGGTGCCGACGGCCTACCTGCTGGGCGACAAGGCGATCTACGAGAAGGCCTTCGCCAACGTCCGCGAGACCATCTCGCCCGATGGCCTCATGCCGCCGGACGGTCCAGGCAACTGCCTGAAATTCCTGGTCGAGGGCGATCCCAAGATCGATCCGGCCAAGATCAAGCTCGAAGACACCTGGACCAACGACTTCGCGCAGCGCGCCAAGAAGCACGCCTAGTCCGGCGTGTCGATCGACGGAGCGCCGGCGCTCGCGCTGGCCGACATCACCTGCCGCTTCGCCTCGCGTGACGAGCGAAGCGACGCCTACATCGCGGTCGCTAACGCCAGCCTGACGATCGGCCGGGGCGAGTTCGTCTCCGTGGTCGGCCCGACCGGCTGCGGCAAGTCGACCTTGCTGAACGTCGCGGCCGGCCTGCTCGAACCCTCGTCCGGTACCGTCGAGGTATTCGGCGAGCGCCTGATGGCGGCCGACGGCGTCAACCGGCGCGCCGGCTACATGTTCCAGGCCGACGCGCTGATGCCATGGCGCACCGGCATCGGCAACGTCGTCGCCGGCCTGGAGTTTCGCGGCGTGCCGAGTGCCCAGGCGGTAGCGCAAGGGGAGGAGTGGCTGCGCCGGGTGGGCCTGGCGGGCTTCGGCGACCGCTACCCGCACCAGATGTCGGGCGGCATGCGCAAGCGCCTGGCGCTGGCCCAGACCCTGATCCTGAGCCCCGACATCCTGCTGATGGACGAGCCGTTCTCCGCCCTCGACGTGCAGACGCGCCAGCTCATGGAGAACGAGCTTTTGGCGCTGTGGGCCGAGGACCGGAAGTCGGTGCTGTTCATCACGCATGATCTCGAGGAAGCGATTGCGCTCTCCGACCGGGTCGTCGTGCTGTCGGCCGGTCCGGGCACGCGGCCGATCGGCGACTTCAAGGTCGACCTGCCTCGGCCGCGCGACGTCTCGGAGATCCGCATGACGCCGGCCTTCCTCGATCTCCATCGCGAGATCTGGGGCGTCATGAAGGAAGAGGTGCTGAAGGCCTACGCCCGGCAGAAGGTGGCCTGAGATGAGGCTGCGCATCCTGCAGCTGCTGGTGCTCGGCCTGCTGGTCGTGGCCTGGTACGTACTGACTGCGCCCGGCCTGATCCCGCCGTTCTATTTCGAGCAGGACAACCGCGCTGCTTTCTTCTTCGGCGAGCCGCAGAAGGTGTTCTGGGTGATCGTCGAGTGGTTCGCCACGGGCGAGATCTTCATCCATCTCGCCGTCACGCTGCTCGAGACGGCGCTGGGCTTTGCCATCGGTTCGGCCCTTGGGCTGGGCATCGGCCTGTGGCTGGCGCTCTCGCCCACGGCATCGGCGGTGATGGATCCCTACATCAAGGGCTTCAACTCGATGCCCCGGGTCGTGCTGGCGCCGATCTTCGCGGTGTGGTTCGGACTCGGCATCTGGTCGAAGGTGGCGCTGGGCGTCACCCTGGTGTTCTTCGTGGTGTTCTTCAACGTCTACCAGGGCGTGCGCGAGGTCAGTCCCAACCTGATCGCCAATGCCCGCATGCTGGGCGCCTCGCCGCGCCAGCTGCTGCGCTCGATCTACCTGCCCTCGGCCATGAGCTGGGTGTTCGCCAGCCTGCACAACGCCGTGGGCCTGGCCTTCGTGGGCGCCGTGGTCGGCGAATATCTCGGCTCGGCGCGCGGTGTCGGCTACCTGATCCTGCAGGCCGAGGGCACCTTCGACATCAACACCGTGTTCGCCGGCATCCTCGTGCTCACGGCCTTCGCGCTGCTGCTCGACGCCGCGGTCGGCAGCGTCGAGCGCCGCCTGATGACCTGGCAGCCGCGCACCAGCGAGACCGAGAAGGTCTAGGCGCTATCTTCCCGTAAACCTTGCCGCCCGCTTCTCCAGGAAGTGGGCGACCCCCTCCTTGAAATCGGCGGTCTGGAAGGAGAGGTCCATCTCGTAATTGGCCTGGGTCGTGGCCTCGGCCAGGGTCTGGAATTCGGCCTCCCAGATCTGTCGCTTCATCACCGCGACCGAGCGCGGCGAGACGGTGTTTGCCAGCAGCGTGGCATAGGCACGGGTCTCGGCCATCAGCTTGTCGTCGGCGATGACGCGGCTCACCAGCCCCATCGCCAGTGCTTCAGGGGCGCGGACCTTGCGGGCCGAGCACAGCAGGTCCATCGCCGCCGGCAGCCCGACCAGGCGCGGCAGCAGCCAGCTCACGCCGTGCTCGGCGATGAGCCCGCGCTGAGCGAAGGCGGTGGTGAACACCGCCGATTCGGCAGCGAAGCGCAGGTCGGCATAGAGCGGAATGACGAAGCCCAGGCCGGCCGCCGGCCCGTTGATCGCAGCGATGATGAATTTCGGAATCGCCGGGAAGTAGGAATAGTTCATCCTGAATTCAGGCAGGGTGCTGCCGCCGGGCAGGCTGCTTTCGACTTTGCTCGAGCGATCCGGTCCGGCGCCTGCGCCGATTGCCTGCAGCCCGCCCATGTCGGCGCCGGCACAGAAGCCACGGCCGGCGCCGGTAAGAATTATGGCGCGGACGTCAGGGTCGCGGCCTGCTTCGTGCATGGCGTGCCGGAGGTCGAGATGCATCTGGCGCGTCCACGCATTGAGCTTTTCGGGCCGGTTGAGCGTGACGGTGCAAATGCAATCGGCGACGTCGTAAACAACCGTTTCATACGCCATCCGGGGTCTCCTCATGTGCATTCTTGTGGCTAGCATGATGAGGAAAATGCGGTGACGATACAAACGGGACCCGATCGCTACAAATGGCACCCGATTGGAGACTAGCGACAGGGACCCCTCGAATATGATCGCATCGCGGACATAGGGGGCTCGCTCGCGAGAGAGAGTTGTCTGCAAGCGATTGATTTCGTGATATCTTGCAGGGGCAAGGCAATAAACAGTGCCGAGGTAGGAAATGGCAAAAAGGGAATTCGCCCACCCGAATGAAATGCATAAATACGTGGGCCAAGAAATTGGGGTCAGTGATTGGGTCGAGGTTTCGCAGGATCGTATTAACCAGTTCGCCGAGGCGACCGGCGATCACCAATGGATCCATGTCGACGTCGAGCGGGCGAAGAAGGACATGCCGGGCGGCAAGACTATTGCCCACGGGTTCCTGACCCTCTCCTTGATTCCGATGCTCAATCACCAGATTTCGCACATCAACAACGTCCGGAACGGCATCAACTACGGCTGCAACAAAGTGCGCTTCACCAGTCCGGTGCCGGCCGGCTCCAAGGTCCGCGCGCGGGCGAAGCTGATCGCCGCCGATCCGATGACAGGCGGCGGCGTGCGGCTCACCAACCAGGTCACCGTCGAGATCGAGGGACAAGAGCGCCCGGCCTGCGTGGCCGAGACCATGTCCATCGTCTACGGCGCCTGAGGGAGTTGGATTTTTGCTCAAACGTGAAGAACTGACGGCCGAGCGCATCGAAGAGATCGTCTCGGACGCCCGCAAGGCCGGCTACCACTTCTTCCTTTCCGCCGAGGAGCGCGAGGCGAGCCTCAATGAGGCGATGACGCGTTATCAGCCCGGCGACGAGGCCTGGGTGTTCGCCTACGGCTCGCTGATGTGGAATCCGGCCCTCGAATTTGCCGAAGCGCAGCCTTGCAAGGTCGACGGCTGGCGCCGTTCCTTCTGCTTCTGGATGCCGCTCGGCCGCGGCACGCCCGAGCTGCCCGGCCTCATGCTGGCGCTGGAGCGGGGCGGGGAATGCGAGGGCATCGCCTACCGCCTGGCGCCGGACCAGGTGCGCAGCGAACTCGCCATCCTGTGGAACCGCGAGATGCTGGCGGGCGTCTACCAGCCGTGCTGGGTGCCCACCCGGCTGCGCGACGGCCGCATCGTCACTGCCGTCACCTTCGTGATCGACACCGCGCACTGCCAGTATTGCGGCGATCTGCCGATCGAGCGCGCGGC
>DASZJU010000018.1:0-6248 GCA_035947815.1 Reyranella sp.
CTCGTTCAGCCAGTACGTAGACTTGTGTCGCCAAGATCGCCATCCGGTTGGTTTACGAATATGACGACCGCCAGCAGCGTGATGTAGAAACGGAAGGCGGATGCTTGCCCGTTCCAGACCGTCGACTGCCACGTCGCGAACCATTCTCCGCCGACAACCATGAAGCCGGTGAACCACAACAGGAACCCGAGGCCGGCGCCGACCACGACATAGGTCTTGGCCGAATTGAAGCGGACGGCGCTTGCCCTGAGATTGGTGGCGAGGCGGACCGTCGCCAGCGCGAGCACGATCCCCGTGGCCGCTTCGACGATGATGATTGCCCAGTACGCCAGGGTCCAGACGGTCGGGCTGGTGATCGCCCGTCCCATCAGGGCATTGCCGGGAAAAGTCGTGTCCATGCTGAGGGTGTGGCGTACGAACTCGTAGTTCGAGCCGTAGTCGACCAGGTTGTTGAAGGCGACGAGCAACGCAAACAGGGCCGTCGAAGCGACCATGACCGTCTTCACCAGGCGGGTGGCGAGCATGGCGTCAATCTCCCCGATCCAAGTCCGCGACGAGTCGCAAGTTTGCGACGAGTCGAAAGTCTGCGACGAGTCGAAAGTCTGCGACGAGTCGAAAGTATCACACAACGCCGAAGCCGTTCAGCCACGCACCCTCGACCAGGCGCGCGGCACGGTGAGCGAGAGCGCCAGGGCCAACAGCAGGCCGCCGCCAGCCGCGACGAAGGCATAGCGGTAGCCGGCGAGAAAGCCTGCCAGCCCCGCGAGGTCACCGGCGCCTCGCGCCTGCAGCGCCGTCAGCACCGAGGCGCCGCTCACGATGCCCAGCGTGCGCGTGAGCAAGGCGAGGCTTCCGGCAACGCCGCGATCGCGCGGCGCGAGCGTGGCCGTCACGATGTCGGTGTAAGCGACCGTGAGCAGGCCCTGGCCCACGCCCTCGACGATCAGCAGCAGCGCCACGACGACGACCGGCGTCTCAGCGCCGGTGAAGCCGAGCGGCAGCAGGCCAAAGCCGACCACCGCCACGCCGGCGAACGCCGTCGGCCGCTGACCGATGCGCCGCACGAAGAAGGCCGAAAGGGGCGCGCCCGTCAGGCTGCCGGCGAAGGCAAGCGCCAGCACCAGTCCACTCATGATTGCCGAAAGCTTCAGCACGTTCATCAGGTAGTAGGGCGTGAGCAGCAGGATGGAAAAGCCCGCCAGGCTGGCCAGCACGTTCATGACGTTGGGCACGACGAAGGCGGCATCGGCGAACAGGCCGGGCCGGATGATCGGCTCGGGCACACGATTGGCGCGGCGGACATAGATGAAAAGCACCACGAGCGCGGCCGCGAACAAGCTCGCTGCCCAGACGCCGGCGACGTCCCGGCGCTGCGACAGCACCAGCGACAGCAGGAACGTGCTCATGCAGAGAGCGAGCAGCGCCGCGCCTGGCGCATCGAACGGCCGCGAGTCGGGCTTGGGCGACGGCAGCAGACCCGACAAAGCGAGTGTCGCCAGCGCGATCGGCACCCGTATCCAGTAGACCGCCGGCCAGCCCCACAGCTCGACCAGCACGCCGCCCAGCAGCGGGCCGACGGCGGCGGCGATCGCCATGGTGCTGGCGAAGCCCGCCAGTGCCCGGGTCCGCACACTCTCAGGAAACAGCGACGTGGCAAGCGCGGGCGTGCAGGAGAGCGCCAGCGCCGTGCCGATCCCCTGGCCTGCCCGTGCCCACAGGAAGAGCGACCAGTCGGGCGCAGCGGCGCAGGCGGCGCAGCCGATCGCCGACACGGCAAGGCCGATGCGGAAGATCAGGCGATGGCCGAACAGGTCGCCCAGCTTGCCGCACACCAGCATCAGCGAGCCGTAAACCAGCACGTAGCAGATCACGAGCCACTGCACGTCGCCCAGCGCCAGGCGGAAGTGCGCGGTGATCGCCGGCAACGCCACGTTGACGGCGATGTCGAGCGGCGCGAGCGACGCGCCCAGCCCGACGATGGCGAGGCCCAGTGCTGGGGGCGCACCACTCCAGTGGCGCGTCATGGTCTTCTGGACCGTGGGCCTCTGGCTCGCCTCATGAGAAGACGCGCCACTGGAGTGGCGCGCCCCCAGCAATGACTCAAAGGTGCTTGCCCAGGAACACCATCATGCGCTCCCAGGCCTGCTTGGCCGACGGCGCATTGTAGGCCGGGCTCTTCTCGTTGGCGAAGGCGTGTGCGGCATCATAGCGGTAGATCTCCGGCTTGTTGCCGCCGGCGGTCATCGCCTTCTCGAAGTCGTTCACGACCTGCGGGGTGCACCAGTCGTCGGTGTTGGCGAAATGGCCTTGGATAGGAATCTTGATCTTTGCCGGATCGGCGAGCTGGCCCGGCGGCACGCCATAGAACGGCGCGCCGCAGGCGATGCCCGGCACGCGCGCGGCAGCGGCGATGGTGAGGGCGCCGCCCATGCAGAAGCCCATCACGCCCACCTTGCGGCTCATGCCAGCAAGGTGTTTCACCGCGCCGGCGATGTCCTGGTCGGACGCGCCGACGAAATCGAGCCCGCTCATCATGTGGCTGGCTTCGTCCGGCTTCTGCGTCACGCGACCCTTGTAGAGGTCGGGCGCCAACGCGTTGTAGCCCGCTGATGCGAAGCGGTCGGCCACGCCCTTGATCTGGTCGTTCAGCCCCCACCATTCCTGGATCACGACGATGCCCGGCTTGTCCTTGCCCGCCTCGGCGACATAGCCCTTGCAGGTCGAGCCGTCGGGACGCTTGAAGTCGATCATGCTGCCCATCTTCTATTCCTCCTCCTCTTCATCAAGTGGACCGCGGGCCTCCGGCCCGCATTCATGAGCGGGCCGGAGGCCCGCGGTCCGGAAGACACTAGAGCAGCTTGCGCAGTTCCGTCTTGAGAATCTTGCCGTAGTTGTTCTTGGGCAGCGCCTCGACGAACTTGTAGTCCTTGGGCCGCTTGAAGCGCGCGATGTTGTCGAGACAGAGTTGGTCGAGCTCGGCCGGCGCCAACGCCTTGCCGCCGCGCGCCACCACGAAGGCCACGACCTCCTCGCCCCACTCGGGATGAGGGCGGCCCACCACCGAACATTCGGCGACGGCGGGATGGCGGTTCAGCACGTCTTCGATCTCGCGCGGATAGATGTTGGAGCCGCCCGAGATGATCATGTCCTTGGAGCGGTCTTTCAGCGTCAGCAACCCCTCCTCGTCGAAGGCGCCGACATCGCCGGTCCACAGCCAGCCGTCACGCAGCGATTTCGCCGTGGCCTCGGGGTCGTTCCAGTAGCCGGACATCACGGTATCGCCCTTGACGATGATCTCGCCGACCTCGTTCATGGCAAGCAAGCGCCCCTCTTCGTCGACCACGCGCACCGCAACGCAGGAGTCCGGTCGGCCGGCCGACGCCAGCCGCTGCTCCCAGCGCGGATGGTTGCGATCGGCATGCATCTCGCGGCTGAGATGGGTGATGGTCATCGGGCTCTCGCCCTGGCCATAGATCTGAACCAGCTTGTTGCCCAAAAGGTCGAGGGCGTGCTTGAGGTCGGTGACGTACATCGGCGCGCCGCCATAGGTGATCAGGCGTAGCGCATCCGGCCGGAGCTCCGACACGCTGCCGTGCTCGATCAGGCGCTTCACCATGGTGGGCGCCAGGAAGATGCTGCATTCGGGCCAGCGGTTCATCAGCTCGACCGTCTCCGGCACCTCGTACTTGCCGCTCTCGGGAAAGACCTGCACCGAGCCGCGCGTCAGCATGGCGAAGTTCCACAGGCCCGCGCCGTGACTGATGGGGGCTGCGTGCACGATCGAGCCGCCGGGCGGTGGCCGGTCGATGTCGGCGAAGTAGTTGAGCGTCATCGCCAGGAGATTGCGATGCGTGAGCATGGCGCCCTTGGGCCGGCCGGTGGTGCCGGAGGTGTAGAAGAGCCACGCCAGTTCGGTCGGCTCCGCCTCGATCATGGCGACGGGATCGCCGACCTCCATGAAGGTGTAGGAGCGTGTCGAGACGTCGACGATCTCCCTGAGCTCGGGCGCCTGCTTGGCCGCTTCGGCGATGGTCCCGGCGAGATCGGGCGTGACGAAGCAGAGCCTGGCGCCGGAGTTCTCGAGGATGAAGGCGAACTCCCGGGCGTGCAGCTTGGCGTTCATCGGCACCGCGCAGAGGCCGGCATGCCAGACCGCATACATCACCTCGATCGCCTCGACGCAGTTGGACATGGCGAAGGCCACGCGATCGCCGCGCCGCAGGCCGAAGCGGCCGCCGAGATGCATGCTCATCACCGAGACCTTGCGCCACAGGTCGCGATAGGTGAGATGGAGCGCCGTCCCGCGGGCGAGCGCCGGCAGGTCGCGGAATTCCCGGGCCGATCCCAGCAGCAGGTGGGCGATGTTCATGTCGGCTTCGACTATTGCAGGCCGTCGGACGACCTTGCAATGTGCCGGCCATGCAGGATTTCGATTTCGCCATCATCGGCGCCGGCATCGCCGGGGTTTCCGCCGCCTACCATCTCGCGCCCCACGCCCGGGTGATCGTGCTGGAGCGCGAGCAGGTCGCCGCCTATCACACGACCGGCCGCTCGGCGGCGCTGCATTCGGAGACCTATGGCAGCGCGGAGATCCGCGCCATCACCGTGGCGTCGGGCCGCTTTTATCGCAAGCCACCGCCGGGCTTCACCGACCATCCGCTGCTCACCCCGCGCGGCGCGCTGATCGCCGGCCGCACCGACCAGCAGGCGGCGATGCAGAAGGCGGCCGCCGACTATGCGCGTCTGGTGCCGAGCGTGCGTTGGCTCGATCCCGCCGAGACGCTCAGCCGCCAGCCGCTGCTGAAACCGGCGGCGGCGGCGGGCGGCGCGATCTTCGAGGAAGCCGAGGACATGGACGTGGCGGCGATCCATGGCGGCTTCGTCAAGGGCGCGCGCGCCGCCGGCGCCGTGTTGCGGCTCGACGCCGAGGTCGCGACGCTCGAGCGCCGGAACGGCACGTGGAAGATCGGTCTGCGTGACGGCGAGAGCGTCGCCGCCGCCTACATCGTCAACGCCGCAGGAGCATGGGCGGATGTTTTAGCAGAACTGGCCGGCGCAACGCCGGTCGGCCTGGTCCCGAAGCGGCGCACCGCTTTTACCTTTGACGCGCCCTCCGGAGTCGACCTCACGCACCTGCCGATGGTCATCGACTTCGACGAGACCTGGTACATCAAGCCCGAGGTCGGCCAGTTCCTGGGCTCGCCGGCCGATGAGACGCCCTCGCCGCCCTGCGACGCCCAGCCGGAGGAGATGGACGTCGCCATCGCCGTCGAGCGCATCGAGACGGCGACGACGCTGAAAATCCGGCGCATCAAGAACAAGTGGGCGGGCCTCAGGAGCTTCGTCGCCGACAAGAACCTGGTCGTGGGCTACGACCCCTCGGTCGACGGCCTGTTCTGGCTGGCGGGCCAGGGCGGCTATGGCATCCAGACGGCTGAGTCCGCAGGGCGGCTTGCGGCGAGCCTGGCGCTGGGCAAAGGCATGCCCGGCGATATCGCTGGGTTGGGTGTGAGCGCGGCTGCTCTTTCGCCGGCCCGCTTCACGCAGGGGTGATCGAAAGTTCACGCTTCATCGCCAAGCACTGACTTCCCGGCGAATGAGGCAGGAGTCATGCTTCGCCTGTGGGGTGACACGTGCCGCCACTTGGGATCCAGTTAGGGAGTGACTCATGACCAGAAAGACCCTCATCGCCACGGCGACCGCGATCTTCGCTGCCGGCAGCTTCGCCACGGCGGCCCAGGCCGCCGTAAAATGCGCCGGCGCCAACTCGTGCAAGGGCACGAGCGCCTGCAAGACCGCCTCGTCGTCCTGCAAGGGCCAGAACGCCTGCAAAGGCCAGGGTTGGACCGAGACGACGGATGTCGTGAGCTGCACCGCCCAAGGCGGCAAGGTCGTCACGGAGTAGTCGTCGCGACCCATCGGAGCGCCAAGAAGGGCGCTGCGAGTGGCTGCGAGTGGCTGCGAGTGATCGCAGCGCATCGCAGCGCATCGCAGCGGATCGCAGCGCCCTCTTCATTTGCGCGTCGGGTTTCCGCATTCTCTCACCAAAGCGTGACCTCCCGGAACTGATCGGTGTCCTGGCAATGCGCGTAGGTGGGATGCAGGTTGCGTCCTGCCGCACCGGCGTATCGCCGTTGCGCCGTCATCGAGGGAGAGTCTCACCATGACCAAGCGTACGGTTTTCGCGGCAGCCGCCGCGATCTTCGCGGCCGGCTCGTTGGCTACGGCCGCGCACGCCGCCGGCGTCA
>DASZJU010000019.1:0-17777 GCA_035947815.1 Reyranella sp.
GAGCCCGGTGACGCTGAGAGGGCCGATCAGGAGTTCCAGCGGCGCTTGTGTCGTGCGCTTGGCGAGACGCCGCGCCGGCAACGCCGCATAGTCCTGCCAGCCCCAATCGCCCTCGACGATGTCGCCGGCTTTCAGTCCACCGGTCCTGGACTCAACAACCTCTCCAATGGCAAAGCCGCTCATCACCTGGCCCGGCTCCAGCGCATCGCGATAGGTCTTGCCCATCATCCAGGCGCGGTTGGCAGGATCGAGCGACAGCATACGGGTCTGCACCAGCGCCTCGCCGTCGCGCGGCACGGGGATCGCCGTCTCGGTCCATTCGAACGTATCGGCGGCGATCTTGCCCTGGGGCTGCTTGGCGTAGAGCCATTGGCGGTTCATGTGTTCCTCCTCATGGCGACAAACTCAGGCCTCATCTTGAGGAGCGCGCTGCGCGCTCCTCAAGGTGAGGTGGGGTCCTTGTAGCTGGCGGCGCGCTTCTGCAGGTTGGACATGATGGCCTCGAGCTGGTTGGGCGAGCCGATCAGCTTCTGCTGCTCGACCGACTCGGCCAGAAGGCCCGCCTTGGCGTCGGTCGCGACGGCGAGGTTGAGCAGCCGCTTGGCCGCGCGCATGGCGTCGGGACTCTTGCCGGCGATTTCCCTGGCGGTCTCGAATGCCGCGGCGCGCGGATCGGCGACCACGCGGGTGACGAAGCCCAGTTGCTGCGCCTCCGTGCCGTTGAAAATGCGGCCGGTATAGGTGAGCTCGCGCACCACGTCCTCGCGCGCCAGGTGGCGCATGAGTTGCGTGCCGGCGAGGTCGGGCACGAGGCCCCATTTGATCTCCATCACCGAGAAGCGCGTGTCGGCCGTGGCGTAGCGCATGTCTGCGCCCAGCGCGATCTGGAAGCCGCCGCCCAGCGCCACGCCATGCACGGCGGCGATCACCGGCACGGGCAGCGCGCGCCACAGCCAGGCGCATTGCTGCGGCCGGTTGGCGATGCCGTATGTGCGCGCGGTGAGGTCGCGCACGCCCGGCACCGCGTCGCCGTCCTGCTTCATCGCCGCGAAGCTTGCCATGTCGAGGCCGGCACAGAATGCCTTGCCCTCGCCCGACAGCACGACTGAGCGCAAGCCCTTCATGTTCGCGAGCTCGGCGCCGGCCGCGATGATGGCCTCGAACATTGCCGGATCGAGCGCGTTCATCTTGTCGGCGCGGATCAGGCGGACATCGGCGACGCCGTCCAAAAGCTCGATCGAGACACGGTCCTTCATTTGTCCTTCTCCGACTTCAGCCATTCGCGCAGGCGGCGTTTCACTTCTTCCGGATCGAGGCGTTCCGGCGGCGCCAAGCTGCCGTCCTCACGCTTGGGCCACATCAGCACGGCGATGCCGCGCTGCACATCGGCGAACGTGCAATCGTCGGGCAGCCGGTCGAGCAGCGCCCTCACCTCGGCCTTGACGTTCGCTTTTTCGGGGGCGGTCATCGCGTCACCATCAGCCAGACTCCCTGCCCAGCATAGACCGCTCCCACCCCCAGGATCACGCGGCGCGTCCAGCGATAGAACTGCCTGTCCGACATGCGGTCGAGAAGGCTGCGCGACAGGGTCGTGCCGAGCACGGCGAAGCAGGCAGCATAGGCCATGACCAGCCACTGCTCGAGGTCGCGGCCGGCGGGACCTTCGATCACGGCGGCGAAATAAGCGACCTTGGAGAGGTGGCCCAGCACCTGGGCCGCCGCCTTGGTGGCGACATTGACCTGCCGGGTCATGCCGGTGCGCACATAGAAGATGTCGAGCAGCGGCCCGGTGACGCCGGACACCAGCTGCATGGCGCCGCCGATCATGCCCGCCAGGAAGGCCTGTCCGCCGCGTTCGATGTCGGGGGCGATACGCTGCGGCACCGCCAGGGCAACGAAGGGCGTCAGCCCCACCACCATCAACACCAGCGCCTTGTCGGGCACGAAGTCGAAGAAGGAGAAGACGATCAGCGAGGCCGCCGCGCCGGACCCGAACTTCAGGACCACGCTCCAACGCACGTGATGCCGCCATAGCCACGCGCGCCAGCCGTTGGCCGCGATCTGGATGACGCCGTGGAACACCATGGCGACCGGCACCGGCAGCATCACCAGCAGGAAGCCGATCAGCAGCATGCCGCCCGCCATGCCGAAAATGCCGGAGATGAACGAGGTCACGACGGCCACGACCGCCAGCGCCGCCAGGACGAGCAGGGAGAACACGGAGCGCGGCGTAGCGCACGTGGCAGATCGTGTCGAGGATCGGATAAGGTGGACGGATGTCCGATATCGATCTGCTCTTCATGCCGGCCGTTAAGGCCGCCGCCCTCATCCGCGCTAAAAAGCTTTCACCTGTCGACTATGTCGATACCGTCCTGAAGGCGATCGAGCGCGCCCAGCCTAGGCTCAACTGCTTTCGCGTGGTGATGGCGGAGCAAGCGCGCCGCGACGCCAAGACGGCCGAGGAGGCGGTGGCCAAAGGCTGCAAGCTCGGCCCGCTGCACGGCGTGCCCATCAGCATAAAAGACCTTTTGGACGTAGAGGGCGTGCACACGCGGCACGGCTCGGCGATCTTCGAGGACAATGTGGCCCAGGCCGACGACGTGCTGGTGCAGCGCCTGCGCGCGGCGGGCGCCATCGTCGTCGGCAAGTCGACGACGCCGGAATTCGGCGTGAAGGGCCTGACCGACGGCCCCTCCTTCGGCGTCACGCGCAATCCGTGGAACCTCGAGCGCACGCCGGGCGGCTCGAGCGGCGGTGGCGCCGCAGCGGTCGCCGCCGGGCTGGGCCCGCTGGCACTCGGCACCGACGGTGCGGGTTCGGTGCGCGGACCGGCGTCGTGCAGCGGTCTCGTCGGGCTGAAGCCGACCCTGGGCGCGGTGCCCGCCGATACGTCGCGCGACGCCTTCGGCAACAACGTCTATGCCGGCCCGCTCGCGCGCACCGTCACCGACGCCGCGATCATGCATGCCGTCCTGGTCGGTCCCAGCGACAAGGACCCATGGACGCTCGCCGGCGGCGGACAACGGCCGCTCTCGCCCAAGCTTTCAGGCGAGGACCTGTCGGGTGTGCGCATCGGTTATATCGAACTCACCGCCAATCCGAGGATCGCCGCCGACGTGCGCGCCAACGCGCGTTCGGCGCTCGCAGCGTGGCAGGAGATGGGCGCCGGGGTCGAGGAGGTGACCGAGAAGATCGACTGGATCGAGTATGAGGGCCGCGTGCTCTACCAGGCGAACTTCGCGGTGTTCTGCGCGCAGTATCTGCCCAAGTGGCAGAACCAGATGGATCCCGTGACCCTTGCCTTCATGGAACGCGGCGCCAAGTTCACGTTGGCCGATTTCCGCAACGCCCAGTTCGCGCGCACAGCGCTGTTCCGCAAGATCCAGTCGCTGCTCGAGCGCTACGATTTCCTGGTGACGCCGACCAACTCGCGCACCGCGCTCGACGTCGGCCACGACGCCGCCAACGACGAGGTTTTAGTCGACGGTGTGAAGTGCGGCATCACCCGCCAGGGCTGGACCTCCTACCAATATCCTTTCAACCTCACCGGCCATCCCGCGCTCGCTTTGCCGTCGGGTTTCGGCACCGACGGCCTGCCGACCTCGGTCCAGATCGTCGGCAAATGGGGCGCAGAGACCGACGTGCTGCGGCTTGGCGCACTTCTGGAGCGGGCGCGGCCGTGGGCGCAACATCGGCCGCCGCAGGCTTAGCTTGTTTCGACGGGACGCGGCGCGGTAGGAAGACGAATGCGCTCGAAGAGGCGTTCATCGAAACGAGTTTGGCGCGATCCTGACGACGCGCCGTCCTTGGGCCGTGCCTGGTTCGAGGACGCAGAGACCACGCCCGGCCGCGATGGATCCAAGACCGCGATTAAGAGGGAAAGCAGTCGCCGATTGGCATGCCTCGGCGGCACGCAACCGACGTTGAAGGCACCGCCGCGGCGACGACCATCACAAGCGTGATCTTATGCAGTCATTCGCCATGGATCGCGTCAGCCTTCCCTAGGCTCCTAAGGATCACCGAACCAGGCTGGCCCAGCACGCCGCAGGAACTCGCGGACATGCTCGACAAGGAAGACAAGTTGGTCGTGCCCATGATCAAGAAGCTCGGAATCAAAGCGGAGTAGACCCGAAGATGACCTGGTTGCCCCCCGCCATCACCCCCATCGTCCTGCTGCTGATCTCCAACGTCTTCATGACCTTCGCCTGGTACGGGCACCTGAAGTTCACCGACCGGCCGCTGTGGCTGGTGATCTTGGCGAGCTGGGGCATCGCCTTCGTCGAATATTGCTTCGCCGTGCCGGCCAATCGCTGGGGGCTCGCCGTCTATTCGCCGGCCGAACTCAAGACCATGCAGGAGGTCATCACGCTCTCGGTGTTCGCCGCCTTCTCCGTGCTCTATCTCGGCGAGCGCTTCACGCTCAATCACCTCGTGGGCTTCGCCCTGATCTGTGCCGGTGCCTTGTTCGTGTTCAAGGGACCGCTGCCGAGTTGACCTTGCGCGCGGCTACCGGAATGCCTAGGTTACATGTAACCTGAGAGTTCATCGCAATGCCGAAGTCTACCCCTCGTAAGTCGTCTCGCGACAAGGTAAGCGCCCATCGCGCGCGGCTGCGCGCCCAAGGCCTGCGTCCCATCCAGATTTGGGTGCCGGACGTGCGTTCGCCGCAGTTCATCAAGGAAGCCCGGCGGCAGTCACGGCTTGCCGCAAAGAGCCCGCACGCAGCCGACGATCAAGCATTCATAGACTCCATATCCGAGCTGAAGTTCGAGTGAAGCGCGGCGAACTGTGGACCGCGGCCGGTGGTCCTGATTATACGAGCAAGCCCCGCCCGGTTCTGATCATTCAGGAAGATCGCTTCGATCAAAACGATTCAGCTACCATTTGCCCCGTCACCAGCGATCCCGGTGATTTTCCGCTGTTCCGAATACTGATCGAGCCATCACCGTTCAACGGCCTACGTCTGCCATCACGTGTGATGGCAGACAAAGTGTCGACAGTCTCCCGCACAAAGTTGCGAAAGCAGATCGGTCGCCTCAGCGACGTCGATATGGCCCGAGTGGATCGCGCATTGCTGATCTTCCTCGGCCTCGCTCGATGACGAAAAAACTGGCCCTGGTGCGGGATGACGCGGCCCTGTCCTGCGTAAACCCGTTCTGGGGAACGGCGATTGACGGAAACGCGGAGCAGACAATGGCGTGAAGCGGCGGCACTTGCAGTGGTGCTGCTGATCGCAGCCGTGCTGCGGCTGTGGCGGCTGGAGGAGAGCGGCTTCGGCACCGCCTACTACGCCGCCGGCGTGCGCAGCATGCTGCAAGGCGCGTGGCTGTTCTTCTACAATTCCTTCGATCCGGCGGGCTTCATCTCACTCGACAAGCCGCCCGTCGCCTTCTGGATCCAGACGGCCTTCGCTGCCGTGCTGGGCTATAGCGGCTGGACGATCCACCTGCCGCAGGCGTTGGCCGGCATCGCCTCGGTGGCGCTGCTCTATCGGCTGGTGCGCCAGCCGTTCGGCGTGCCGGCCGCGCTCTCAGCCGCCCTGCTGCTGGCCGTGATGCCCGTGGCCGTCGCGGTCGACCGCTCCAACAATACGGACTCCTGGCTGGTTTTCTTCCTGCTGCTGGCGGCGGCGGCGGCGCTGCGCGGCCGCGGCCTTTCCCTGGTGGCGGCGATGGCGCTGCTGGGCGTTGCCTTCAATGTGAAGATGCTGGCAGCGCTGATCTGTGGTCCGGCGCTGCTGGCGGGCTGGTGGTTCGCCGGCACGCTCGATTGGCGCCGGCGGCTTTCCTGGATGGCGGCAGCCGGCGTCACCCTCGCGGTCGTGTCGCTCGCCTGGGCGGTGGCCTTCGACCTCACGCCGAAAGACAGCCGGCCCTATGCCGGCAGCAGCCACGACAATTCCATGCTCGAGCTGATCGTGGTCCATAACGGGCTGGAACGCTTCGTGCGCGCGCCGCGAACGCCGCCCACGCCACCGCCCGCGCAGGCGCAGGCGCCGCGGCTGGAAGCCTATGACGCCGTACCCGTGGGACCATTGCGGCTCGCTGCTCCCGCACTTGCTGCGCAGTTCGCCTGGACCCTGCCGCTGGCCGTATTGGGTGCCGTCTTCGGCTGGCGGCGGCAACGCGCCTCGGTGGCGCTGTGGGGTACCTGGGCGCTCACCTACGGCATCGTCTTCAGCGCCGCGGGCGGCATCTTCCACGCCTATTATCTGGCCGCCCTGGCGCCGCCGCTCGCCGCCCTGACGGGGATCGGCTGCTTCGAGCTGTGGCGTCGCGGGCCGGTGCACCTCGCCCTTGGGCTCGCGGCCACCGCGCTCTGGCAGGGCTATATCACCGGCGCATCGTTGGGTTGGGACGCGACCTGGATCGGCTTCCCCCTGGTGGCTCTGCTCGCGAGCGCGGCGACGCTGTGGCGCGCCAAGCGGCCGCCTGCCGTGATCGGCGGTGTCGCCCTGCTGATCCTGCCGACCGCGTGGGCGCTGAGCGCGGTGTTCGCCCCGGGAAACCTTACGCTGCCGTCGTCGAGCCTGGCGCGCTGGCTCGGCCGGGACGACGGTCGCGGCCCGCTGCTGTCGCGCAGCTATGGGGCGCTCACCGACGACCCCAAATTGCGGGCCTTCCTGCAGGACCATCGTGGCGAAGCACGGTTCCTGCTGGCCACCCCCAATGCGCTGCTCGCCGCCCCGGTCATCATCCAGAGCGGCCAGCCGGTCATGGCCTTCGGCGGCTTCTTCGGCAGCGACCCGGCGCTGAGCGTTGACGCCTTCGCCAAGCAGGTCGAGCAAGGCGAGGTGCGCTTCGTCGTGCTGGGCAACGCGCGCCGGTTCCGCGACTTCGAGCGCTGGGTGCAGGCGCAC
Organism: Reyranella sp.; assembly: GCA_035947815.1. GTDB lineage: Bacteria > Pseudomonadota > Alphaproteobacteria > Reyranellales > Reyranellaceae > Reyranella. The sequence continues at coordinate 6,860 of DASZJU010000019.1, forward strand.
GGCACGCCGGTCGATCCCGACCTGTGGCGCTCGCGGCCAACCGAGCCGCGGCGCTCGATCGTCCTCTACGACCTCGCCTCCGCCAAGTAGATCAACCGGCGCCCAGCGCGCGGGCGATCTGGTTGGTGACCAGCGCCGCGGCGTAAGCCAGCACCAGCATGTAGCCGAAAGTGACCCACATCCACTTCCAGCTGCCGGTCTCACGGCGGATGACGGCGAGGGTCGAGGCGCATTGCGGCGCGAACACGTACCAGGCGAGCAGCGCCAGCGCGGTGGCGAGGCTCCATTGGCCGGCGATCGCCTGACCGATCTTGTCGGCAGCACCCTCGCCGCCGTCGATGGCGTAGATCGTGCCCAGCGCGCCGACTGCGACCTCGCGCGCCGCCATGCCGGGGATCAGCGCCACGTTGATCTGCCAGTTGAAGCCCAGCGGCTCGGTGAGAGGCTGCAATAGCGAGCCGAGCATGGCGGCGAGGCTGTAGCTGATGGCGGGCTCGGTGGCGCCTTGCGGCGGCCGCGGGAAGGAGGCGAGAAACCAGATCAGCACCATCATGGAAAGGATGGTGGTGCCGGCGCGCTTGAGGAAGATCGTGGCGCGCGTCCACAGCCCGATCGCCAGGCTCTTGATGCGCGGCAGCTTGTAGTCGGGCAGCTCGAGCATGAAGGGCTCGCCCGGCACACCGTGCCAGAACAGCCGCTTGATGACGAACGACACGCCAAGCGCGCCGGCGATGCCGCTGGCATAGAGGCCGAACATCACCAGCCCCTGCAGGCCGACGAAGCCCCAGACCTCGCGGTCAGGGATGAAGGCGCCGATGATCAGGGTGTAGACCGGGATGCGCGCCGAGCAGGTCATCAAGGGCGCCACCAGGATGGTGGTGAGCCGGTCGCGCTTGTCGTCGATGACGCGGGTCGACATGATTCCGGGGATGGCGCAGGCGAAGGACGACAGCAGCGGGATGAAGGCGCGTCCGTGCAGCCCGGCGCCGCCCATGATGCGGTCCATCAGGAAGGCCGCGCGGGCCATGTAGCCCAGATCCTCCAGCACCAGGATGAAGAAGAAGAGGATGACGATCTGCGGCAGGAACACGATCACGCTGCCAACGCCGGAGATGAGGCCGTCCTTGAAAAAGCTTTTCAGCAGGTCGGGCAACGGCGAGACCTCGACCAGTGTGCCGAGCCAGGTGAAGCCATCCTGGATCAGGTCCATCAGGGGTCTTGCCCAGGCGAATACCGCCTGGAACATGACGAACAGGAGGGCGAGCAGGACGACGAGGCCCGCCATCGGATGCAGCAATACGGCATCGACCGCCGCCGTGCCGGGGTCGCGCTCACCCGAGCTCTTCACCGCCGTGCGCAGCACGCGGTCGGCCTCGCTTTGGGCGCCGCGCAACTCGCCGGCATCGGGCGCGTGCCAGTCGGCAGCCTTCGCCAGCGGCAGATCCTCGAGCAGCCGGTCGATCTCGCCCAGGAGCGCGTCGGTCCCGCCACGGCGCACCGCGACCGACTGGACGACCGGCACGCCGAGCTCGCGCGACAGGCGCCCGAGGTCGATCTCGACGCCGCGCTTGCGCGCGATATCCATCATGTTGAGCGACAGCATGACCGGTCGGCCGACCCGCTTGAGCTCAAGCGCCAGGCGCAGCGCCAGCCTGAGGTTGGAGGCGTCGCCGACGCAGACGATGAGATCGGGATTGACGTCGCGCTGCAGGCGGCCCAGCACGACGTCGCGGGTGATCTCCTCGTCGGGCGAGCGCGCCCGCAGCGAGTAGGTGCCGGGCAGGTCGACGATCTGCAGGACGCGCCCGGCAGGCGTCGTGACCCGCCCGACCTTCTTCTCGACCGTGACGCCGGGATAGTTGGCGACTTTCTGCCGGCTGCCGGTCAGCGCGTTGAACAGCGCCGTCTTGCCGCAGTTGGGATTGCCGACCAGGGCAATGACCGGCGCGACGGCGGGCGCCGCGACGGCCGTCAGAATGCCCCCGGCGTTCATGCTGGCAGGGCCGGGGTCACCAGGATGGCCATGGCCTCGCGCCGGCGCAGCGCAATCGTCGTATGGGCGACGCGCACGGCGATGGGGTCGCCGCCGAACAGGCCCTGGTGCAGCAGCTCGACGTCGGCGCCCTCGACGAAGCCCAGTTCGATCAGGCGGCGTTCCAGCTCAGGCCCCGGCAGGCCGATCCCCGCCATGTCGACGACGAGTTCACGAATGCGCCCGCGAAAGCCCACGAGAGCGTTGCCCAGTGCTATGGTTGATTTGGAAGTCATTGCGAGTAATTCGTAATAGCACTGGTGGGCCCGGTCCGCCAGTAGAGAGGGGGGAGCGCATGGCAACAATCGTTCTGGCGCATGGGGCGTGGTCGGCCGCCTGGGCCTGGAAGAAGATGCGGCCGCTGTTTCGAGCCGCCGGGCATGAGTTTTTTTCGCCCACCTATACCGGGTTGGGCGAGCGCGCCCACCTGTCCAACCCGGAAATCGACCTCAGCACCCACATCAACGACGTGGCGGCGGTGCTGGAGTTCGAGGACCTGAAGGACGTGACCCTGATCGGTCACTCCTATGGCGGCATGGTGGCGACCGGCGTCGTCGAGAAGGCGCGCCGTCGCATCGGCCGTGTGGTCTATCTCGACGCCTTCGCCCCCAAGGACGGGCAGAGCCTGCTCGACCTCGTCGGAGCGCAGGCGGCCGAGAACATGCGCGGCAAGGCGATGGGCGAAGGCGGCGGCTGGCGCGTACCCGCCATGCCCATGCCGCCCGACACCGCGCCCGAGGACGTGACCTGGGCGACGCCGCGCCGCCGCTCGCAGCCGCTTAAAAGTTTCGAACAGAAGATTCGCCTGCAATCGACCGAGCTGCCGCCGCGCCACTACATCTATGCCAAGAAAAGCGGACCGGGCGACACGTTCCGCCAGTTCGCCGAACGCGCCAAGAGCGAGGCAGGCTGGAAGTACTACGAGATCGACGCCAGCCACAATCCGCACATCACCTGCCCGCAGGACCTGATGGCGCTGCTCACCAGGATCATGGCGGACAAGTGAGCACGGATCTCGCCTACGCGATCCTGGGCCAGCTCGGTCGGGCGAAACGTGGCGACGATTGGCTCACCATCGCCGGCGGCGATGATCCGGTGTTCAAAACGCCCTGGCGCATCGCCCACGCCGGATCGGCAGCGCTGGGCGCGGTGGGTCTCGCCGTCTCCGATCTGTGGCGGCTGCGGACCGGCAAGCCGCAGGCCGTCAGCATCGACCGCCATGCCGCCGCGGCGTCGCTCCGTTCCAACACCTATGTGCTGCAGAACGGCAAGCGGCCGGTGTCGTGGGATCCGCTGGCCGGCCATTACCCGACGCGCGACGGCCGGACCATGTTCCTGCACACCAACCATCCGCACCATCGCGCCGGCGCGCTCAGGATCGCCGGCGCCGCGACCGACACCAAGGAGGCGCTGGCGGCGGCGGTCGCCCAATGGGACGGCCTCGCCATCGAGGAGGCGATCGCCGCGGCCGGCTGCGTCGGTGGGCTCTCGCGCAGCCGCGAGGAGTGGAACGCCCATCCGCACGGCATCGCGATTGCCAAGCTGCCGCTGATCGACATGGTCAAGATCGGCGAGGCGCCGGCCGAGCCGTTGCCGCCATTCGAGACCAAAGGAGCCGAGCGGCCGTTGAGCGGCGTGCGCGCGCTCGATCTCACGCGCGTGCTGGCCGGGCCGACCAGCGGCCGCGTGCTGGCCGAGAACGGCGCCGACGTCCTGCACATCGCCGCCCCTCACCTGCCCTATCAAACCGAGATCCTGATGGACACCGGCCACGGCAAGCGCTGCGCCTGGGTCGACCTCACCAAGCCGGCCGGCGTCGAGACGATGACCGGCCTGTTGCGCGCGGCCGATATCTTCACCCAGGGCTATCGCCCTGGCACCATCGCCAACCGCGGCTTCTCGCCGGAGCAGGTGGCGGCGCTCCGGCCCGGCATCGTCTGCGTCAGCATTTGCGCCTACGGCCACGAAGGCCCGTGGGCCGAGCGCCGCGGCTTCGATTCGATCGTGCAGAACGTGACGGGCCTTGCCGCCACGCAAGGTTCGCTCGCCAAGCCGCGCAACCTGCCGGTGCAGGCCCTCGACTACATCGCGGGCTACCTCGGCGCGCTGGGCGCCATGGCCGGCCTCGCCCGTCGCATCGAACAAGGCGGCTCGTGGCTGGTGCGCGTCTCCCTGGTGCAGGTCGCGCACTGGCTGGCGAGCCTCGGCACCGTCGACGCCGGCAAGGGCGCCTCCGACCTAACCGAGGCCGAACTCGACGGCTATCTCATGGAAAGCGACGGCCCGTTCGGCCATTTGCGGCATCTAAAACCTGTCACGCAGTTCAGCGAGACTCCGGCCTATTTCGCCAAGCCCGCCGAGCCGCTCGGCACATCGCCTGCACAATGGACCTGAGAAAGCCATGCCCGACACCCTCACCACCATCGCCCAACTGGAAGCGCTCTACGGCCAGCCGGTCGAAGCAGCCACGGTCAAGGAAGTCGACCGGATCACGCCGCACTACCGCGCCTATATCGAGGCCTCGCCGTTCGCCACGCTCGCAACCTCGGGGCCGGAGGGCCTCGACTGCTCGCCGCGCGGTGACAAACCGGGCTTCGTGCGCGTGGCCGATGAGAAGACCCTGATGCTGGCCGACCGGCGCGGCAACAACCGGATCGATTCGCTGCGCAACATCGTGCGCGATCCGCGCGTGGCGCTGCTGTTCCTGGTCCCGGGCGTCGGCAACGCCTTGCGCGTGAACGGTCGCGCCCATCTCAGCGTCGAGCCCGACCTGCTCGCCTCCTTTGCCGTCGACGACAAGCCCGCGCGCTCGGTGACGGTGATCGAGGTCGATGCCGTCTATTTCCAGTGCGCTCGTGCGCTGGTGCGCTCGGAACTCTGGGATCCGGCACGCCATGTCGATCCGAAAAGCCTGCCCAGCGCCGGCCAGATCCTGGCCGCGCTCAGCCACGACCGCGTGGGCGGCGAGCGCTATGACCGCGAATGGCCGGGACGCGCCCTGCAGACCATGTGGTGATCGCCAAGTGGAGATCAGAGGGCGCGGGGCAGCCGACGACGCGGCCATTCGTCGGCTGAACGACGATGCCTTCGGCGGCACCTACGAATCGCGGTTGATCGAAGGCCTGCGGGTGGCCGGACTCGATGCCGTCGAGCTCGTGGCGGTCGAGAACGACGCCATCGTCGGCCATATCCTGTTCAGCGTACTGGCCACGACGATCGACCGGCAGCCAGTGCCAGCGCTGGCACTAGCGCCCATGGCGGTGCGGCCCGATCGCCAGCGCCGTGGCATCGGCAGCGTATTGGTGAGCGCAGGGCTCGCCTTGGCGCGGAGCCGCGATTGGCGGGCCGTCATCGTGCTGGGACACAAGAGCTACTATCCGCGCTTCGGCTTTTCTGCCGCCTTGGCGCGCCCGCTCGAGGCCCCGTTCGCGGGCGACGCCTTCATGGCACTGGAGCTCGCGCCCGGCGCGTTACAAGGCAAGAAAGGGCGCGTGACCTACCCGCCGGCCTTCGGTGTCACAAACGCTTAGGCCGCCCGGCGCAGCGTCGGCGTCTCAAGCGCGGTGATGAAGCGCCGGCAGAACACCTCGGCGGTGGTGCGGAACACCTTGGCCTTGAGCGCCGCCTGCCGTTCCTTACGCTCGGCCAGCGACATGGTGAGCCCGACATGCATCGCCTCGGCGATGGCGTCGGGGTCGAACGGATTCACGATCAACGCCTCGGTGAACTCGTGCGCCGCGCCGGCGAATTGCGACAACACCAGCACGCCCGGATCGTCGTCGGGCTGGGCGGCGACGAATTCCTTGGCCACCAGGTTCATGCCGTCGCGCAGCGGCGTCACCACGCCGATGCGGCCGATGCGGTAGAGGCCGGCCAGGGTCGCGCGCGGCGCCGGCCGCGTCGAGTAGCGCAGCGGCGTCCAGTCGAGCTCCGAGAAACGGCCGTTGATGCGCCCGGTCAGCCGGTCGAGCTCGGCGCGCAGCTTGCGGTATTCGTCGACCTCCTCGCGCGAACGCGGGCAGATCTGCAGGAAGTGGATCTTGCGACGATGCTCGGGATGACGCTCGAGCAGGCGGCCATAGGCCTCGAAGCGTTGGGGCAGGCCCTTGGAATAGTCCATGCGGTCGACGCTGATGGCGAGCTGCCGACCGGCCAGGCTGCCGGCCACCCGCTGCACCAGCTTGTCGTTGGCGGCGCGCTCGGCCTCCTGGGCGAAGCCTTGCGCGTCGATGCCGATCGCGTCGGCGAAGACGCGCATGCGCCGCCCGTTCAGCCGCACCCATTCGCCGTCGATCGTCGCTCCCAGCATGCGCTGGGCGCAGTCGCGGAAGTCGCGGGCGTGCTCCTCGGTCTGGAAGCCCACAAGGTCGTAGGCGCAGAGGTCGGCCACCAGTTCGCGCGCCACCGGCATGGCCTCCAGCATCGACGGCGGCACGAACGGCACATGCAGGAAGAAGCCGATTGGGCCTTTGAAGCCGTGCTGGCGCAGCATGCGGCCGAACGGCATCAGATGGTAGTCGTGCGCCCACACCGTGTCGTCGGGCTGCACCACCTGACTGAGCGCGGCGGCGAAAGTCTCGTTGACCGCCAGGTAGCCGGCATAGTCTTCGCGGCGGAAATGCATCAGGCCGAGGCGGAAATGCAGCAGTGGCCACAGCGCGCCGTTGGCGAAGCCGACATAGAAGGCGCGGTGCGCCTCGGCCGTGAGGTCGACCGTGGCATAGGTGACGCCGCGCGCCTCGACCAGCGCCGGTTGGACCGCGGGAGTCGAAGAGAGTCGGCCGCTCCAGCCGAACCACATCGCGCCCGGCGTCAGGATATCGCGCAGTGCCACGGCAAGGCCGCCCGCCGCCGCGATGCGGGCTTTGGGAATCGGCACCCGATTCGAGACGATTACGAGGCGTGCCATAGTCCCTCCTCCCAACTCCGCGACAGACGCACGGCCGACAGGAGCCCGACCTGCGAGTAGCTTTTCGGAAATTGGTCGTCGGAGACTAGCACGCCGATCTCGGGGTGCACGAGGGCCGAAGCGAGCCCGCCGACATCCACCTGCTTGGCAGTCGGGTGCCGCCAGCACTGCGCCGCCCCGTGCGTTGCTGCCGAAAAGGTATGCACTTCTTCGCGCTCCTGGTACTCCCAAAGGCCCGCGTTGGGAGTCAACGCCGCACGCTGTACCTCGTTCCCGTTCCCGACCGCGCAGCGCTGGCAAGTGCTCACGTGATGCCCCCTATGACGACGCCCCGAGCGGTGGTGCCGGCGCGACACGGTTGCTTAGAAGTTCGACGCCGCGCGACAGCCAGGCGCGCACCGCAGCCGGATCGCCGCCGAACACCTCGGCCACGCGCAGGCCTTCGCCGCCAAATTGTCGGGCGGCCGCCATGCCGGCTTCGTCGGTAACGTCGTCACCGACGAAGATCGGACGACGCCCCTGGAACGGCGCCTGCGCCATCAGCCGCTCGACCGCATGACCTTTGGAAGCCCCGCGCGGTCCGATCTCCACGGCTTCGTGGGCCGGGATCAGGCGAAACCACGAATGATCCTGCGGGACCAGGCCGCGCACCAGCCGCCATACATCGTCGCCGCGATCGGGCGCCAGACGATAGTGAACCGCCACGCCGTGCGCCTTGGGCTCGACCAGCACGCCTGGCCAGCGCCCGGCTGCGGCCTGCAATGCCTCGCGCCAGGCGTCCGGGACGGCGAGCCCCTTGGGCATCTCCTCCACCGTGCCATCCTGGTAACGAAGCGCCACCCCGTGCTCTCCCGCCGCACTGGCCGAGAAAGGTGCGAGCAGGCGATCGACGACACCGATCGAGCGGCCGGTCACGATGGCGAGCGCACCACCCAACAAGGCATGAAGGCTGGCCAGCAATCCGGGCAGGTTGGGCGGCACCACGACCGAATCCGGCGTCGGCGCGATCTCGAGCAGCGTGCCGTCGAGGTCGAGGAACAACGCGTTCGTCCGGTCGAGATCCGGCGGTGTCATCCTGCCCCCTGTGCATCAACGACAAAACTTCGGGGCGCGCAGGGCTTCTCGACCACAACACGCCGCGTATGCGGGGCGTCCCGGGCAAGCAGTCGCGCCTTGCGTGCGGGCTGTTAACGCTCGCCGACGACAGGGGTTCCTAGCACGACGCGGCGGTCTGGCGACAGTGACGCCGAAGCCCTAGCGCAGCGGGCCGAGGGGCTGCCAGAACGATTTGCCCGATTCGTAGGCTGCCGCCGCCGGCGAAATCCCCGCGTCACGCAGGCTGCGCGCGTCCATCGCCGCGAGGTAGCGCCGGGCCGCGGTGCGGTCGCGCCACAGGTTGAGGGTTGCTGCCAGTCGCCGGCCGAGCGACGGACGCGGCAACACAGGTGTCACAAACGCACCCGGCTGATCGGCGATGCGATGGCGGGATTCGTAACTCATCTGAACCCTCCTTGGGCTGACGAGTCTAACGTGGGCCTTTGCCGCCCCGCCCTCAATTACATCGCAGGTAATCGAGCGCACGAGACATGCTCATGCGAGCGTCGAAGAAACTTATTTCAGAGCCGCTCTAATTGCGTCGATGCATGGCTGCCAATCCATCCCAGGGACGGCGCCCCCGAGAATTTGTCGGGCATGACGGCTGCGAGCCGCGCTAGTCTCCCTTTGTACCGATGACGGGGATTTACATGCTTCCTTCTCAACGCGCGCTGTTCGATATCCCGCGCGACGTCTGTTTCCTGAACGCCGCCTCCTGGAGCCCGCTGCCGCTGGCGGTGCAGGAGGCCGGCCGCGCCGCCGTCGGGCGCAAGGGCCAGCCATGGAAGCTTTTAGGCAACTTCCAGTCCCAGCAGTATGAGCGCGCACGCAAGGCCGCCGCCGCCTTGATCGGCGCCGATGCGGCTGACGTCGCCCTGATCCCGTCCGTGGGCTACGGCGTGGCGACCGCCGGCAAGGTTTTAGCAATCCCGCGCGGCAGCCGGGTGCTGGTGCTGCAGGACGATCACACCTCGCCGGTGCTCGAATGGATGAGCCGGGCCGAAACCGGCGGCTACACGGTCGAGACCGTGAAGCAGCCGGCCGACGGCGACTGGACCTCCGCGGTCCTCGACGCGATCGACCGTCCGGGCGCGGCCCCGCTGGCGCTGGTATCGATCTCCTCGGTGCACTGGTCGGACGGCGGCGCGCTCGACATGCCGCGCATCGCCACGGCAGCGAAGGCGAAGGGCGCTGCTCTGCTGGTCGACGCCACGCACGATGCGGGCGTGCGCCGTATCGACGTGAAAAGTCTCGATCCCGATTTCCTGATCTTCCCGACCTACAAGTGGGTGCTCGGGCCCTACGGCCGCGCCTTCATGTATGTCGCCAAGCGGCGGCAGGACGGCGTGCCGCTCGAGCAGATATCGGCATCGCGCAAGGCAGTGTCGGCTGAGGACACGGTCTATTTCCGCGACGTCTCCTATGTCGAAGGGGCGCGGCGCTACGACATGGGCGAGCGCGACCATTTCATCTCGCTCGAGATGGCGGCGGTCGGCATGGAGATGATGGCGGGCTGGGGCAACGAGCCGATCGTGGCGCGACTGTCGATGCTGACCGACCGGTTGGCCGATGGGCTGGCCAATTCAGGCGTGCGCGTGATCGACAAGAAGCTGCGCGCGCCGCACGTGCTCAGTCTCGCCTTCCCCAAGGGCATGGCGCCGGATCTACCGAAGAAGCTCGCGGCCGAGAATGTCTATGCCGCACCGCGGCTCGGCCGGCTCCGGATCAGCCCGCACGTCTACAACGACGAGGAAGACGTCGAGCGTTTCGTCGAGGTGTTCCGCAAGGTCGGGCTCTGAGCGCGCCTCAAAGGTGGCGCGTCTCCGACGGCGCCTTGCCCCAGGCGTTGTTTTTGCCATCCTGGTACTCGATCGGCTGGAACGCCATCTCCTCCGGCGCCGCACCGTCCAGGCAGGCGACATTGACGGCATAAAAGATGCCGCCCAGCGCCTCCATATTGCCCTGGCCGAACGGTTTGATACCGCAGTGCCGGCAGAACGCGTGGCGGATGGTACCGCTGCCGAAGCGATAATCGGACAGCGCGTCCTCGCCCTGCAGCAGCCGGAAAGCGTCCTTCCGGGCGATGGCTTTCCAGAACCGACCCTTGGCGCACATCGAGCAATTGCAGCGACTCGTACCCTCGGCCGAATCGATCTCGCATTCAAAACGCACGGCGCCGCAATGGCAGCCGCCTCGGTAGGTGTTCTTCATCGAGACCTCACCTCTGGATTTATACTTAACCAATAGGTTAAGTGTTGAATGGCCGTGGCACCCCTGTCAAGCTCCCTCGGAAGCGAGAGGGGTTGTTTTGCGTAACATCGAGGCGGTGTGGGCTCAGGTGATCGCCACAGGCAACATCAGGGCCGACGAATGATGTCTGCCCGCCTGGCCGTCGATATCGGCGGCACGTTCACCGACGTCGTGCTGGAGACCGTCGACGGCGCTCATGCGCTGAAAGTGCTGACGACGACCGACGCGCCCGAACGCGGCGTGCTGGAAGGCGTGCGCACCATCCTGGCCGAGGCCAAGTGCCGGGCCACCGATGTCGGCCTCGTCGTGCACGGCACGACGCTTGCCACCAACGCGCTGATCGAGCGCAAGGGCGCGCACACCGCCCTGGTCACCACCGAGGGGTTCCGCGATTCCCTCGAGATCGCCTGGGAGCATCGCTTCGAGCAGTATGACATCTACATGGAACGGCCCGAGCCGCTGGTGCCGCGCGACCTGCGCTTCGGCGTGCCCGAGCGGGTGGCGGCCGACGGCGCCGTGCTTCTGGCGCTCGACGAGCAGGCGGTGCGCCGCGTGGCGGCCGATCTGCGCCTGCGTCGGATCGAGGCGGTGGCCGTCTGCTTCCTGCACAGCTTCACCAACGAGGCGCACGA
>DASZJU010000020.1:0-12521 GCA_035947815.1 Reyranella sp.
TAGCGCAGGCGGCGCAGCATGCGCTCGCCCATGCGGCCCTTCTGGGTGTTGATGCTCTTCTTGAACTGGCCGTTGATGATCACGGCGCCCAGGAAGACGAAGCTCATGACGATCAGGTAGGTGAGCTGGTCGACCTGGAAGCCCTCGAACAGGCGCAGCGTATGGCCGTGGAAGATGGCCGACAGGTCAAGCTCCCAGGCCAGGAACGGGATTGTCGTGTGCTGCTTGAAGGCGTTGCCCTGGATACCGTTGTTGACGATCGACTTCGGCACGGTGAGCGACATGAAGTAGAAGACCTGGGCCAGCACGACCAGGCTCAGGATGACGAGCTGCTCGTGCCGACTGTGCCGCCAGATGTACGTGAACAGATTGCGCTGCATTGGAATCCGTGCTGCCGCGGACCTAGTACCAGCTTTCATAGATTGCTGATACGGACACGACCTCACCCTGAGGAGGCCCGCAGGGCCGTCTCGAAGGGTGGGCAACAGCAAGGTGTCTGCGGCCCATGCTTCGAGACGCCCGCTTCAGGCGCATCGGAATGCGCCGACTCGCTCCTCAGCATGAGGTGGTACCTGAATCGTCATTCCCTGAAAACCAATCCCTAGCCTACCCTATATTTGATCAATCCGTTGATTACATTCGATATTTAGTGTCGGGCCGCGGGGCTGGCGCGGTCCTGCCGATGTGGCATAGTCCGGCCGAAATCACCGGTCGGGGCAGGAGGCGCTTCGGCAACGGGGGGACGAACGCATGCTCGCAAGCAGCCGGTCCAAGCGTGTGCTGCTCTACAGCCACGACTCGTTCGGTCTCGGCCATGTGAGCCGTTGCCGCACCATCGCCAACGCCATCGTCGAGGCCGACCATTCGGTCTCGGTGCTGATCATCTCGGGCTCGCCCATGATCGGCTCCTACGAGTTCCGCTCCGGCATCGACTTCGTGCGCGTGCCGGGCGTGGTGAAGCAGATCGAGACCGGCGAGTACGACTCGGCCAACCTCCGGGTCGGCGTCGAGCATACGCTGGAGATGCGCACCCGCATCATCCGCGACACCGCCGACATCTATCGCCCCGACCTGTTCATCGTCGACAAGGAGCCGACGGGCCTGCGCGGCGAGGTCGTGCCGGCGCTCCACCTGCTCAAGGAGCGCGGCACGCCGCTGGTGCTCGGCCTGCGCGATGTCATGGACGATCCGGCCGCACTCGCCCAGGAATGGGAGCGCAAGAACGTCGTGCCGGCGTTGCGCGACCTCTACGACGAGATCTGGATCTACGGCCTGCCCCAGATCAACAAGCCGCTGACCGGCATCGCGGTGCCGCCGTCGGTGCGGCACAAGATGTTCTACACCGGCTATCTCTATCGCGACCTGCCGCTGCACATCGACATCCCGCACGAGATCGAGGAGATCGACGGGCCGTTCATCCTGGTCACCGCCGGCGGCGGCGGCGACGGCGCCGACCTGATCGACTGGGTGCTGGCGGCCTACGAAAGCGACCGGCATCTCCCCTACGGCGCAGTGATCGTGTTCGGCCCGTTCATGTCGGCGAGCGAGCGCGAGGCCTTCAAGGAGCGCGCCGCGAAGTTCCGCAACATCCGCACGCTCACCTTCACCAACAATCTCGGCGCATTGATGCAGCGTGCCGCGGGCGTGGTGGCGATGGGCGGCTACAACACGTTCTGCGAGATCCTGTCGTTCGACAAGAAGGCGATCATCGTGCCGCGCACCAGGCCCCGGCTCGAGCAGTTCATCCGCGCCCGCGCCGCGCGCAATGTCGGGCTGATCGAGATGCTCGACGCCGACCGCGGCCGCGATCCGCACGCCATGGCGACGGCGCTCAGGCAGCTGCCGCAGCAGGGCCTGCCGAGCGACGTCGTCGTGCCGGGCCTGCTTGACGGGCTGGGTAATGTCCTACGCCTGGTCGCCAAGCAACTCGCCCATCCTCACCGCGGCCCGGCGGCGCTCGAATCGATGGACCTTTCCGCCGACGCACCCGCCGTCGATCCGGCCGCCTTGCCGCCGGCGCGCGCCAGGACCTGATCACCGGGCATTTCATGTCGTCGCCTATCACCGAGCGAGGGGACGCGCGGGTCGCGGTCATCCTGAAAGGCTGGCCGCGCCTGTCGGAGACCTTCATCGCCCAGGAGATCGCCGGGCTGGAGGCGCGCGGCGTGGCGCTCGAGATCTGGTCACTGCGCCGGCCGACCGACAAGGCGCGTCATCCCGTGCACGACCGCGTGGCGGCCCGCACGGTCTACCTGCCGGAGTATCTCAAGGACGATCCCCGTCGCGTGCTCGCGGCCTGGCGCAAGGCGCGGCTTCTGCCCGGCTACAGGGCGGCCCGGCGAAAATTCCTCGTCGACTTCCGCCGCGATCCCTCGGCCAATCGGGTGAGGCGCTGGGGCCAGGCGCTGGTGCTGGCGGCCGAGCTCGCGCCCTCGGTCGAGCGGCTCTACGCCCATTTCCTGCACACGCCGTCCTCGGTGACGCGCTACGCCGCCGCCCTGCGCGACCTGCCGTGGAGCGTGTCGGCACACGCCAAGGACATCTGGACCAGCGAACCCTGGGACGTGACGGAAAAGCTCGCCGACTGTTCCTGGCTGGTCACCTGCACGGCCATCGGCCTGCACCGGCTCAAGGAACTGGCGCCGCGGCCGGAACGGTTGAAGCTCGTCTACCACGGCCTCGATTTCGGCCATCTGCCGCCGCCGCGCGGCGCGCGGCCGCGGCGCGACGGCTCGAACGCCGCCGATCCCGTCACCATTCTCTCGATCGGGCGCAAGGTCGAGAAGAAGGGCTACGACGATCTTTTGACTGCGCTCGCCCGGTTGCCGCCGGCGCTCCATTGGCGCTTCGAGCATGTCGGCGCCGGCGAGCTTTCCGATCCACTGAAGGCACAGGCAGCCGCGCTTGATATCGCCGATCGCTGCACCTGGCATGGCGCCCAGCCGCAGAAGGCGGTGTTCGCCGCCCTGGCGCGCGCCGACCTGTTCGCGCTGGCAGCCAAGAAGGCGGCCGACGGCGACCAGGATGGCTTGCCCAACGTGCTGATGGAGGCGGCCCATCAAGGTCTCGCCATCGTCTCGACACGCGCCGCGGCGATCGGTGAATTCATCTCCGATGGCGACAACGGCTTGCTGGTGGCGCCCGGTGCACCCGACGAACTCGCAACCGCCCTTGCCCGCCTGGTGGGCGATCCCGACTTGCGTCAGCGCCTCGCGAGCCGTGCCAGCGAGATCGTGCGTACGCGCTTCTCCTTCGAGTCAGGCGTCGACTGGATCGCGTCGGCGCTCGGACAACCGCCCTTCGCGGAGGCCATTGTAGCCGAGGCCCTAGCACCCGAGGCCCTGGTATCTGAGACCCTAGTACCTGAGGCACGGGCCGCGGAGTGACCGACATGCGGGTGCTGTTGCACACGCCGCTCAAGCCACCGGACAGTGCGACACCTTCGGGCGATCGCGAAATGGCGCGCGGCCTGGTCCGTCTGCTGCGCCGCCTCGGCCACACGGTGGTGATGCCGGTCGCGAGCCGCGTGGCGCCCGGCGTGCCGGCGCCCGCCGCGCATCTCGCGCTCGAGCGCCGCGCGCGCAGAGAGGCGGCCCGCTTGGTTACGCGCTGGCGGGCGCTGCCGGGCGGCCATCCCGAGCGCTTCGATCTCTGGTTCACCTATCATTGCTACTATCGCAAGCCCGATTGGCTGGGCCCGCTCGTGGCGCGGGCGCTCGGCGTCCCCTATGTCATCGCCGAGGCCTCGCACGCGCCGCGCCGTGCCCAGGGCCCGACGCGGCTCGGCCATCGCGCCGTCGAGCGCGCGCTGGCGGCGGCCGATCTGGTGCTGACCGTCAATCCGCGCGACGTCGCCGGCGTCAGGGCACGGCTACGGCCGGGCGCCCACCAGCGGCGGCTGCCGCCTTTCATCGATACCGCGCCGTTTCGCGCCGCTCAGCGCCACGTTGCCCCAGAGAACTCCAAGGGGCCGCCGCTGCTCTTGAGCGTCGGCATGATGCGCACGCGCGCCAAGCTCGCCTCCTATCGCGTGCTGGCCGAGGCCCTGGCGCTCCTGAAGGACCGCCCGTGGCGGGCGCTGCTGGTGGGCGACGGGCCCGCCCGGGCCGAGGTCGAAGCCTTGATGGCGCCGCTCGGTCCGCGCGTATGCTTTGCCGGCGCGGTGCCGCACGAGGCGCTGCCGGCGCTTTATGCCGGCGCCGACCTTTACCTTTGGCCGGCGATCGACGAAGCCTTCGGCATGGCCTTTCTCGAAGCCCAGGCAGCCGGCCTGCCCGTGGTCGCCGGCCGTACCGGCGGCGTGCCCGCGGTCGTGGCTGACGGCGTCACCGGTTTCCTGACCCCCGTCGGCGACGCGCGGGCTTTCGCCTCGGCGGTCGCCCGGCTGCTCGAGGCGCCGGCCGAGCGCGTCCGGCTGGCGGCAGCGGCCAGGGAGCGGATCGCGGCGTACCATGACGAGCGCGCCGCTGCTCATGCCTTGGCCGCAGCCCTGCGGACGCTCCGATGAGCAGCCTGCCCTTCGCCATCCTGCGCCACGCTTCCACCACCTGGAACGAGGAGCGCCGCCTGCAAGGCCTCACCGATACGACGCTGAGCCCTGCCGGCGAGACCGAGGCACGACGCTGGCGCCTGCCGCCGCCCGCCGACGGCTGGCTGCGGATGTCCAGTCCGCTGCAACGCGCGCGGCGCACTGCCGAGCTGCTGCAGCCTTCCGCGGCCGTCACCATCGATCCGGCCCTGCGCGAGATGAGCTTCGGCACCTGGGAAGGTCACACCATCGCCGAACTGCGCCTGACCGTGGGCGAGCGCTTCCTCGACGCCGAGCGCCGGGGGCTGGACTTCCAGCCGCCCGGCGGGGAATCGCCGCGCGCGGTGATGGCGCGCCTCGGCCGTTGGACGACGCGTATCGCTGAGGCCGGCGCGCCGATCGTCGCCGTCTCGCACAAGGCCGCGATCCGCGCCCTGCTGGCGCTGGCGACCGGTTGGGACATGACCGGCCGACCGCCCTACAAGCTCGACTGGCGCTGCGTCCACTTCTTTACGGTGGGCACCGACGGCGTCGTCGCCGTGGACCGTCTCAACGTGCCCCTGAATGGTGCGTCGTGAGCGCACGCGTCTTCTTCCACGTGCAGCATCTTCTAGGCATCGGCCATCTGCGCCGCGCCGCCACCTTGGCGCGGGCCTTGGCGGAAGGCGGCTTCGACGTGCTGCTGGTGTCGGGCGGCGCGCCTGTCACGGGCCTGACCATGGGCGCCGCGCGTTTCCATCAACTGCCGCCGCTGCGCGCGGCGGACGAAACGCTAAAGGACCTGTGCCGCCTCGACGGCACGCCGCTCGACGAGGCGTTCGCCGGCAAGCGCGCCCAGGAGCTGCTCGACCTGCTGCGCACCGAGGCGCCCGACATCCTGATCACCGAGCAGTTCCCCTTTGGCCGCACGCGGCTGCGCTTCGAGCTGCTGCCGCTTCTGGAGGTGGCAAGGGCAATGAACCCCCGGCCGCGGATCGTGTCCTCGGTGCGCGACGTGGTGCGCCGTTCGGCCTCGCCGCAGCGGGTTTCGGAATCGGTCGAGATCATCGAAAAATTTTTCGATTCCATACTGATCCACGCGGATCCGAGCTTCGTAGGATTGGCGCGGAGCTTTGCCGGCTGGGACCGCATCAAGTCGCGTGCCCTCTACACCGGCTTTGTTGCGGAGCACGATCTGGCGCAGCGGTTCCAAGCCCCCAAGGGGAGCGTCCCGGAAGGCAGCGGCGACGTCGTCGTGTCGGCGGGCGGCGGCGCGGTCGGCGCGCCGCTGTTGCACGCCGCCCTCTTGGCGCGGCCGAAAACCCCGCTGGCCGATCGGAGGTGGCGCCTGCTGGTCGGTGCGAACATGCTGGCGGCGGCACGCGCGGCGCTCGATGGCAGCGCGGGCGCCAAGAGTGAAGGAATTGTGATCGAAGCGGCGCGGCCGGACTTCACCACCTTGCTGGCCAATGCGACGCTCTCAATCTCCCAGGCGGGCTACAACACCACCATCGAGACATTGTGCTGCGCCGACCGCGCCGTCCTCGTGCCCTTCGGCACGGCGCGCGAGACCGAGCAGGCCGATCGCGCCGCGCTGCTGGCCGAACGCGGCATGGTGGCCGTCGTGCCGCCCGGCACGTTATCGCCCGACAGCCTGGCAGATGCCGTTCGGCGGGCCCTCGCCGGCCCTTCGTTGCGCAGCTTCCCGCCGTGCGACGCCAATGGCGGTCCCGCCACCGCTTTGTTGTTGAAGCGTCTGCTGTGAGCAGCTGGCAGGCCCTCGACGAGGAGGCCGCGCGCTGGCGCGACGATGGCCGCACCGCCGAGTTGTGGTGGCGCGACGACGATGCCGCCGATTCGGGCGTGGCGCTCGACCGGCTTCTGGAGCTCCATCGCCAAACCCAGGCGCCGCTGTCGCTCGCCGTGGTGCCGGCGCTCGCCACGAAAGCACTGGTGGATCGTCTCGGCGCCGAGCCCGCGATCGACCTGCTGCAGCACGGCTACGCCCACCTCAACCATGCCTCGCCCGGTGAAAAGAAAGCCGAACTCGGGCCGCACCGGCCGGCCATGATCGTGCTGGGCGAGCTCGGCACCGGCTGGTTGGCGCTGGAGCGGCTGTTTGGCGGCCGCGCGCGGAGCGTCATGGTGCCGCCCTGGAACCGTATTGCGCCTGGCTTGGTGCCCACCCTGCCGGAGATCGGCTTCAGCGGCCTGTCGACCTTCGGGCCGCGGCGGCGGGCTCGCCCGGTGAGCGGACTTCTTCAGATCAATACACACGTGGACCTGATCGACTGGAAAAGCGGGCGCGGTTTCGTTGGCGAGGCTGCGGCATTGGCCACCCTGGTCGCCGCTCTGGCTCATGCACGCACCGTGGCGTATGAGCCGGTCGGGCTTCTCAGTCATCATCTTGCGATGGACGGCGGGGCGTGGGATTTCTTAAGGTCGTTGTGGGAAAAAGCATCGACGCTGCCGGGCATCCGCATCCGGCCGGCGCGCGAGCTGTTTGCGGCTGAATAGTGCGCGACCAGGATGTCACGGAAGGGGAGGCACGCGGTTGAGTTCGGCAGATCTGCGCTATCCGCGTCAGACCTTGTGGGCCGACTACGTTCGCGCCGGGGCGGGCGTCGTGCTGTGCGGTGCGCCGCTGCTGGCACTCGAGGTCAATCATTGGTTGGCGTTGATCCTGGGCGCGGGCTTCGTGCTCTTCGCGTTGTTCCTGGTACGCACGGCGCTCCGCCATCACACGCGCTACCTGTTGGGCCCGGACACGCTCTGCGCCGACGGTCCGGCCGGCGCCGTCGTCGAATGGAACCGCCTCGACCGGCTGAAGCTCAGCTATTTCTCGACCAAGCGCGACCGCTCCGACGGCTGGATGCAGCTCACCCTGGGTTCGGCCGGCGGGCGCACGCTGAAGATCGATTCTTCGCTTGACGGCTTCCATGACATTGTCGAACGGGCGGCCGATGCGGCGGGACAGACGGGATTGACGATGAGTGAGGCAACGCGCGCCAATCTCAGGGCGATGGGTATTGCGGTGGCCGGTCAGGAAGCGACGGTATGAAGGATCTGTTGCGCGTCGAGAACCTGACCGTCGAATTTGGCGTTCACGAGGGCACCTTGCGGGCCGTCGACAACGTCTCGTTCTCGATCCCGCCCGGCGGCACCCTGGCCCTGGTCGGCGAATCGGGCTCGGGCAAATCGGTGTGCAGCCAGGCCATCATGGGCCTGCTGCCGCGCACCGCCACCATTCCCGCCGGCTCGATCCTGTTCGAGGATCCGCGAGTCAAGGAGGGCGGTCCGGTCGACATCGCCAAGTTCGATCGCGCCGGGCCGGAGATGCGCACCATCCGCGGCGGCGCTATCTCGATCATCTTCCAGGAGCCCATGACCTCGCTGTCGGCGCTGCACACGGTGGGCGACCAGATCGGCGAGGCGGTCGAATTGCATGGCGGCGGCCATTTCAGCGACATGCACTTCCTGGGCGACCAGATCAACGAAGCGGTCCAGCGGTCCGGCCGCAAGCTGGCGCGGGCCGAGATCGAGGCGCTCACCACCGACATGCTGCGCATGGTGGGCTTCCCCGACCCCAAGCGGGCGTTGCGCACCTATCCGTTCGAGCTGTCGGGCGGCCTGCGCCAGCGCGCCATGATCGCCATGGCGCTGGTCTGCCGGCCGGCGCTGCTGATCGCCGACGAGCCGACCACCGCGCTCGACGTCACCATCCAGGCCCAGATCCTGCGCCTCATCAAGGACCTGCAGGCCGAGCTCGGCATGGCGTTGCTGATGATCACCCACGATCTCGGCGTGGTCGCCAACATCGCCGACGAGGTGGTCGTGATGTATCGCGGCAAGGTGGTCGAGTCGGGCGACCTGCAGGCCATCTTCCGCGACCCGCAGCATCCCTATCTCAAGGCGCTGCTGCACGCCGTGCCGCGCTTCGACATGGCGCCCGGCGAGCGCCTGGTGCCGATCCGCGAGATCACCGCGGCGACCGGCCATCTCCTGAAGGAGAAGGCGGTCTCCCAGCCCACGACCTCGTTCAATACAGAGGCGCCGGTGCTGAAGGTGCGGCATCTCTCCAAGACCTTCCGCATCCGCAAGGCCGACACCCTGATCGAGCAGCTGGTCGGCGGCGGCACGACGCGCACCATTCGCGCCGTCAACGACGTGAGCTTCGACGTCGAGCGCGGCGAGTGCCTGGGGCTGGTCGGCGAATCGGGCTGCGGCAAGACCACCCTCAGCAAGATTCTCATGCGCGGCGTGTCGGCCGATCCCAACGAAGGGACCGGCCGCATCGTCTACGACGATTGGGGCCGCAAGATCGACGTGCTGTCGCTCGACGGCGGCGATCTCGACCGCTTCCGCACCAAGCTGCAGTTCATCTTCCAGGACCCGTTCGGCTCGCTCAATCCGCGCATGACCGTCTACGACATCCTGGTCGAGCCGCTGAAGATCCACAAAATCGGCGATGACGCCTATCGCCGCGAGATGGTGAGCGAGCTGATGGAGATGGTCGGGCTCGACCGCCGCCATCTCAGCCGCTATCCGCACTCCTTCTCGGGCGGCCAGCGCCAGAGAATCGGCATCGCCCGCGCGCTGGCGCTCAGGCCCGACATGGTGATCTGCGACGAGCCGGTGTCGGCGCTCGACGTGTCGATCCAGGCCCAGGTCCTCAATCTCCTGAAGGACCTGCAGAAGCAGCTCGGCCTCACCTACCTGTTCATCTCGCACAACCTCGCCGTGGTCGCCTACATCGCCGACCGCATCGCCGTAATGTGCGCCGGCCGCCTGGTCGAGCTGGCGCCGTCGGGCGAGCTGTTCCGCAATCCCCTGCATCCTTATACCAAGGCGTTGCTGTCGGCCGTGCCGATGCCCGATCCCGACGCGCGGCTCGATCTCGGCGCGCTGATGGAGGGCAAGGCGTCCGATCCGTCGGCCTGGCCCGAGCCGTTCCGCGACACCGGCCGGAACCGGCTTTTCTGGACCGAGACGTCGCCCGGGCACTTCGTGCGTGTTACACGGCCAGCAGCGAAACAGGGGAATTGAGGCATCATGCTGCGTTACGTCGCCCGCCGCATCCTGCTGATGATCCCGACCCTGTTCGTCATCAGCGCGCTCGTCTACTTCATCATCGACCTGCCGCCGGGCGACTGCGTGACCTCGCAGATCGACGAGCTGCTGTCGCGCGGCGATCCCGATGCCATGCAGCGCGCCGACGAGCTGCGCCAGATGTACGGCCTCAACCATCCGGTATGGCAGCGCTACCTGCACTGGATCTCGGGCATCTTCCGCTGGGACTTCGGCTTGAGCTGCCAGGACACCGTGCCGGTGGCCGACCTGATCGGCGAGCGCCTGGCGCTCACCATCGTGATGGAAACGGCCACCATCGCCTTCATCTGGATCGTGTCGTTCATCATCGGCGTCTACGCCGCCACCCACCAGTACAAGATGGGCGACTACGTCGCCTCCTTCATCGGCTTCGTTGGCCTCTCGATCCCGAACTTCCTGCTGGCGCTGGTGCTGCTCTATGTCGGCAAGGTCTATTTCGGCCTGTCGATCGGCGGCCTGATGGATCCCGAGTACATCGAGCAGCCGATGAGCCTGGGCAAGGCCTGGTCGGTGCTGCAGCACCTGGTCATCCCGGTGATCGTCATCGGCATGTCGGGCACCGCCGGCATGATCCGCCGGCTGCGCGCCAACCTGCTGGACGAACTGCAGAAGCAGTACGTCGTCACCGGCCGCGCCAAGGGCCTGGCGCCGATAAGGCTCCTGATCAAGTACCCGCTGCGCCACGCCATCAACCCGTTCGTCGCCGACATCGGCGGGCTGCTGCCCGAGGTGATCTCGGGCTCGGTCATCGTCTCGGTCGTGCTGTCGCTGCCGACCACCGGTCCGATGCTTTTAGGCGCGCTGAAAACCCAGGACGTCAACCTTGCCGCCACCTTCCTGCTGTTCGTGGCGACGCTGACGGTGGTCGGCATGCTGGTCTCCGACCTGGCGCTCGCGGCGCTCGATCCGCGCATCCGCTTCGGCGCGTCTTCGGAGAAGTGAGCGCGTCATGACCGACCGAGCGACCACGCCCCCGCCCGCCAACCCGAAGCGCCGCGCCGAGCATTACGTCAATCGCGAGCCGTGGGATCCCTACGTCGCCGAGCGCCTGACCGCCGAGCAGGAAAAGTACTACATGGCGGGCCAGTGGAAGCTGATGTGGTGGCGTTTCCGCCGCCACCGGCCGGCTGTCGTGTCGATGGTCTTCCTGGCGCTGATGTATCTGTCGACCGTGATCAGCGAATTCATCGCGCCCTACAACCTGCAGACAAGGAGCTCCGCCTACATCTTCGCGCCGCCGCAGCAGGTCCACCTGTTCCACCAGGGCACGTTCCTCGGGCCGTTCGTCTACGGGCACAAGACCACGCGCGACATGGAAACGCTGCAGCGCGTCTACACGCCGGATCCGACCAAGCCGCAGCCCCTGCGCTTCTTCTGTCTGGGCGACTCTTACGAATTCTGGGGCCTGATCGAGGGCAGCTTCCATTTCGTCTGTCCCCCCAAGGGCGGGCATTTCTTCTGGCTGGGCACCGATCGCCTGGGCCGCGACATGTTCAGCCGCATCGTCTATGCCGCCCGCATCTCGCTCACCATCGGCCTCATCGGCATCACCCTGTCGTTCGCCCTGGCGTTGGTGCTGGGCGGGCTCGCCGGCTACTACGGCGGCTGGGTCGACATGGTCGTCCAGCGCCTCACCGAGATCATCAAGAGCTTCCCGCATTTGCCGCTGTGGCTGGCGCTGTCGGCGGCGCTGCCCGTCACCTGGTCGCCGCTGGTGATCTATTTCGGCATCACCCTCATCCTGGCGCTGCTCGACTGGCCGGGCCTGGGCCGCGCCGTGCGCTCCAAGCTCTTGTCGCTGCGCGAGGAGGATTACGCCTCCGCCGCCCAGATGATGGGCGCCAAGCCCGGCCGCATCATCGGCCGCCACCTGCTGCCCGGCTTCATGAGCCATCTCATCGCCTCGGCCACGCTCAGCATCCCCTCGATGATCCTGGCCGAAACGGCGCTGTCGTTCCTGGGCTTGGGCCTTCGCCCGCCCATCACCTCGTGGGGCGTGCTGTTGAACGAGGCGACCGACATCAACGTGGTGGCGGTGAACTGGTGGTTGATGCTGCCGGTCGTGCCGGTGATCCTGGTGATCCTGGCCTACCAATTCATGGGCGATGGCATGCGCGACGCCGCCGATCCTTACGCGTGAGGCGCAGGCGTTCTGCCAATCCGTTGATTCAGCACGACATCTTCCCAATTCAACAGCTTGGGCAGCGTGATCGAAAAATCACACTTATGCCCTATTTGGGTCTAGCGACGGCCATCGGGTGTTTCCATCTTCGGTTTGTATCTCCCCCGAACGTGGTCCCCCCAAAGCCACGTTCCAGCCTCTTCGGAGGCGCTTAGGCCGTCTTCTCACTCTCCCCCGAGAAGACGGCCTTTTTCTTTGCCCCCTGCCCTCATAGGGCCATGCTACGACGGCGCCGATGGCGCCCCCTGTCCTCGAGGTAACGGACCTCGCTTGCCGCCGCGGCGGCCGGCGGGTCTTCGACCACCTGTCGTTCGCTCTGGGCGCGGGCGAGCTTTTGGCGCTCACCGGCCGCAACGGCAGCGGCAAGACCACGCTTCGGCGCGCACTCGCCCTGCTGGTCCGGCCCGACGCCGGGACCGTCCGCTGGCAGGGCGCCGATGGCCGCGCCGAGCCCGAGACCTGGCGCGGCCGGCTGGCCTGGCTTGGCCATCTCGAGGGTCTCAAGGGCGACCTCTCGGTGCGCGAGAATCTTCTGGTCGCCGAGCGCCTGCGCGGCGCGCTGCCGGCGGCAGATCGCCTGGACGATGCGCTGTTGGCCCTCGATCTTTCGCCTCTGGCGGCCCGTCCCGTGCGCACGCTGTCGGCTGGCCAGCGCCGGCGGGTGGCCTTGGCGAGGGTCGTGCTCAGCCAGGCGCCGATCTGGCTGCTCGACGAACCGCTGAA
>DASZJU010000021.1:0-2299 GCA_035947815.1 Reyranella sp.
GGCGATGGGCGCGGAGCTGGCGGCCGCTGGAGTCGACCTGGACCTGGCGCCCGATGCGGATGTGAACAGCAATCCATCCAACCCGGTGATCGGCTCGCGGGCGTTTGGCTCCGACGCGACCCTGGTGGCCGCGCACACGGCGGCGTGGGTTGAGGGCCTGCAAAGCGCGGGCGTCGCGGCCTGCGCCAAGCACTTTCCAGGTCATGGAGACACATCGGTCGACTCCCACCTCGCGCTGCCGGTCGTCACCGAAGATCCACATCGACGTGCGCTTGCCCCGTTCCAGGCGGCGATCGCCTCCGGCGTGCAGGCGATCATGAGCGCGCACATCCTGGTGCCGGCGATCGACGATGTGCCGGGCACTATCAGCCGCCAAATCATGACCAGCCTGCTGCGCGATGAGCTCCGGTTCGAGGGCCTCGCCGTCACCGATGGGCTCGAGATGCGCGGACTCAGTGATGAATACGGCGTGGCCGACGGGGCGGTGCGCGCGCTGATCGCGGGTTGTGACGCCCTGTGCATCGGAGGCGGGCTCGCCGATGAGAAAGTGGTCGACGAGGTGATTGGCGCGATCGCGACCGCGGTGGTGGCCGGCCGCCTGACCGAACGAAGGCTCGCCGAGGCGGCTGGGCGCGTCGACGCGCTTGCGTCCTGGCGTTCTCGGCAGAACCGCACCGCGGTTGCCGATCGCAGCCTCGGTCTCGTCGCCGCGCGCCGCGCCATCAAGGCTGAAGGCCAGGTCAGGATCGGGAATGAGGCCGCTGTCGTCCAGGTCGATTGGATGCGGTCCATCGCCGCGGGCAAGGTGTCATGGGGCATGGCGCAACCCCTCGCCGAAAGGGGAGTCCGAGTCACGCCGGTCGAGGCGCACGATGGGACCGTGGATCTCGGTGCGCTCCTGGCTTCCGCTGAGGGAAAGAGCCTGGTTCTCGTCGTGCGTGACGTGCACCGCCACGCGTGGCAATCGGAGCTGGCGGACACCGTGCTAGCTCGGCGGCCGGATGCCGTCGTGGTCGAGATGGGACTGCCGCAATGCCGACCGAAGGGCGCGAAGGCTTACATCGCCACGTATGGAGCCGCCCGAGTGTGCGGCGAAGCCGCGGCCGAGGTCATGAGGCCATGAGCGAAAGCGTCCATGCACGCGCCGACGAGATCGAATCTCTTACGGCGCTCGAGCTCGTCGAACTGATGCACGCCGAGGAGCTTCGCGCCAACGAGGCGATCCATCCGCAGGTTTCCGAGATCGCCCGCGCGGTGGATGCGATAGCAGAGCGCCTGCGCTCGGGCGGCCGCGTGCACTACTTCGGCGCCGGAACCAGCGGAAGAATCGCGGCGCTCGACGCAGCAGAGTGCCCGGCGACCTTTGGCGTCGCGGCGGACCTCATCCAGGCGCATGAAGGGGGAGACGACGAGCAGGAGGACGACGCCCATCGCGGCCGCGAACACGCGCGGCACTCTGGAGTCGGAACCGGGGACGTGGCGGTAGGCATCAGCGCGAGCGGCACCACTCCTTACGTGCTCTCGGCGATTGGAGCCGCGAAAGCCGCCGGAGCGTTGGTGGTGGCGCTGACGTGCACGCCCAGGTCACCGCTCGGGCAGGCGGCGGATATTGCAATCGAGATCGAGACCGGCCCCGAGGTGATCGCCGGCTCGACGCGATTGAAGGCGGGCACGGTGCAAAAGGTCACCCTGAACATGATCAGCACAGGCGCCTTCATCCGGCTCGGACACACGTACCGGGGCCGGATGGTGAACGTTGTCATCACCAACGACAAACGGCGCGCACGGGCCGAGCGACTGGTGGCTGAGTTGGGAGGCGTATCGATCGAGCAGGCGGCACTCGCGCTCAGCGACGCGCGGGGCGACAGCAAAGCGGCCATCCTCATGCTCCGCCTTGGGGTCAGCGCCCAGCAGGCCGAGGACCTGCTCTCCGCCGCCGGCGGCAGCCTCGAGGCGACCCTGTCGGAAGCGCAGCGTCCATGAAAACGCTGCTGCGCGGTTCGATTCACGGCGTCAAGGACGGCGACGCGGTGCTCGTGGACGGTGAAACGATCGCGTGGGTCGGGCGCGGCGAACCGCCTGAGCGCCCCGACGAAGAAGTTGTGGCGGAGCCCGGCGAGATGATCGCGCCTGGCTTCATAGACCTCCAGGTCAACGGCTACGCCGGGCACGACGCTGCGGCCGGGGCCGACGCCATCGCCGCCATTTCCGAGGCCCTGCCGGCCAGCGGCGTCACGGCCTTCTTACCGACGCTGATCTCTTCACCCGTCGAGGCCTGTGCGGCATTTGTGGCCGCGGT
>DASZJU010000022.1:0-11819 GCA_035947815.1 Reyranella sp.
CACACCCAGTACGAAATGTTCTACTCCGGGGCGAGCTTCGTGACCGCCGGCCATTCCTATCGCACCTACGACTGGCCGGCCGCCCACCGCGCCCTCAATGATATGCTCGAAAGCTACGATCTGGCGGATGAGCTCGGTCGCGTTTCGCAATAGTCCGCGAATTGCATGGACTTTGCAGGGAATGCCCTGTTGGTTCCGGCAATCGCAAACACAAGAGGCTCAGGATGAGGCATCCAACACGGCGGGCGGTTCTCGCCTCGGCAGCGGGATTGCCGGCCCTGTCAGGTCTGTCGCGTCTTGCCTCTGCCCAGGCGCCGCGGCGCGGCGGCACGCTGCGGGTCTCGGTCGACCAGGCGGCGAGCGTGATCCATCCGCTGCGCACGCGCGTCAATCCCGAGCACATGATCGCCGAGCTCTGCTACAGCAACCTGACGACGCTCACGACCGATATGAAGCCGCTGCCCGATCTCGCCGAATCGTGGTCGTCGAATGCCGATTTCACGGAGTGGACCTTCAAGCTGCGCAAGGGCGCGCGCTTCAGCGACGGCTCGGCCTGCACCGCAAAGGACGTCGTGGCGACCTATGTCGCGATCCTCGATCCCAAGACTGCATCGCCTGCCCGTTCCATCGTCTCGGTGATCAAGGAAGCGGCGGCCGTCGACGACGAGACGGTGCTGTTCCGCCTGCACGCACCCTTCGTCGACCTGCCGGCCACGGTGGCCTACAACGCGACGCGCATCATCCCCGCCGCCATCGCGCAGGGCGATCTCGGCCGTTTGTCGCGCGAGTCGATCGGCACGGGGCCGTTCAAGCTGGTGTCCTACGAGCCCGACCGGCTGATCGTGGTGGCGCGTAACGAGCACTATTTCATTCCCGAGCAGCCTTACCTCGACCGCATCGAGATCCGCGTCTATCCCGACCCTTCGGCCGAAACGTCGGCGCTGCTCTCGGGCGACAACGACCTGATGGTGATCACCGCGCAGAGCGAGTTCCCCAGGCTCAAAGGCGTGCGCGGCGTCGACGCCATGCAGGTGCCGTCCGGCCAGTTCCTCAACGTCAACATGGCGTGCGACCTAAAACCCTTCAACGATCCGCGCGTGCGCAAGGCGCTGTCGCTGTGCGTCGACCGCGAAGCGCTGGTCGGCTTCGTCGCCCTCGATGCCGGCACGCCCGGCCAGGACGTGCCGGTGAATTCGATCTACCAGTTCTACAAGAAGGAAACGCCCAAGAAGCAGGATATCGCCGAGGCCAAGCGGCTGCTCGCCGCCGCCGGTTACCCTGACGGCATCGACCTCACCCTGGTCGCTTCCGACAACCCTGGCACGCGCACCCAGCTCGCCGTCGCCATGCGCGAGATGGCCAAGCCCGCCGGCTTCCGCATCACGGTGCAAACGATGCCGCACGCGGCCTATCTCGACCAAGTCTGGAAGAAGGGGCCGTTCTACATCGGCATCTACAATACCCAGCAGACGGTCGACGGCGTATTCACGCTGCTCTACACCTCCGATGCGGCGTGGAACGAGACGCGCTGGAACAATCCTGAGTTCGACAGGCTGGTGGCCGAGGGCCGCCAGACCAGCGACGAGGCCCGGCGCACCGAGATCTATGGCAAGGCGCAGGACATGATGTACGAGGCGACGCCCTCGATCATTCCGATCTTCTTCGATCTTCTGGGTGGCAAGCGGTCCTACGTGCAGGGCTACGGGCTGCATCCACGCGGCCACATCTTCCGCTTCGAACGCACCTGGCTCGGTGAAGGCGCGCCGAAGCGGGGCTGAGCGGTGTCGATCGCCTGGCTGCTGCGGCGGCTGCTGACTGTCCTCTATACGCTGCTGGTCGTGTCGATCGTGGTGTTCGGGCTGACCCAACTGCTGCCCGCCGACGCCGCAGTGACCCTGCTCGGCGAGAACGCCACGCCCGAGGCGCTGGCCGCGGTGCGCCTGCGGCTGGGCCTCAACGATCCGGCGTGGCTGCAATACTGGCACTGGTTGTCCGGCCTGCTGCGCGGCGATTTCGGCACCTCGATGCGGACCGACCAGCCCGTCGGACCGACGATGTTCATCGCGCTCAGCCGTTCGCTGCTGCTGGGCGGCCTGTCGATCGCGGTCATGCTGGTGGTCGCCATTCCGCTCGGCATGCTGGCCGCGCTGCGCCGCGGCAAGGCGGCCGACGTCGTCTCGGGCCTGATCTCGTATCTCGGCGTATCGCTGCCGGAATTCGTCACCGCGACCCTGCTGCTGATCGTCGTGGCCGACCAGTTCCAGCTGCTGCCGGCGACCGGCTATGTGGCGCCTTCCGAGAACCTGGCCGACAGCATACGCCACCTGGTCCTGCCGGTGGCGACGGTGTCGCTGATCCTGGTCGCGCACGTCTCGCGCATGGTCCGTTCCGAGACGATCGACGTGCTGAACAGCGACTATATCCGCGCCGCCCGGCTGAAGGGCCTGCCGCCCCGCACCGTGCTGATGCGCCACGTCCTGCGCAACGCGTTGCTGCCGACCATCACCATCGTCGCCCTCGATGTCGGCTACCTGCTGGGCGGCATCATCGTCGTCGAGGAGATCTTCGCCATTCCCGGCATCGGCCGGCAATTGATCGTCGCCATCACGACCCGCGACCTGCCGTCGATCCAGGCGGGGGCGATGATCATGGCCGGCACCTATGCCATCGCCAACACGCTGGCCGACATGGCCTATGCGATGATCGACAAGCGCATCCGCTATGACTGATACGCTGCGCCGCCTGATGCACACCCCGCAAGGCGTGCTGGGCTGCATTCTCCTGGTGGGGCTCGTTCTCGCCTGCCTCTTCGGCGGGGCGGCTGCTCCCTACCAACCGGAAGCGATGGACTTCGCCGGCCGGTTTGCGGCACCCGGCAAAATGCACTGGTTCGGCGCCGATCAGCTCGGCCGTGATGTGCTGAGTCGGCTTCTGGTCGGCGCGCGCTCGACCATACCCCTGGCCGTCGCCGCCACCTTTTCGGGCGCGGCGGTCGGCGCCTGCGTCGGCACCCTGTCGGCCTATCTCGGCGGCTGGTGGGACGAGGCCATCACGCGCACCATCGACGCCGTGATGGCGGTGCCTCACCTGCTGCTGGCGCTGATCCTGGTCAGCACGCTCGGCAAGGGCAGCCTGAATGCCGCTTTCGCCATCGCGATTTCGGTCGTGCCGAGCATGGCGCGGGTTACCCGCTCGGTGGCGCTGGCCGTCCGCCAGCAGGAATACATCAGGGCGGCGATCGCCCGCGGCGAAAGCGGCAGCTGGATCGTGCTGCGCGAAATGCTGCCCAACGTCGCCGCCCCCGTGATCATCGAGGCGACGATCCGCGTCGCCTTCGCCGTCATGCTGTTCGCCACGCTGTCCTTCCTCGGGCTGGGCGCCCAGCCGCCGGCCTCGGAGTGGGGGTTGATGGTGTCCGAAGCGCGCCGCTTCATGCATCAGGCGCCGTGGGTGATCGTGGCGCCGTCGCTTGCCATCGCCGCGACCGCGATCTGCTTCAACCTGCTGGGCGACGGCTTGCGCGACGCGCTGAACCCGCGGGACGAGCGATGAGCCCGATGCTGGAAATTCGCGACTACGCACTCGACTACGTGACTCGAGGCGGAACCCAGCGCGTGCTGCAGTCCATCGACCTCGCGATCTCGGCCGGCGAGGTGGTGGGCCTGGTGGGCGAATCCGGTTCGGGCAAGACGTCGCTGGCCTGGGCGATCATGCGGTCTTTGCCGGCCAACGCGCGCGAGGCGCTGGCGGGCCGTATCCGTCTCGGCGACACCGACTTGCGCGCGGCCTCGGCGAAGGCGCTGGAGACGATCCGCGGCCGGCGCATGAGCATGGTTTTCCAGGATCCGTCGACCGCGCTCAATCCCACCCTGACGATCGGCCGTCAGGTCACCGAGGTCCTTGTCCGCCACCGCGGACTCAACGAGAAGGAGGCGTGGCAGGAGGCGATCCGGGCGCTGGAGCATGTCGACCTCAGGCATCCCGAAGCGCTGATGCGCCGTTATCCACACCAGGCATCGGGCGGCGAGAAGCAGCGCATCGGCATCGCCACGGCCTTCGCCTGCCGGCCGGAGCTCATCGTCTTCGACGAACCCACGACCGCGCTTGACGTCATTACCGGCGCGCGCATCCTGGAACTGTTCGGCCGCCTGCGGCAGGAGACCGGCGTGGCTGCGCTCTATATCTCGCACGACCTCGCGCTGGTCTCGCGGGTCGCCGATCGGGTCGCCATCCTGCAGCAGGGTGCAATCGTCGAGGAGGCACCGAGCGCCACGATTTTCCGTCATCCCCGGCACGACTACACGCGCCGGCTCGTGGCCGCCGTGCCGCGGCCCGAGCAGCGACTCGTCTCCGACCAGGTCGCGGACGACGGGCTTCTGACGGCCACGAATATCGCCGTCCGCTACCAGCGCAAGCGGCTGTTCCGGGCAGCACCGCGGCCCGCGACCGCGAACATCGCCATCGACGTCCGGCGGGGCGAGATCCTGGGGGTCGTGGGCGAATCGGGCTCGGGCAAGTCGTCGATTGCCCGCGCCTTGACCGGCCTTGCCGATTATACCGGCAGCATCGCGCTGGCCGGCCGGCGCATCGGCTCCGCGGGCGACATGGACCGGGCGTATCGCCGCGCGGTGCAGATCGTGTTCCAGCATCCGGATTCCTCGCTCAATCCGCGCCAGACGGTGGCCGACATCCTGTCGCGTCCGCTGCGGCTCTACGGCGGCGACGTTTCGACCATCCCGTCGCTGCTCGAGGAGGTTCGGCTGCCCGCCGCCTACGCCCGCCGCTATCCGCACCAGCTCTCGGGCGGCGAAAAGCAACGGGTGGCGATTGCCCGGGCCTTCGCGGCCAAGCCCGACCTGATCATATGCGACGAGATCACCGCGCCGCTCGACGTTTCCGTGCAAGCGTCGGTCGTCGAGCTGCTGCTGCGGCTGCGCGCGGCGAACGGCACCGCCTACATGTTCATCACCCACGATCTCAACCTCGTGCAGCAGGTCGCCCATCGCATCGCCGTCATGCGCAACGGTGAAATCGTCGATCTTTTGGGCATCGAGGATCTTCGCTCCGGTAATGTGCATCCCTATACACGCGAGTTGATCGCAGCTTCGCCGGCGCCCGTCGGCTGATCGGGAGAGAACGAATGCAAGCCCAGGACATCCTCCGCCGCCTCGATACCGCCTACTGCCTCGATTTCCTGAGCCGCATGGTGCAACACAAGAGCTATAGCCAGACCGAGGGCGAGCGGACCTTGGCCGCCTGGATGGCCGAACAGATGCGCGGCCTCGGCCTCGAGGTCGAGCTCACGCCGGTCGAGGCCGACCGCGTCAACGCGATCGGCCGTCTGCGCGGCAGCGGCGGCGGCAAGAGCCTGATGTTCAACGGGCACATCGACACCAACCCGGTGACCGAGGGCTGGACGGTCGATCCGTGGGGCGGAAAGGTCGATGACAAGTTCATCTACGGCATCGGCGTCTCCAACATGAAGTCGGGCGACGCGGCCTATTTCTGCGCCGTCAAGACGCTGGTCGATGCCGGCGTGAAGTTGAAGGGCGACGTGCTGTTGACCTATGTGGTCGGCGAGCTGCAGGGCGGCGTCGGCACCGTGGCGCTGGTGAAGCAAGGCTATCGCGCCGATTACTTCGTCAACAGCGAGCCGACCGACCTGCAGGCGTTGACGATGCATGCGGCGGCCTTCGTCTTTTTCATCGAGCTGGTCGGCGATACAAGGCATCTCTCCAAGCGCGAGGAGGCGGTCGACGCCATTGTTGCCGCGTGTGATCTCGTGCCACGCCTGAATGCCCTGAAATTTTCCGGCGCCAAGTCACCCGAACACGAGAAGATCAACCGCGTCCATGTCGGAGTGATGCATGGCGCGCTCGGCAAGGAGCTGCACGAATGGCGACCGCCCCAGGTCGCCGATTACGTGAAGATCAAGGGCTCCGGACGCTATGCGCCGGGTCAGACGGAAGAGGGCGCCCTGGCGGACTTGCGAGCTGAACTCGACGCGCTGGAGCGCCGCCATCCCGGCCTGAAGGCGACGCTCGTGATCGAGACGGCCACCGGTCGGGTGACGATGCCTTCGTTCGAGGTCGCGGCCGACAACCCGATCGTCGAGGCGATCAACTCGGCCTACCTGCAGGTGCGCGGCCAGAAACAGCCGACGGGCGCGATCACGCCGCCCGGGTTCTACGGCACCGATGCTGCCCACCTCTATCGGATGGGAGGAATGCCCGGCGTCGTCTGTGGCCCCGGTGGACGCTACAACACCATGCCGGACGAAAGGGTCGACATCGTCGACTACCTCGACATGGTCCGGATCTACATCCTCACGATCCTGCAGATCTGCGGCTAAAGCCCGCACCGATCGTGTCATCGCTGCGCGCGCCACTCCAGTGGCGCGATCATGGTCTTCCGGACCGCGGGCCTCTGGCCCGCTCATGATCATGAGCGGGCGGGACGCCCGCGGTCCGAATGAGCATGAATACGCGCCAACGGAGTGGCGCGCCCCCAGCGAGAATCCGATTCTATCCAGCCGAAACTTGCTCCAGGAACGGGTCCACCGGATGGGCCAGGCCCATGTTGTCGCGCAAAGTAGAACCTCTGTACTCCGGTGGGCGCAAACCGCGGCGCTGCAGCTCCGGCACGACCAGCTCGACGAAGTCGCGCAGGCTGCGCGGCTCGACGGGCATGGAGAGAACGAAACCGTCGCAGGCCTTGCTCCTGTACCAATCCTCCATCACGTCGGCGACGTAACGCGGATCGCCCTTCACCATGTTGCCGCTCATCGACGGCAGGACGCGCTGGTAGGTAGCGCGTACGCTGAGGCCCTCGCGGGCCGCCATGTCCAACACCGAGCGGCCGATCGCGGTGCCGCCCAGGCTCTCGCCACGGGCTTGCGGCATCGGGCCGTCGAGCGGCGCGCCGGTGACGTCGAAGCCCACGACCTTCGACAGGTAGCTGACGGCAAGGGCCGGCGGGATCAGTGCCTGCAGTTCCTCGAACAGCGCGTCTGCCTCGGCCGCGGTGCGGCCGACGAACACGCTGAGGGCCGGCATGATGCGCAACGCGTCGGGCGGACGGCCGTACTTCGCCATCCTGCCCTTGATGTCGGCATACTCTTTCTGCGCCTCCGCCTTGTCGCTGGCGGTGCCGAACAACGCCTCGCCGCCGTAGGCCGCCAGCTCCTTGCCCGCCTCCGACTGGCCGGCCATGAAGACCACCGGCTGGCCCTGCGGCGTGCGCGCCACGTTGAGCGGTCCCTTGACCGCGAAGTGCGTGCCGCGATGATTGGTCAGGCGCACGCGGGCCGGGTCGAGATATTGGCCGGTCGACTTGTCCTGCAGGAACGCATCCGTCGCCCAGGAATCCCACAGCGCCCGCACGACGTCGAGGCTCTCCCGCGCGCGCTCGTAGCGATCGACGCGGCCCATGTGCTCGTCGCGGCCGAAATTCTTGGCGTCCTCGACATATTGGGTGGTGACCAGGTTCCAGCCCGCGCGACCGCCGCTCAGGTGATCGAGCGAGGCGAACTTGCGGGCGATCGTGAAGGGCTCCTCGTAGGTCGTGGTGGCGGTGGCGACGAAGCCGACGTGTTTGGTGTGCTGCGACAGCGCGGCGAACAGGGTCACCGGCTCGAACACCGCTGGACGGTCGGACGGGCTGTTGGCAGCGAACAAGGCGGGCTTGTCCATCTGGCGCACGCCGTTGCCGTCGGCCAGGAACATCATGTCGAGCTTGCCGCGTTCGGCGATCCGCGCCATCTCGACCATGCATTGCAGTTGCATGCTGGTGGTCGGGAACGAGTCCGGATGGCGCCAGCCGGCGAGATGGCCGCCCAGCGCGCCGCCCGTGAAACCCAGCACCATCATGCCGCGCCGCGCTCCCCGGTCGCCTGTTCCTGTCGCCACCGACTAGGCGCCTCAGGCAGGCCGAGATGGCCGCGCAAGGTGGTGGCTTCGTACTCCTTGCGGAAGATGCCGCGGCGCTGCAATTCGGGCACGACCAGGTCGACGAAGTCGCGCAGGCCGCGCGGCTGGACGGGCGCCATGATAGTGAAGCCGTCGCCGGCCTTGCTGCGCCACCAATCCTCCATCTCGTCGGCGACCTGCGTTGGGCTGCCTTTGAAGACGGGGCCGCCCAGGGCGGGCAGCGTGCGCTCGTAGGTCTGTCGAATGGTGAGGCTGTCGCGCCGGGCCATGTCGATGATGTAGCGGCGCAGGCTGCTGCCACCCAGCGTCTCCGGCGCCATGTCGGTCGGCAACGGGCCGTCGAGCGGCAGGCCCTCGAGGTCGTGCACCAGCATCTTCGACAGATAGTGTACGCCGAGCGGCGGGGAGATCAGCGACTGCAGCTCCTCGTACAGCTCTTCCGCCTCGGCGGCGGTGCGGCCGACGAAGGTGCTGACTCCGGGCAGTATTTTCAGCGTGTCGGGCGCACGACCGTAGCGCGCCATGCGGCCCTTGATGTCGGCATAGGCGTCGATGCAATCCTGCTTGGTCGTGCCGGCGCCGAACAAGGCGTCGGCGTAGCGCGCGGCGAGCTCCATGCCCGGGCCCGATTGGCCGGCCATGAACACGACCGGCCGGCCTTGCGGTGTGGGCGAGATGTTCAACGGCCCCTTCACGGTGAAGTGGGTGCCGCGATGGTCGATGGTCCGCACGCGCGCCGGATCGAGATACTGGCCGGTTGCCTTGTCCTGCGGGAAGGCGTCGGGCGCCCAGCTGTCCCACAGGGCGGCGACGACCTCATAAAACTCCTGCGCACGCGCGTAGCGGTCCTCGCGGCCCATATGCTCGGCGCGCCCGAAGTTCAGCGCATCGCCCGGATTGGACGCCGTGACCAGGTTCCAGCCGGCGCGGCCCTTGCTGATATGGTCCATCGAGGCGAACTTGCGGGCGATCGTGTACGGTTCTTCGTAGGTGCTGGTCGCCGTGGCGACGACACCGATGCGCTTGGCCACCATGGCGACAGCCGAGAGCAGCGTTGTCGGCTCGAAGAAGGCGGGCCGCGCCGACGGATGGTTGGCGGCGAATAGCGCCGGGCGATCCATGTCGCGCACACCGTTGCCGTCGGCCAGGAACACGGCATCGAGCTTCCCGCGCTCGGCGATTTGCGTCATCTCGATGAAGGCCTCGAGATTCATCACCGGTTTGGCGAAGGCTTCCCTATGGCGCCAGCCGCCGAGATGGCCGCCGACCAGGTTCGGGATCGTGACAAGGTTCATCATCGCGTACGCTCCTCAAAAACTTTCATCGGACTCGGCGCATTCACATGCGCCTGCGGCCTCCAGACCCGCATCATACAAGGCCTCACCCTGAGGAGCGGTCCGCAGGACCGCGTCTCGATCGCGCGGGGTAAACCCCGCGCTGAGGTGGGAGCCAGTCATGTTGTCGCCCATGCTCGAGACGGCCGCTACGCGGCCTCCTCAGCATGAGGTTTGTGTTGATCGGCGTGGGTCTCGAGGCCTTCATTGGTCGAGCCAGTGCGGCACCTTCGCCAGCTCCTGCAGAGGGATGTGGCAAAGGATGGCATGGCCGGGCCCGGCCTGCTGCAGAGGCGGTGAGACACTGTCGCAGATCGGTCCCACCCGCCGAGTACAGCGGTTGGCGAATTTGCATCCGCCTGTCGTCGGTGCCGATCGCGCGGCTTGCGTCGAGGTCGTGATGCGGCGCTTGCCGATCAGCGGGACGGAAGACAGCAGCAGCTCGGTGTAGGGGTGGTAGGGCGGATGCAGCACGTCGTCGACCGGGCCTTCCTCGACGATCGTGCCCTGGTACATCACCGCCACGCGGTCGGCGATGTGGGCGATGACGCCGATATCGTGGCTGATGAACAGGTAGGCCACACCCAGTTCGTCGCGCAGGTCGCGCAACAGGTTCAGCACAGCGGCCTGCACGGAGACGTCGAGCGCCGAGACGGCTTCGTCGCATACCAGGAACCTGGGCCGCGAGGCGAGCGCGCGGGCGATGCCGACGCGCTGCTTCTCCCCGCCCGAAAGCTGATGTGGATAGCGTTGGGCGTAGGAGCGCGGCAGGCGGACCAGGTCGAGCAGGCGACCGACCTCGGCTGCCACTTCGGCGTTGACGCTTGCGATCGCGAACCAGCGTATCGCACGGGCCAGAATCGCGCCGACAGTCTGGCGCGGGTTGAGCGACGTATCGGAGTTTTGGAACACGACCTGAGCGCGCTGGCGGAAACGAGCGTCGGGCTTTGCCCCAATTGCCGCGGAAGCAAAGCGCAGCGTGCCGCTGGCTGCGGGTAGCAGCCGCAGCAGCAGGCGGCCCAGGGTGGACTTGCCGCAACCGGATTCGCCGACAAGCCCCAAAACCTCGCCGGTGCGGATCGCGAGCGACACACGATCCACCGCCAGCACGCCGGGGGCTTCCCCGAGCAGGCGCTGCAGCCAGCCGCCGGAATCGAAGCGAATGCTGAGACCTTCGGCTTGCAGCAACGGCACAGCGGCGGCGACCGGCGCGACAGCGGAGGGCGCGGCCTCGGCTGGCCACGGCAAGTCGGCGATGGCCTCGACGCGATGGCAGCTCACCGAATGGCTCTCAATGCTCGGTACTTGTGGCATCTCGCAGCCCGCCGCGATGAAGGCGCACCGCGAGCGGAAGTTGCAGCCCGGATCGGGCGCGCACAGGTCGGGCAGGTTGCCTTGGATGGGCGCGAGGCGGCCGGCATGGGGGCGGTCCGGCCGCGGCAGCGCGGCCAGCAGGCCCTTGGTGTAGGGATGGCG
The DNA here is from genome assembly GCA_035947815.1 of Reyranella sp. Lineage (GTDB taxonomy): Bacteria > Pseudomonadota > Alphaproteobacteria > Reyranellales > Reyranellaceae > Reyranella. The sequence continues at coordinate 10,739 of DASZJU010000022.1, forward strand.
CGGGCGATGCAGCACCGCGTGGGTCGTGCCGGACTCCGCCACGCGCCCGGCATAGAGCACCGACACTGTATCGCAGAGGCGATCGACGATGCCGAGGTTGTGGCTGACCAGCAGCATGGCGAGGTTGCGCCGCGTCCGCAGCTCGTCGAGCAGGGAAAGGATCTGCGCCTCGATCGTCACGTCGAGCGCGGTGGTGGGCTCATCGAGCAACAGCAGGTCGGGTTCGCTCGCGAGCGCGGTGGCGATACCGACCCGCTGCTTCATGCCACCCGAGAGCTGGTGCGGGTAGCTCTTCATCACCAGGGCCGGGCGGGGGATTCCCATCTCGGCCAAAAGCGCCGTCGCGCGATCCCAGGCGGCGCGGCGGTCGGTGCCGAGGTGGATGCGCATCGGCTCGGTCACCTGTGCGCCGATCGTCAGCGCCGGATTGAGTGCCGCGGCGGTGTCCTGGAACACGACGCCCACACGGCGGCCGCGCATGACGGGCGCGTCGTGCAGCAGGTCGTGGCCGTCGAAGGCGAGGCGTCGCGCCTCGACGCGCGCAGAGGGCCCGAGCAGGCCAAGCAGGGCGAGCACGACAGTGGACTTGCCCGACCCTGACTCGCCCACCAGGCCCAGCACGCCGCCGGGCGGAATGGCGAGCGACACGCCGTCGAGCGCCTGCAGCCAGCCGGCGCGCGTCGCGTAGGCCACCGACAGCGCCTCGATCTGCAGCGCTGCACCGGCGCTCATCGACACCTTGGTCAGGGCGGCGTCAGGCATGCGCGCGACCGCTCAAATGCGGATCGAGTCGTTCGCGCAGGCCCTCGCCCACCAGGTTGACCGACACCAGCAGCACGCACAGGCACAGGCCGGGGGCGAGGCTGACCCAGGGCGCTTGCGTGAGGAAATCGCGCCCTTCGGCGATCATGAGTCCCCATTCGCTGGCGGGCGGCTGCGGGCCGAGGCCCAGGAACGACAGGGCCGAGCCGAGCAGGATGGCGAAGGTCACGCGCAGCCCGCACTCGACGATGATGGGCGGCCAGGCATTGGGCAGGATCTCGTGCCACAGGATGGGAAACGCGCCTTCGCCGCGCGCCCG
>DASZJU010000023.1:0-31279 GCA_035947815.1 Reyranella sp.
CTGCTCGGGCGGCCGGCACGCCTTCATCTATGCCTGCCAGCGCAAGGACGTCGACGCTTGCGCCGAGCTATGGGGTGGCCGCGTGGTGATGGCCAAGGAGGAGCTCAACGCCAAGACGCCCGTCGCGCCGATCGACATGACGAAGGACCTCGGCTGCCCGTTGCTCGGCCTGTTCGGCAACGACGACCGCGCGCCCAGCCCCGAGCAGGTCAACCAGCACGAGGCCGAACTCAAGAAGCTCGGCAAGAACCACGAGTTCCACCGCTACGACGGCGCCGGCCACGGCTTCTTCTACTGGCACCGGCCACTCTACCGGCCCGAGCAGGCGATGGATGGCTGGAGCAAGGTGTTCGCCTTCTTCGGCAAGCATCTGGCGAAGAAGTAGGAGGCCCCGACATGTGCACGTCCATCATCGAGATCGCGCGCGCCGAGGGCATGGCCAAGCGCGGCGACGAATGGTTCCCGCTCTCGCAGGCGGTGGTCGCCTATGACCACGCGCGCCATGCGCCGCTGGGCGACGTCATCACGCTCGACTTCATCAACACCGGCCTCGAACCCGGGGCGCGGGCCGGCATCGAGCTCTCGCTGGAGACCGCCAAGGAGCTGCGCGCCGCGCTCGACCGGGCGATTGCCGCCGCCGAATTCGAGGAGGCGGAGGTGAGAGGCCAGGGCGCGGTGCCTCGCCTCGTGCGGGCGGCGTGACCGCGACGTCTCAAAGTCATCCCTCCCCGTTTTAATTTTTCGTCATCCCGAGCGAAGCCGCCCAAGGGGCGGCGTAGCCGAGGGACCTCTTCTTGTCGCCGAGGCAACTGAGCAGGTCCCTCCACTGCGCCTCGCGGAGCCTGTCCCGAGCGAAGTCGAGGGGCTCGGCTCCGGTCGGGATGACGGAGTTTTTGGTCACATGCGATAGCCGTGCCCGTAAGACGGGGGAGGTGAATGGCTACTTGGAAGAACTGCCCATGTTCTTCTCCCAGGCCTCCTTCGCCGCATCAGCCGCGGCGCGCGCCGTAGCGACTGTCGCGTCTGCTGCCTTTGTCATCGCCTCCCTGGTTTCGACGGCAGCTTTCTTCGTCGCATCGACCGTGGAGTTGATCGAGGCCTCTGCAGCTTCCTGGGCTTTTCCCGCCGCATCCTTGGTTGCCACGACGGCCTTCCCGGCAGCGTCCTCGGCCTTCAGCATGAAGTCGTTCGCAGCCGTCGTGGCGGTCTTGTTGGCCGCCTCGATCTTGTCCTGGGCCCGCCTGGCGGCGAGCGCCGCTTGCGCCGCCAGTCGTTGCGCCGCCTCGGTCGTCTGCCGCGATGCTTCCTTCGCTGCGGCCCCGGCCGCGTCGACCGCCAGCCGGGCGGCCGCGCTGGCGTCTTGCGCGGCCTGTTCGGCGTCGCGTCCGGCCTGCTGCATCTTCGTCTTCGCCGCCTCCGTGGAACCGGGGGCCGGCGTCTGGGCGTGAACAGAGGCGGTGGCGCCGAGCGCCAACACGCCTGCCATCATCAGCGGAGTGATTCGCATATCCTGCCTCGTTTCTGTCGCTGTCGGCCGTCGTCTGCTTCAGTCGACAGTGGGCCGGTTGAAATCGAGCGACCGCGTGGCCAGCCGATGAAACCTGGACCCTTCCACGAGCGTTGCAAGAGTTCAGATCGCGCCCTCTGCGTTCAAATCGCACAATCTACGCAATTGCCCGGGCATCGCGCCTCACAGGAGCTTTCCATCATGCTGAAACCGATCGCCATTGCCGCGCTTTTCGTGACCCTCGGCAGCGTCACTGCCTCTGCACAGACCACTGCCGCGCCTGCCCAGACTGCCGCGGTTCCCGCCAACACCCGGGCGGAGACCGTCGAGCAACGCATTACCAACCTGCACGCGGCGCTCAAGATCACGCCGGACGAGGAAACGAAATGGAACGGCGTCGCCCAGGCGATGCGTGAAAATGCTGCCGCTTGGCAAAAAGTGGCGGCCGAACGAGCCGCCCAGAACCAGCCAAGCATGACGGCGGTGGACGATCTGAAGTCCTATACGAAGTTCGCCCAGGCGCATGTCGACGGGCTGAAGAACCTGACGACGGCCTTCGCGACCCTCTACGATTCGATGCCTGATGCGCAGAAGAAAGTCGCCGACCAGGTGTTCCAGAGCTCCGGTCGCAAGGGCGCCGCGGCGCAGAAGCAATAATGGCATCACACTCACCACAGGAGGTCGTCATGGCCTGCATCATCGACGCCAAATCGACCCGCGGTCGTCCTGCCAGGCTGGCAGCCGGGCTTGCGGTCGCCGCCTGTCTTGCGCTCGGGACGTTTGCCGGATCGGCCAACGCACAGGGCCAGAATCGCGGTCAGGAAAATCACGACCAGGACAAAAATCGTGCCCAAGACAAAGATCACGACCAGGACAATCGTGGCCGGGATCAACGCGACGGCAACCGCGGCAATGAAGGCTGGGGCGGCAATTCCTACAACGCGCCGCCGGTGGTCTACTACCAAACGCCGTCGTACTACGCTCCGCCGCCGGTGGTTTACGGCCCCGGCTTCGGCATCAACATAAATATCCAGTAGTCGCGAGCCCGATGCCAACGGCGGCGCGCCAAGGTCGGCGCTGAAGGGAACGAACACCATGCAGCGGCGTACCCTGATGGCGACCTTTGCCGCCGCCCTTTGCCTCGGCTGGCTGCGCACGGTGCGCGCGCAGGACGGCCGGCGGCCGTTCACGCGCGAAGAGCTCGACCAGATGCTGGCGCCGATCGCGCTCTATCCCGACGCGCTTCTGTCGCAAACCCTGATGGCGGCGACCTATCCGCTGGAAGTGGTCGAGGCCGCGCGCTGGTCGCGCGCCAATCCCGGACTGAAGGGCGACGCCGCCGTGGCGGCCGTCGCGAACCAGGATTGGGACGTCAGCGTCAAGTCGCTCACCGCCTTCCCGCAGGTGCTGGCGAACATGGACGCGCATCTCGACTGGACGCAGAAGCTCGGCGACGCAATGCTCGGCCAGCAACAGGACGTGGCCGACTCCGTCCAGCGGCTGCGCGCCGAGGCGGCGGCGGCGGGAAACCTGGCGAGCAACAGCCAGCAGACGGTCTCCACCCTGGGATCGGGAGACGACCGCATGATCGAGATCGAGCCGGTCAACGCCGCCATGATCTACGTGCCGTACTACAATCCGACGTGGGCCTACGGCAGCTGGCCCTATGCGGCCTATCCGCCCGACTACTATCCGCCGCAGCCGATCTACGGCTACGGCGCGCCGCAGGCGAGCGGCATCATGTTCGGCATCGGGCTGGCCGCTTCCAGTGCGATCTTCGGCGGCTGGAACTGGCGACGCGGCAACAGCTACGTCAACGTCAACGTCGATCGCGCGGTCCATATCGACCGCACGTTCAACGCCGCGACCGTCAACAACGGCCAGTGGCAGCACAATGCCGACCATCGCAAGGGCGTCGCCTACCGCGATCCCGCCGTGAGCCAGCAATACGGCCAGAGTCGGCCGGGCGTCGATCAGCGCCAGCAATATCGCGGCCGGACCGCGAACGCGCCGGCGAGCCAGCCGGCGCAGGCCACCGCGCGGCCGGCCGGGCCGCAGCAGCCCAACGCTCGGCCGGCTGTGCCGCAACAGGTCAACCCCGTCCCGCAGCGCGCGCCCACCCAGCCGGGCATCGCGCGCGCGACTCCCGTGCAACCATCTGCCACCCCGCACCCTGGGGCGCAGCCGCTGCCGCAGGTCCAGACCCGCGCGCCCACGACCCCAACCGCGCAACGCGGCGCGGCCCTGAGCGGCGTCGATCGCGGCCAGCAAGTCAATCGCGAGGCTGCGCGCGGTCGTGCCCAGCAGACGAAGGCTGCTGCGCCCGCAGCCGCCGCTCGCCCGGCCGCACCGGCGCGTCCGCCTGCCGCAGCGGCTGCCCGCCCGGCCGCGGGCACCGCCCATCCCGCCGCGGCGACGGGAGGCCAGCGATGAGCCCGGCGATCCTGCGACGCGGCCTGCTGGCGCTGGCTCTCGCGGGCCTCGCTGTCGCGGCCGGCCTCGCCTTCGAGGCCGCGGCCCAGCAGCCCGCTCCGCAAACCGTTTCCGTGGCCGGCAAGCAGCAGGGCTTTGCCAGCGCCGAGGCCGCGGCGAACGCGCTCACCGACGCGCTGCGCGCCGGCGACGATACTGCCGTGTCGGCGATCCTGGGCGAGAGCTGGCGCGACTTCGTGCCCGGCAGCACGGAAGACGAAGACCGGGCGCGCGCCAAGTACCTCGCGGGATGGGATGCCAACCACAAGGTCGTCGTCAGCGACGATGCGAGAGCGACCATCGAGGCCGGCACGACCGGCTGGACGATGCCCATTCCGATCGTCAAGAACGGTGCCGAGTGGCGCTTCGACGTCGCCGCCGGCCGCAAGGAGATCGAGGCCCGCCGCATCGGCCACAACGAACTCGCGGTGGTCCAGACGCTGCTGGCGATCGTCGACGCAGAGCGCGAATACGCCGCGCTCGATCCGATGAAGGTGGGCGTGCCGCATTACGCCCGCCGTCTGCACAGCTCGCCCGGCAAGAAGGACGGCCTCTACTGGGAGCCCGCCCCCGGCGCGCCCGAAAGTCCGCTCGGACCAGCGGTGGCGAAGGCGCAGGCCCAGCCGCAGGCCAAGGGTGAGCCCGCCGAGGGTTACTACGGCTATCACTTCCGCCTGCTCTACGGACAGGGACCGGCGGCGCATGGCGGCGCCCACGACTACCTGATCAAGGGTCGCATGATCGCTGGCTTTGCGGTCATCGCCTGGCCAGTGGACTACGGCAAGACCGGCGTGATGACCTTCATCGTCAACCAGCACGGCGACGTCTACGAGCAGGATCTCGGCATCGACACCGCCAAGCGCGCCAAGGCGATCACGCTCTTCGACCCGGGCAAGGGCTGGGAAAAGGCGGATATGACGCCGCCGTGAGATGGTGTGCCGGAGTGGGCAACGTGGCTGGTGCGCGCCCTTGGCTAAAGCCACCGCTTCGAGGATTCGCTTGCCCACCACCTCGCCCGCCTGGCGCGCCCCCGAGGCGGCGAGACCGTCACCTACAAGGGCGGGTCTTCATCGACGAGGATCATTCCAGGCGGATGCCGGCGTTGGCGATGACCTTCTTCCAGATCTCGGTTTCGCGGGCGATGTGGGAGGCGGCCTCGTCCGCCGTGCTGGCCAGGGTTTCCATGCCCTGCTGGCCGTACGCCGTCCGCACCTCGGGGGCGCCGAGCGCCTTGGTCAGGATTGCGTTCAGCGTGGTGACGATCTCGGGCGGAGTTTTGGACGACACCACGACGGCATACCAGTTGGTGGCGGCATAGCCAGGGAAGCCTTGCTCGGCGATGGTGGGAATGTCCGGATCGAACGGCGAGCGCCTGGCGCCGGTGGCGGCCAGCACGCGGATGCGACCCTCGCGCATGACGCCGGTGGCGGTGGGGGCGCTCGCGATCAGCGACGGCACATGGCCGCCCACCAGGTCGTTCATCGCCGGCCCGCCGCCGCGAAACGGCACATGGTTCAGCCGCGCGCCGCTCAGCGCTTTCAGGAGCTCGCCGGCGAGATGGCCGGCGCTGCCGACCCCCGACGTGCCGTAATCCATGCCGTCCGGCCGCCGGGCCAGCGCGAGATACTCGGCCAGCGTCGTGGCCGGCACGCCGGGGTGCACGACCAGCAGGTTGGAGAAATCGACCGCCAGGCAGACCGGCACGATGTCGGCGCGCGGGTCGTAGCCCGCGTCCTTGGTCGCATAGGGAATGATCGCCAGCACGCCGACATTGGCCACCAGGAGCGTGTAGCCGTCGGCCGGCGCCCGCAGCATCTCGCGGGTCGCCAGCGTGCCGCCGGCGCCGGGCCTGTTATCGACCATGACCGACAGTCCGCCGTCTTTGGTCAGCTCCTGCGCCAGGATGCGGGCCACGATATCGGCGCCGCCGCCCGCCGCCGCGCCGACCAGCAGCCGGAGCTGCCTCGACGGGAACGACTGCGCCCGGGCGGCACTCGGCAGCAGGCCGGCTGCCGCGGCGGAGCGGATCAACGATCGCCGATACATGAAGACGTTCCTCCCCGGTTGCCGCGCTTTCGTCGGTCATCATGCGGGTCCGCGGATGCCTCGCGGGCGATCAAAAGCTACAGCTTGGACAGCCCGTTCTCAAACCCCACCGACGAAGCGTCAGACCCGTTACGATTGAATCGCATGGGTTATAAATCTTATAAGTTGCAACACCCCGCGTGCCCCGCCATAGTGTTGTCAGGGGGTTAAGGGCAACAAGCTCAACAAGGTGGAGGACACGGAGCTTGTGACGGCCCTCCTCGGGAGAGAGGGGGATATGATAAATCTTGCGATCAACCGGTTCAGGTTCGGCCGAGTTCTGTCGCTGGTGCTTCTCGGTGGGATAGCGAGCGGCTGCGAGACGTCCAACAAGACGCCCATTGGATTGGGTGGAATCTTCAATCAACCGACGACATATGCGGCCGCGCTGCCAAACGATCCCAAACCAAATTCGGAAGCCGGTCAGCCAATCGGCGGCGCCGTCGACAAGGCAGTGCTTCTACCCGGCGGCGACTATACGCTGACCACGTTGCGGGAGCGGCCAGTCGATGGAAACGTCCCCAGAGTCCTCTGCCAGGCTCCGAGCCCGGATTGGGCGACGGCGCTCGCCATGCAACAGCAGCTGTCTGCCAGCGGAAATTTCTTTCAAGGGAGCTCCGGACAGTTTTCCGGGAGCAACAGCTATACGGAAACGATTGCAGCGCTGGCGGGACGCACTGCCGGCGTCGTGGCGCTGCGCGATGGCCTTTACAGCGCCTGCCAGGCCTATGCCAATGGCGTCATTGGCAAGGACGCCTATGCGCTGATTCTCAGCCAATACGGCTATCTGTTGGTTGCGTTGGCCGGGAACAACAACAGCAGCAACACCAGCAACCCTGCCGGAAACAGCCAAAAGACGAGTTCGTCGACGACCTCGAGCACACAGCCCGGCGTGGCCGTTGCCGTCAACACGGCGGCGGCGGCGCCGGCCCCTCAGCAGCCGCAGCCAGGCAAGGGCTCGGACACGTCGTCCGCACCGAATACCGCCCAGCTGGCGCAGATGCAGATTCAAATCATGCATGCGTTGATGGTGGCTTGCATTAGCGCGCAAGACCCCACGGCGAGAGCGCCCAACCGCAGTCGCGACGACCCAAATGAGCTTTTGTCGTCGAAGAATTGCAAAGGTCTGATGGAGTGGATGAAAGACAGCAGCCAGTCGCTTTTGGCGTCGCTCGGTGGTTCACCCAAGGGCGGGAGCGGAAGCGGGCGCACGAACAGCGCTAGAGCCGAATTGCCCGACGTCCGTGTTCTCCAGGTCCAGAACGCCTTGCGCAAACAAAGCTGCACAGGCTGCCAGGCTCTGCCGCCCGACGGCCTGGACGGGACTGAAACGAGCAATGCGGTCCGCGCCTATCAAAAGGAACACAATCTCACGCCCAACGGCAACGTCGGGGATCCGGCCACCCTCGCCATGTTGGGTCTGAAGGAGAAGTCCTGAAGAAGGGTGGGCGGCATGGACGATGAGGATGCTCATGCTCGAGGTCGGCGTTCGCAAAGTCCGAACAGTGCCGATCGGTCGGGAGGGAGTCTGATGCGATCCTGGGCCTCGATGCTGCGAACGGTCCGTGCGCCGATTGCTGTGCTGTTGCTGGGGGTCGTCGGATTGCTTGTCCCTCCGCAAACCCATGACATGTTGGCAGCAATCGACAATCCGTGGAGTACGCTTGCCTTCAATATCGCGCTGCTGCTCCTGGCCTTTGCCGCATGGTATTGGGCCCGCGCTTTGCTGGCGGCCCGGTTCGAGGTTCCCGATGAACCGGAACAACGCGCCGAAATAATCGGCACGGCGCCCTCCGCAGGCAAAGGAGCCGCACCACGATCCATCAATCCGGTTGCTTTCCTGTGGCTGCCTCGTCTTCTGTTCGTCGCCGCGGCGCTGTTCGGCATAACGTGGCTTCTGGTGTCGTTTTCCGGTTTCCGCCTGCTCCTCGTCGTCGCGTGGACAGTTGTCGCGCTTTACGTCCTGAAGAACAGGCAACGATGGCCTCGTCTCACGAACACGCGCCAACCCAATGCTCCCGCCGGCCTCAAGAAGAGCTTCGCCAGAAACCGACTTTGGCAGCCGCTGTTGCGCCTGCTGGCGTATGCCCCGTTGAGCTCACGAATCGGCTGCGGCCTGCTGATTGTCGGGCTCCTTGCCTTCCTCGCCGGAGCGATCGAGAGCTTCCTGCCTCAGCGATTCTTCCCGGCAGACTGGCCGGGAATCGCCGCATTCTCCGCCGATTTGTTTCCCGGGCCCTCCATCGCCGTGCTCGGGCTCGGCCTGATGATCGGGCCGTTGGCTGCCGTGACCTTCGTGGCGGACGGATTCCATCTGCAACGCGAATTTCTCGGCTCGCGCATCGGCCCGCGCAGGCCGCCGGTCATCTTGTTTCTGGCGCTCTGGATCTTCGTTTTCGTGCCGTATTGCTGCGACGCTCATGCCGTTCGCATTTTCTCGCCCTCTGCCGCGCAGGCCGCGACATCTACCGATCCAGCCAACCGCGTCGCACTGGAGGAAATGTTGACGGGTTGGAACAAGTGTCGAGGTGCCGCAGGAACGGGGCCTCTCCGTCCCGTCATCGTTGCCATCTCCGGCGGCGCGACGCGCGCTGGCCTGTGGGGCGCACGGGTGTTGCAAGCCGTCGACGAAGCAGCCCCAGGCCAGCATCACGTCATCTTTGCCGTGAGCAGCGTCTCCGGTGGCTCGCTCGGCGCTGCCGCCTATTTGGCGCTCCATGGAGCAGGCACCGACAAGGAAGGCTGCGTTACCTCCACCCCGGCAGACAACCAGGATGCATATTTGTCTCTCCGCGAGGACGCGTTGGGTCCACTCCTCGCCGGCCGTCTGCTGGGCGATCTGCCGCGTGCTCTTGTGACGCCGTTCGCGGCGCCGTTGCGGTATCTGCCGTGGAGCGATCGTCTCCAGCCGCGAGGCGGCGACAGCGCAGAGGCGATGGAACGAACCTTCGAACGCCTCTGGCGACCGACGGCAAGAGGCCGCGGTGCCCGCAGTTTCGACGAAGCATTTCTGTCCCTGTTCTACCAGGGCGGTAAACTCCGCCCGGGCATGCCTATCTGGCTTGCCAACGGTACGGATGTCGCGACCGGCAACAGGGTGCTGACTGTCCCCTTCAAAGCCAATGCCGTCGCCGATCCGAATGGTCTGATCGACTGGCCAATCCGTGGCGCCCGCGATGCACTCGGCCTCCTCGAAGCCGACGTTGCAATATCGACCGCGATCAACAATACAGCGCGATTTCCCTTCCTCGAGCCATTCGGGACGTTGCTAAGCAAGAAGGATGGAACGCGCGCGGCCGCCCTCATCGACGGCGGCTACTTCGAAAATGAGGGTCTCGAGACGGCGCTCGACCTTGCGGACTGGCTCAAGACTCGCGGCAGCGAGGTGCTGAACAGGCGTCCGATCGAGCCGATCATCGTCGTTGCGACCGGCAATGGCGATCACATCGACCCTGGGCCGATTCGTTGCTTTCAACCTGGCGATGGCCCAACGACGCCGAGCAAGGGCAATGTACTGCAGATACTGGCGCCCCTGCTCGGCCTCTATGACGTGAGAGGCGGTCATTCCACCGCGTCGCTTCATCAGGCGCGCGAGCAATATTGCTCGAAAGAGCGCCGCAGTTTCTTCCACTTCTACCTTCCGCGTGTCGGCAAAAAGGACGTGCCATTGAACTGGATATTGTCGAAAGACATCGCGGCTGGGCTTTGGGACGCACTCACCTGTGATCGGAGCAATGAAGCGTACCCCTGTGATGATCCGGGCAACAAAAAGGAATTCGAGGAGCTTAAGAAGGCGCTCTCACCCTGATCAGAACCTGAACACGCGCGAGAGGCGTGAGCCGCCGCCTCAATGCGCCGGCGGGTTGGCGGCAGAGTCCGGCTTTCTCAACAGAAAGACGAGCGGCACCAGCGCGGTGAAGATAACGGCAAGAAGCCAGAAGGCGTCGATGTAGGACAACATGACAGCCTGCCTCTGCACGAGGGCGTAGAGCTGCGCCTGCGCCTGGTGGAGCGCGTCGGCGGCATTGGCCGAGCCTGTGAGAAAGGCCTTCTGGAGCGCCTGGATCGTGGTGTCGTACGGGCTGCTCCACGGCGTGACATGGCCGACCAGCACGTTGTGGTGGACCTGCTGGCGACGCGCCAGCACCGTCGTGGCGATGGCGATGCCGAAACTGCCGCCGAGATTGCGCATCATGTTGATGATGGCCGAGGCATCGTTGTTCTTGCCGGGCGGCAGGCCGAGAAAGGCGATGGTGTTGACGGGAATGAACAGGAAGGCGAGGCCGATCGACTGGTAGATGCGCGCCCAGACGACCGTGGCGTAATCGACGTCGGTATCGAAACGCGTCATGTTGAACAGCGAGAGCGCCGTGGCGACCAGGCCAAAGGCGATGAGCCAGCGGGCGTCCGTCCGGCCGACCAGAATGCCGACGACGGGCATCATCAGCATGACCGCAAAACCACCCGGCGAGATCACCAGCCCGGCTTCGGTCGCGGTGTAGCCGAGCAGGCTCTGCACGAACAGCGGCAACAGCACGGTGCTGCTCAGCAGGACGAAGCCCACCATGAACATCAGGATATTGCCGATAGCGAAGTTGCGGTTCCTGAACAGGCGCAGATCGACGATCGGATCGGGGCGGCGCAGCTCCCAGACGACGAACGCGGCCAGCGCCAGCGCCGCCGTGATGGCAAGATTCGTGATGAAGGCGGATGACCACCAGTCGTCCTCCTGGCCCTTGTCGAGCACGACCTGAAGCGCGCACATGCCGACGACCAGGAAGGCGAAACCGACATAGTCGAAGCGGATTCCGTGCTTGAAGCGCGTCTTGAGCGCCAACACGCGGTCCGGCGGCTCGACGATCACACGCGCCGCCAGGATCGACAGGAGAACGCCGACCGGAACATTCAGCAGGAAGACCCAGCGCCACGAGAGGTTGTCGGTGATCCAGCCGCCCAGAGTGGGGCCGATGGCCGGCGCGAACACGACGGCGATGCCGTAGATGGCGAAAGCCTGGCCGCGCTTGTGCGGCGGAAACGCATCCGCGAGGATGGCCTGTGCATTGGGCTGCAAGCCGCCGCCGGTGACGCCCTGCAGGGCGCGCGCCGCGATGAGCAGCGGCAGGCTGGGTGCCAGGCCGCACAGCAGCGAGGTGGCGCTGAAGCCCGCGATGCAGCCGAGGAAGTATTTCCGCCGGCCGATCGCGGAGGCGAGCCAGCCGCTCATCGGCAGGACGATGGCGTTGGCGACCAGATAAGAGGTGAGGACCCAGGTCGATTCCTCCGGGGTCGCCGCAAGGTCTCCGGCAATGTGCTGGAGGGCCACGTTGGCAATGGAAATGTCGAGCACCTCCATGAAGGCGGCGAGCCCGACGGTGGGCGCCAGGAGCCAAAGCCGTGCCGCGGCGGGTTTCGGGGCGGCCGGCAAGGAAGCCGATCCGCGTGGCCCCGATCCCAGTGCATCACCGTCGATGGTCGACATCAGCGCACCTTGACGCGCGGCACCACCGACATGCCGGGCCCGAGCGGCCGGCCTGATTCATCCGGCGGATCGTCGAACACGATCTTGACGGGAACGCGCTGCACCACCTTGACGTAGTTCCCCGTGGCGTTCTCCGGCGGCAGCAGGCTGAAGGCAGGCCCGCTGCCGCGCTGGAAGCTGTCGACATGGCCATGGAAGGTCTGGCCGGGATAGGCATCGACGTGGATCTCGACCGGCTGTCCGGCGCGCATGAGATCGAGCTGCGTCTCCTTGAAGTTGGCGGTGATCCAGACTTTCAGCGGCACCAGCGCGATCAGGTTCTGGCCGATCTGCACATAGTCGCCGGGCGAGACGTTCTTGTGCGTGACCGTGCCGGCCTCCGAGGCCGTGACCTCGGTGTAGGAGAGATCGAGCCGCGCCTGCTCGACCTGCGCCGCCGCGCTCCTGAGGGTCGCTTCCGCGGTTTCGATCTGGCTTCGCGTCACGGCGAACTGCGCCTCGGCCGCCTCGAGGCCACGCTGCGCCGCGACCAGGGCCGCCGCCGTCCTCCGCGCGGCCGCGGTGGCGTCGTCGAACGCCTGCTGGGAGGCCGCCAGCTTGGCAACCAGGGTCTCGCTGCGTTTGAGCTGCGCCAGCGCGTTGGTCGCATTGGCTTCGGCGACGCCGACCTGGGCGCGCGCCTGGTGCGCGTTGGCCTGAACCACCGCCCGCTGCGCCTGGGCCTGGGCGAGGGCTCCCGCCGCGTTTGCCCGGTTGGCCTCGGCCTGGTCGAGCTTGGCCCGCAGGGGGGCCGGGTCGATCCTGATCAGGAGCTGGCCGGGCACCACCGCCTGGTTGTCGTCGACCGGCACCAGCGCCACGCGCCCCGCCACCTGGGGGGCAACGCGCACCATGTGGGCGTCGATGAAGGCATTGTCGGTCGATTCGTAGTCGCGGGCATCGAGCCACCACGCCACGCCGACGCCGATCGCCGCGAGCCCGGCGAGGGCGAGCAGCAGCGGCGGCAGCACCCTTCGCCGGCGGCGGGGCAGCCGCGCGACCACGGGCGCGGGCTGTGGCGTCGCGGTGTCGACGCCGGGCTTCAGGGGTTGCTCGCCAATGACGGGTTGATCGGGGCTCATCGATCCGCCCCCTTCCGCCGGCGGCGCGGCCGAACGCCGGCGGCGCGGTCGCCTTTCCCGAGCGGGACAAGGCCGCGCGACAAGACCTGCAGGTGGGCACGACACAAGGCGGCCGCATCGAAGGGATGTTCTTCGTGGCGCTCGAACGAGTGCCGCCACATCATGCCCAACACCATCGGCGCAACGATGCAATAGGCGGTGCTTTCGACATCCATCGGACGGAATTCACCGCGCGCGACGCCGAGCTCGAGCAGCCGGCGGAACATGGCGAGGCCGCGCTGGATGACTTCCTCAAGATAGAAGCGCGCGATGTCGGGGAAATTGCCGGCTTCGGCGACGACGATCTTGGGGATGGCACTCGCGGGGGCCACCATCGCGACCGACAGGCGGGCGACCAGTTGCTGCAGCACGACAGGCGCCGGCTCGGCGGATTGATCGACGAGCGCTTCACCGAGGGCGATGTTGGGGACGACGGCTTGGCGCACCACCGCCTTGAAGAGCTCTTCCTTGTTCGGGAAGTAGAGGTAGAGCGTGCCTTTGGTAACGCCGGCGCGCCTGGCGACATCCTCGAGACGGGTCGCGGCGAACCCACGCTCGGCGAAGCAGGCGAGACTCGCCGCGACGATCTCGCCGGGCCGCGCGTCCTTGCGCCGGCGCCAGCGCGTGGAGGGGACGGCGAGTGAGGTCGAATCCATCTTAATAACTTACCAGACGGTTATTAACCAGGAAAGCCGCGAGATCGGCTGCCCGTCCGGGCGCAGGGCTCGCCAAGCGGCCTCCAGCCGTGAGGCGCGAAATGCGGCAGGGCTGAAAATGGCGCACAGTCGCCAGACCATGCATCTTCCCTTGCACGACGATTCCCGCCCGCCGCACACGACCTACAGCGCCGGCGCGGGAACGCCGCTCGGGCTTGGCCCCCTCGCCGGCCACCAGCGCGCCGACGTGGCGATCGTGGGCGGCGGCATCGCCGGATGCTCGGCCGCCCTGCATGCCGCCGAGGCCGGCGCGCGGGTCGTCCTCGTCGAAGCCAACCAGATCGGCTGGGGCGCCTCCAGCCGCAATGCCGGCCATCTCCCGGCCGCGACCAAGCACGATCCCGACGAGATCATCGCCCGCTACGGTGCCGCCGCCGGCCAGCGGCTGATCGACGCCGCCGAGCAGGGCCCCGCGGTCCTGGGCGCGCTGATCCAGCGCCACGGCATCGACTGCGACTATGCCGTGACGGGCATCATCATGGCGGCCCACACCGAAAAGGCGCTCAGCGCCCATGCCAGGCGCGTCGACTACTGGCAGGCGCGCGGCCGGCCGGTCGAGCTTCTGGACCGGCGGCAGGCCGCCGACATGATCGGCAGCGACTACTATCTCGGCGCCGCGATCGACCGGCGGGGCGGCCGGATCAATCCGCTCGCCTATGTGCGCGGCCTCGCACGGGCGGCGATCAAGGCGGGCGCCGCGCTGCACGAAGGCACGCGCGCCACCCGGCTCGAGCGCGACGGCGGCAAGTGGAAGCTCACGACGGCACAAGGCGACGTCGAGGCCGACCGCGTCTTCCTCTGCACCAACGCCTACACCGACAATTTGTGGCCCGAGCTGCGCGCGACCATCGTGCCGGTGCGCGCCTACCAGTTCGCCAGCCGTCCGTTGCGCGACAATGTCGCCAAATCGATCCTGCCCGGCGGCCAGCCGATGACGGATTCGCGCCGCCTGCTGTCGGGCATCCGCATGCATCATGGCGACGGCCGCCTGCAGTTCGGCGGCCAGGGCCCCGCCTTCGGGCCGCAGGGCGAGCCGCACTGGCGGGCGACGCGCAGCCGCCTGCAGCGCATCTTCCCGCAGCTGGGCGAATTCGAGACCGACTTCTGGTGGTCGGGCTTCATGGCCTTCAACGCGGACAATTCCTGGCACATCCATGAGCTCGCGCCCGGCCTGCTGGCAATGCTGGGCTGCAACGGCCGCGGCGTCGTGCTGGCCACGCTGTGGGGCCGCGAGCTCGCGCGCCACGCTGCGGGCACGCCCGCGCGCGAGTTCGTGCTGCCGCCATCGGCACCCCGGCGGCTGTGGCTGCATCCCGTGGCGCGGCCGCTGGTCTCCGGCCTGATCAAATACTACGCGCTGCGCGACGCGATCGAAGATCGGCGGCTCGAGCGGACGAGGCCCGCCTCCGCATGAGGGCCGCCGTCCCGTTGGCGGACCCGCCGGGCATGCCAGACTCCTATTGGACGGCGACGGCGGCGCCCGGCCCGCCGGTTCCCGCGTTCGACGGCAGCGAGAACGCCGAGACGGTGGTGATCGGCGCGGGCTACACCGGGCTCTCCGCCGCCCTGCACCTTGCCGAGCAGGGCCGCCCGGTGCTGGTGCTCGACGCAAACGAGCCGGGCTGGGGCGCCTCGGGCCGCAACCACGGCCAGGTCGTGGCGGCGCTGAAGCACGAGCCGCACGAGATTGAGCAGCGTTTCGGCCGGGAGCGCGGCGCGGCGCTGATCCGCGCGGTCGGCGACGGGCCCGACCTGGTGCTGGGGCTGATCGCGCGCTATCGCATCGCGTGCGCGGCGCGGCGCTCGGGCATCCTGACGGCGGCGCACTCGCTCAAAAGCCTGGCGGACCTGAAGCGCCGGGTTGAGATCTGGAACGCGCGCGGCGCGCCCCTGCGGCTCTTGTCGCGCGACGAGATGGAGGCAGCGAGCGGCACCGGCTTCTATGCCGGCGGGTGCCTCGATCCGCGCGGTGGCGCCATCAACCCGCTGGGCTATGCGCGCGGCCTCGCCCGTGCCGTGATGGCAGCGGGCGGCGCGATCCGGCAGAAGGCATTGGTGCGATCCATCAAACGTGCCGGCACGCAGTGGCGGGTGATGACGGCGCGAGGGAACGTCGACGCCGAGACGGTGATCATCGGCACCAACGCCTATACCGGCGGCTTCTGGCCTGGCCTGCAGAAGACCTTCCTGCCCGCGCGCACGCCGCAGCTGGTGAGCCGCCCGTTGCGCGACAACATCGCCAAGTCGATCCTGCCCGGCGGCCAGATCATGTCCGACACGCGCGCGCTCACGGTCGGCGTGCGCATGCACGAGGACGGCCGCCTGCATCTCGGCGGCGGCAACGGCACCGCCGGGGCGGAGAGCGATGCGCTCTACGCCCCGCTCGCGCGGCACGCCCGCCTGCTTTATCCGCAGATCGGCGAGCTCGAATGGCAGTATCGCTGGACCGGCTTCATGGCCATGACGCCCGACCGTTATCCGCGCCTGTTCGAGCTGGCGCCCGGCGTCGCCGCGGCGCTGGGCTATAGCGGCCGCGGCATCTGCACGGCGACCATCCTGGGCCGCGAGCTCGGGCGCTGGGCCGCGGGCGATGCAGGCATCGGCGAACTGGCGATGCCGGCCTCGAGCTTCCGCACGCTGCCCTACCATGCGCTGCGTGGCATGATCGTTGAATCGGCGGTGCGTTATTACAGCTTCCGCGATCGCGGCAGTGTCATTGGGACCTGAGTGGGACCTGAGAAGGAGGGGGACATGAGCGAACCATCACAACATCCATCACGGGGCATCGCGCGGCGCACGCTGGCCGTGGGCACCGTTTTGGGGGCGACCGCCATCATCGTGCCGAGCGGCGCGCGGCGCGCCGCGGCCCAGCCGGGCAAATCGACCTGGGAGGTGATCACTGGCAGCAAGAAACTGCGGCTCGGGGCGGCGATCTCCGAGCCGTTCGCCTTCAAGGACCTCGAGGGCAGCGACAAGCCGGGCGCGGTGAAGGTGGGCAACGCGGTGTGGCGCGGCGTTTCCGTCGTCTGCGGCAAGGAACTGGCCGACGCGCTGGGGGCGGAAATGGAAGTCGTCGAGACGACCTACGGCAACGCCGTCATCGGCCTGCAGACCGACAAGTTCGACCTGATCTTCGCGCTCGACGGCACGGTGAAGCGCGCCGTCGCGGTCGATTTCGTGCCGCAGCCGCTGTTCATGTACGGCACGGCCATCCTCGCCCACAGCGGCGCCGACATCGCGACCTGGCAGGCGATCAACGACAAGAAGCTCAAGATCGGCGTGCCGGTTGGCACCACGATGGAGAGCGAGACCACGCGGCGCGCGCCGGCCGCCGAGCTCACCCGCTTCCAGAACATCAACGAGATGATCGCGGCCTTCCAGGCGGGGCGCGTCGAGGCGATATCCGGGTCGCTCACCGGCATGACGCTGGCGAGCGGGCGCATGCCCGACACCATCGTCACCATGCCCAACCCGCCGGCGCTGTTTCCGGCGACCGCCGCCATCCGCCAGGAGATCGACCCGCGCTGGCGCAATTTCCTCACGACCTCGTTCGGCTATCTCGCCTACTCGGGCTTCGTGCAGAAGGCGCTCGACCAGGCCTATGCCTTCCGCGGCGTCGACATCACCAAGGTGCAGCCGGTGGTGATCCGCTAACCAGGAGGCAGCCGCAGCGCCGCGGCCGGCCGGCGCGCTATTTTTTGCTCGGATCGTCCGCAGGATCGACATAGGTGATGGCGAAGGGCCCTTGACCGTGGATCTGGACGACAGTGTCGCCCGAAGTCCAGGCATAGTGGTTCATCTTGGCCGCCGCCTCGGCAAACCCGCCGGGCCGCAACGCCATGCCTTTTTGCGCGTCGAGCTTATCTCCCATGCCGATGTTAAGCGCGCCCGAAAGCACCGTGACATATTCGGTCGTCGGATGATTGTGCGCCGGGATCTTGTAGCCTGCGGGCATTTTCAGCCTGACGACATACAAGCCCTCCTTGAATGGATCGCCGGAGACGACGGCGATTTGAGCACCGGGCGGAAGAACATTTGGCGCAGCACCCCATTTCATATCGTCGGCGTTCGCCGGTGCCGGCATTTGCTGCGCGAACGCTATCGACCCGCTGAAAAGCAGGACCGTGAAACTCAGCAACGGCTTGTGCATGATAGGCTCCTGTGATTCAGATCACCGCGTCGCACAGTCGGTAAGGACACGCACAGTATCGAACCCTTGAGCAATCCGAGCCTCGCTCTCCGTCGTTCACTTGTCAATCCAGCAGCTGCCGCGACCGGGGAGGCGAATGAAATGCCGCATGAATCTTCGGAGCTTCGCGCCTTTTTTGGCTGTCGTTGTCTCAGCCTCCCCCCGTCAGGCCCAACTTGCGAAGCACAGACCGGTTCCGGTTCCCGCTGATGTGCGATAGCCGGGGAAGTAGTCCACCCAGCTGAGATCGAGATGTTCGAGCGCACCGGCGGCGCAAATCCAGTTGCGGATCTCGGAGCTTCCGGAATTGAGCTGCTCGCGCGGCAAGGCTTGCAGCGCTCGCGCGTCCTTTTCGCGAAGCGCCCGAATGAGCTCGCCGTCGAGCGCCTCGTCGACGGTGAAGTGACTGAGCCCGCCCGACGCCACGACCCCGATGCGCAGGCTTTCCGGGTAGCCCTCGAGCACCTCCCGAATAGCCTGGCCGAGCTTGTAGCAGCGCCGGGGCGACGGCTGGTTGGGCGGATAATAGGTATTGAGGACAACCGGGACGACCGGGATCGCCACGCCCTTCATGACGCGCCGGTGGACGAAGCCGAACGCATGCCCCTCGCCTTCCCCCTCGGGCAGCGCATTGGCTGAGGCCACGTCGAAGTCGCGGTCGATCAACGCCGCGATGAGATGGTTCGCGAGCTTCGCCTGGACCGGATAATGCCGCGTCTCGCTCTCTTCGTAGTAGCGGGCAGAGGCGCGCTTCATCCAGTCCGGCGGCCCTGACCCATTGGCCGCGGGCGTCCGCGTCCGGTTCGGCACGTTGGCGATCGTCTCGCCGCGATAGACGAGGATGCTCGGCATGTTGTCGTCGTGATAAATCTCCTTGTGGTCATCGCCAATGACGACCACCGCATCGAGCGCCGCGCCGATCAAGCCGTCGTGCAGCCGGCCGAGCGCCGACATCGCCCCGGCGTGGCGCCCGGCAAGCTTCTCCGGGGCCAGCTCCGCCTGCAGCCCCGGCGGTGCGATCGCCACCAGCTCATCATAGGTCGCGCGCCGCCCGTCCTTGTGAAGAAGCGAGCGCTGCCGATCGATCGCTTCGAACAGCGGCCACTCGTCGGCAGCGGCATTGAGCATCGGCGTATGCGAGGTTCCGGCGCCGAAGACGATGCTGGCCATGGGAATCGATCCTCGCCTGCTATCCGGTTACCGCGCCGGCCACCAGTCCGCGTACGATGTAACGCTGCACGCAGAGAGCCAGCACAAGGACGGGCAAGGTGATGAAGGTCGCCGCCGCCATCAAGGTGCCCCACTGGATCGAGTTATAGCCGATATAGCCCAGCACGGCGACGGGCAGCGTCTTGGTCTTCTCGTTGGCGAGCACCAGTGCGAACAGGAAATTGTTCCACGAGGCGATGAAGGCCAGGATTCCCGTGGCGGCGATGCCCTGCGCGGTCAGCGGCACGATGATGCGCAGCAGCACGCCCACCAGCGAGCAGCCGTCGATCAGCGCCGCCTTCTCGATCTCGATCGGCACGGCCTCGATGAAGCCGATCATCATCCACACCGTGAGCGGCAGGGTGAAGATCAGGTGGCTCGCGATCAGGCTGACGTAGCTGCCGACCAGCTGCAGCTCGAGGAACATCACGAACAGCGGGATGAGAAAGGCGATGCCCGGCGCCATGCGCGCCAGCAGCAGCACGACGCCGATGCCGGTGCGACGCCAGCGCGCCAGCGCGTAGGCGGCGGGAATGCCCAGCAGCAGGCCGAGCGCCGTGGCGCCCGCCGCCACGATGGTGCTGTTCAGCGTGTAGTGCAGGAAGGAGTTGTCGGCCAGCACCTGGCGATAATTGTCGAGCGTCGGGGCGAACACGAAGACCGGCGGGAAGGCCAGGAAGTCGACGGTGGTCTTGAACGAGCCCAGCACCATCCACAGGAACGGGGCGACCAGCAGGAACGTCACCGCCCATCCCGCCACCGCGAAGCCCAGCCGGCGGCGCCGCTGCGGACTGAGGCGCCTTCTCACGAGGCCGGCCTCCGCAGCCGGATCAGCACCAAGGTGCAGGCGATGACGATGGCGAACAGCACCAGGGCGATCGCCGAGCCGTAGCCGATCTTGTCGTAGGAGAGCGCCGCCAGGTAGTTATAGAGGTTGATGGTCTCCGACAGATGCCCCGGCCCGCCGCCGGTCATGACATAGACGATGTCGATCAGCTTCAGGAGATCCATAACCCGCAGCATCGCGGCGACCATCAGGGTCGGCAGCATCATCGGCAGGGTGAGGTAGCGAAAGCGTTGCAGCGCGGAAGCGCCATCGACCAAGGCCGCCTCGAACGGCTCGGGCGGCAATGCGGCGAGGCCCGCGATGCAGATCAGCGCCACCATCGGCGTCCACATCCAGGCATCGACCGCGACCAGGGTCGGCACCACGAGGTCGGGATCGGACAGCCACAGCGGCGGATGGTCGATGCCGATGGCGCCCAGCAGGTAGCGCACGATGCCGAGCGTGGGATCGAGCATGATCACCCACACCAGCCCCATGGCCGCCGGCGTCGCCACCATCGGCAGGATCAGCAGCGCCCGGCACAGGCTGCGGCCGGGGAAGCGCTCGTGCATCAGGAGCGCAATGCCCAACCCGAGCGGCAGGTTGGAGACAAGACCGAGGGCGGTGAACCAGAAGGTGCGACCGAGCGCCTCGACGAAGCGCTCGTCCTGGACGAGCTGGGTGAAGTTGGCCAGGCCCACGAAGCGCGGCGGATCGAAGCCCACCAGCGACCAGCGATGCAGGCTCATCCAGCCGAGATAGAGCAGTGGGAAGCCCATCACCGCCAGGATGGCGACCAGCGCCGGCAGGCTGAGCAGCTCCGGAGTCCAGTCGCGCCGCCGCCGCGGGGTGACCGGGGCCCGCGGCGCCGCGGCGACATCAACCATTGATGATCGCCAGTACCTGCTTCTGCGCTTCGTTGGCGGCCTTGGTGATGTCCTCGCCGCGCAGCGCCGCGATGATCGCCTGGCCGATGGCGGCGCGCGTCTCGGGTACCTGGACGACCAGCGGATTGGCGCCGTTCGGCACGGCGTTCGGGATCTGGCTCTGCACGATCTCGATCACGCCGGCCGGCGCCGCCTTCACGTAGGCGTCCGCCGAGAATACCGACTTGCGCGACGACGGCAGCGTGGTCGCAAGGCTGGCGGCCAGCATGTTGCGCTTGGAGGTCAGCCACTGGATGGCAGTCCAGGCGGCCTGCTGCTGCTTCGACGAGGCGGCGATCGCCGGTCCCCAGGCGATCACCGTCGAATGGCTGCCCGAGGGGCCGGCCGGCACCGGCACCATGCCGACCTTGTCGACGATGCGCGACTGCGAGGGGTCGCGGAAATAGGCCAAGAAATTCACGGCGTCGGCGAACAGCGCGGCGCGCTCCTGCTGGAACAGCGGATAGGTGGTCTTCCACTGCATGCCGAGCACGTTGGGCGGGCCGGCCGCGCGCAGGATCTCGCTGTAATATTTCAGCGCATTGATGAAGGGCGCGCCGGCGAGCTCCGGCTTGCCGTTGTCGTCGAGCCATCGCCCGCCATAGGCGAACAGGAAGGGGGCGAAGGTGTAGAGCGCCTGCACGCCGTCGCCACGCGTCACGAAGCCTGCGACGTTGCCGGCCGGATCGTTGAGCGCCTTGGCCGCCGCCATCAGCGTGTCGAGCGTGGTGGGCGGCGCGAGGCCCTTGGCGTCGAGCATCTCCTTGTTGAAGAACAGCGCCTGCACCTCGGTCGAGATCGGCACGCCCAGCAGCTGCCCGTTCAGGCGATGGATATTGAGGATGTTCGGGAAGAAGTCGCTGAAATCCCAGTCCGGTGCGGTCAGGTCAGACGCGATCAGCGGCTCCAGCGGCGCGTACCAGCGCGCCCGCGCGAAGGACGCGCCATCCCACGACGGCAGGGTGAAGAACGCGTCGACCGCGCCCGGATCGGAGCGCAAGGTCAGCGGCAGCTTCTGGCGGAGCTGGTCTTCGTAGAGGATCTCCAGGTTGACCTTGATGCCGGTCTCGGCCTCCAGCGCCGGAAGCTGCTTCTGCGCCCACTCGGTCCAGGGATGCACCGACACCATGAAGCGGAGCTGGCTGCCGTTGAACCGCTTCCAGTCGAAGTCGGCCGCCGACGCCGTCCCGACCATCGGTGCGATGGCCGCCGAGGCGAGCAGCGTCCGGCGCGTGAGAAATGTCGCCATTGTCGTTTCCCCCTTCTTGCCGCGCACGATAATCTTGGCGGCTTGTCCTGTCATTCGGACGGTTTGTCAGGCGCGATCGGGGCGGGAATGGGCGGCACGCCAAGGGACATGCCAAGACTGGGCATCCGGCTGCATGGCGGTCTCGCACCGCAGCACTGCGTCGAGCTGGCCGTCGCGGCCGAAGCCCACGGCTTTGCCTCGGTGTGGTTCGCCGAGAATCCGCTGGAGCGCGGCGCCTTGCCCGCGTTGGCCGCCTGCGCTGTCGCGACCCGCCGGATCGAGCTCGGCATCGGCGTGTGGAATCCCTTCCTGCGCCATCCGGCGCAGATCGTCATGGATGCGAGCGCGCTCGACGAGCTGGCCGGGGGCCGCCTGACGCTCGGCATCGGCGCAGGCCTCGCCGCGCCGATCAAGCGGCTGGGCATCGACAATAAGAAAACGCTGGCGGCGCTCAGGGATACCTTCGCCATCGTGCGCGGCCTGCTGGCTGGCGAGACCGTCACCTACAAGGGCCGCGCCTTCACCGTCGAGGACGTGAAGCTGTCCCATAAGCCAAGCCGGCCCGACCTACCGATCCTTTTAGCAGCGCGCGGGCCCAAGGCGCTCGCGCTCGCCGCAGAGGTCGCCGACGGCCTGATGGTCTCCAACATGTGCCCAACCGGCTTCACAAGCTGGGCGGCCTCGATCGCGCGGCCGGCACAGCTCGTCCAATACGCGCCCTGCGTCGTCGCGGCCGACCGCGAAACGGCGATGGCGGCGATCAAGCCCGTGCTGGCAGGCCTACTCAGGACGTTCTGGACTCTTGGGCTAAAAGTCCCGGCGGCGAAGGCGAGCCTGGTCGACCATAGCGGCATCCCCGAAACCGACTTCGCCGCCGCCATCGCCGGGCCCGCGACGGCGCTCGACGAGCGCTTCATCGACGCTTTCGCCGTCGCCGGCACGATCGAGGACTGCCGGGCGCGGATCGCGGCGTACCGTGCGGCGGGGGTCACCGACCTGGTGCTGACGTTCGTCGGACCCGATCCCGTGCGCGACATGGCGCGCTTTTCGCGTCGGCCGGCGGCATGAGAGCGTTGAAAATCCTCCTTGTCGCGATCGCTGCCCTCTTGACCGGCATTCCCCAGGCGCCGGCGCAGGAATGGCCCGACAAGCCTCTTCACTTCATCGTGCCGTTTGCGGCGGGCGACTCGACCGACGTGCTGACACGTCTGCTGTGCGAGCAGCTCACCGTCGAGCTCAAGACGCCCTGCGTGGTCGAGAACAAAGGCGGCGCCGGCGGCAATCTGGGCGCCGCCGCGGTCGCCGCCGCGCCCGCCGACGGCACCACCTTCCTGGTCTCGGCGCCGGGCGTGCTCGCCTACAACAAGATCCTCTATCGCGAGATGGCCTTCGATCCCGACAAGGATCTCGACCCGATCTGCCTCTACGCCTTCCAGCCCAACGTGCTGGTGGTTCATCCCGCACTGCCGGTGAAGAGCGTGGCCGAGCTGATCGCCTATGCGAAGGCCCATCCGCGCCAGCTGAACTACGCCTCGGGCGGCGTCGGCTCGACGTCGCATGTCGCCGGCGAGCTGTTCAGGACCATGGCCGGGCTCGAATGGCAGCACGTGCCCTATCGCGGCACTGGCCCATCGCTGGTCGACCTTTTGGCGGGCCAGGTCCAGCTCACCATCGACAACCTGCCGGCGATCCTGCCGCACATCAAAAGCGGTGCGTTGCGGGCACTCGCCGTCAGCACCGAAAGCCGCGTACCGCAGCTGCCCGACCTGCCGACCATCGCCGAGGCTGGCCTGCCGGGCTACGCCGCCATCTCCTGGCAAATGGTGGCGGCGCCCAGCGGCACGCCGCGCCCGATCCTCGACCGCATGGCCGAGACCATCAGCAAGCTCACGGCGGATCCCGCCTTTCGCGCGCGCGTGGCCGAGACCGGCGCCGAGGCGGCGGGCGGCACGGTCCACGACGCGCGCGCCTTCGTGAAACAGGAGACCGTGAAGTGGCGCGAGGTGGTGCTAAGGTCCGGCGCCAAGGCGGATTAAAGGGTGGAAATGACGGACGCGAAGATCGCCGGCGGCAGCGAGGCCGACCGCCGGAAACTGCTGGAGCTGCACGAAGAGTACCTGGTCGCCAACGGCAAGTTCGACTGGCCCGGCATCAAGCCCATGTGGAGCGAGCAGCCGCACGCGACGTTCTTCAATCTCAATGGCCACACCTACAAGGGCGCCGAGCATTGGCGCCGGCTGTGGGAATTCTACATCAAGAACGTGAAGGGCTCGTACTGGACGCCCTTTGACATCGGCGGCGAGATCAACGGCGACATGGCCGTGATCTGGTGCCACCGCCACTCGCAGCGCAACTGGGTGGGAACGGCGGCCGCGCCGCCGCGCGACATCCACTACCAGGGCCAGGACTTCATCAGCCGCTCGACGATGGTGTTCCACAAGGAGAACGGGCAGTGGCGAGTGATCCACGCTCACTTCTCGGTCGGCGATGCGGGCGAGCGGCCGGGCGGAGTCTGAAGGGCAGTGCCCATCGCGTCAGTCAGCGACCTTCACAGCCCCCACTGGATCGTCGTTCCCAGTACGGTGAACTGCGGCCCGAACTGCAACAGCCCGGGCGGACCGCCGCTATCGTGCAATGTCCATTGACCGGCGAGTGCTGCCTGCGAGAACAGGCTCCATCGATCCTCGATGATGTCGACCGAGAGCTGGGCGCCGAACTGCAAGCCCACGATCGTGCTGGCCGGCGCAAGGTTCTGGAGCCCGACGACCTGGGCAAACAACGATGTGTGGAAGCGGCCGGCGCTCAAAGGGTCGGCGTAGGCCACGCTGCCCTGCAATTGCAAGGTGTAGCGGGGATCGGTCGGCTGACTGCGACTGTTGAAGGATGGCTGGAAGGCGCCCCCGAACTCCCAGTGCGGACCATCGGACGCCGTACGATAGACGATGCCGAAGGCAAGCTGGCCGGCGACCAGCGTGGAGGGTGGCGGGCCAGGCGGAGTGGGCGCTGGACTGCGCGAGACAAAAGGCGGCGGTGTCAGGCCGAAGGCCGGTTGCAGCTGAACCAGGAAGGGCGATGCGGGGGGTGACGTGGGCGTCGGCGGGCCGATCGGAGTCGGTGCGGCGACGGGGGTACCGGCCGGCGTCGGGCTCGGCGGCGGCGGGGAGGTCGCGCTCGTCGGCGGCGGGGCACTGGAACGGGACATGTTGCCTTCAATGATCAGGACCCGTGTCGCCAGGGCAGTGCGGGTCTCCGGCCCGACGATTCCATCGACCGCCTTGAGGCGAAAGTCGCGCTGATAATGCTCGACCGCCCGCTTTGTTTTGGGTCCGAAGATTCCGTCGACCGCTATCGTGCCGTGCCGGCGGCCAATGGCGGCGTTGAGGTTCTTTTGCAGGCGCCGGACTTCTGCGCCGCGGCTGCCCTGCCTCAGGATCTCGGCCATTTGTCGTTCCCTCATCGCACCGTATGGAGCCCGCCACTGTGACCATCGATCACGGTTGCAAGTGTGACTTACGCCACCCTGGCGGGGAAATGATTGGTCGCGAATTGGTCACGCAACGCGCTTGCTGCGGGAGCGCTATTCCCGGCAACATTCCCGCCAACCAGACAAACGGGTGGGGCCATGACCGCCGATCGCGCAAACCCAAACGAGCCGCCTGCTTCAGACGCGGCTGACGGCCGGAACGATGACGTCTCCCAGCCGTCGATGGCCGATCTGTCGCGCCGGCTCGGCGAGCGAGCGGCCCGGCAACGGGCGATCGATCCGGCGGCTGCGAAAGCCGCGCAGCGCGCCGCTCTGGAGGCGTACGACCAGGCTCGCGAGCGCCGGCTGATCGTGGGGCTGAGTGTCGCCGTGGCGGCGGTCATTGGCGCGGGTATCGTCTATCTTGCGACGACGGTCGGCTCGGGGCCCGTCCCGCCGTCTCCAGAAGCTGCGGCGCGCCCGGAGCCGGCGTCGCCCCTCGAGAGGACGGCCGCCGCGCCGGCACCTGCTCCGCTCGATTCCGCGTCGTCCGCGCCGGCACCCTCATCGCCGTCGCCCGCGGCAAGCGTTGCCGACACACCCGCCGTCGTGCCCGCGGCCGCGCAAACGGAACCAGCCGCGATGACAGGCAGCCAACCGGCCCCTGACGAGCCGGCGCCGAACCAGGCCGCGCTGCAGCGCGACGAAATGAGGGAAGTCCAGGCGAGACTGCGATCGCTTGGCTTCAATCCAGGGCCGGTCGATGGCGTGCCGGGGCTCATGACCGAAGACGCCGTTCAGCACTACCAGCGGCACAGGGGCCAGCGGCAGACCGGCATGGTCGACCGCGAACTGCTCGAGCAGCTCCGCCAGGATCCCGCGCCCCAGGTCGCCCAACCGGCCGCACGGCCCGACGCCCGCGCGACCCGTTCGCCCGCACCGCGGCGCGCCGACCCGTTCGAACCCGTGCGGGCCGCAGGCAATCGCCTCGGCCAGTGGCTGCGCTCGCTGACGCGCTGATGGCGGCGCCGTGTCATGGACCTGTCACGCCTCGCACGCACTGTGGGTGTGCGGGCGGGGATCTCGGGCATGACAATAGCGGACCGATACAATCTCGGAGTCCTCGACGCCTTCGAAAAGGCGCTCGATCAAATCGACGCCCAGCAGCGCGAGCCGGACGGCGAAGAACAGGACCTCCTCGCCAACGCCATGGCTTATATGGTCTGTGCCAACTATCGACTCGCGAGAGTCGAATTGCGCAAGCTCGCGAGGCTTGAGCGCTCGCCGCAAGCCATCGGCAAGCCGCCGAGGAGCAACCGGCAGCCCTACACAATGGCGATGTTGCGTCGCGGCCACCTGCGACTGGGAGCCTTCGTCTAGCCCTGCGCTCAGGCAATGCCGGCGATCTGCAGAATAACCTCGATCACGGCGTCGACCGTTCGCCCCAGCAACAGCCCCAGGATGTTCAAATTCACGCCGAGTTGCGCGCCCAGCATCGGTAAGATGAAAAACAGGCCGATGATGATCAGCATGCCATGACGCTCCAGCCGGGCGAGCGGCAGAGCGAGCCTGGCCGGCAACAAGCCCACGGCAACACGGCCGCCATCGAGCGGTGGCAACGGGATCATGTTGAAGACGGCAAGCATGACATTGATGACGATTGCATTCTGCAGATTCTGCAGAAGCCATTCGTGGGCACCCGCCGGCAGAAGACCGACGAGGTGGACCATCAGTGCCGCCGCCGTCGCCAGCAGAAGGTTTACCGCCGGCCCGGCCGCCGCGACCCACACCATGTCGCGGCGCGGGCGATGCAGCGCGCCAAAGTTCACCGGAACCGGCTTGGCGTAACCAAAAAGGAAGGGCGCCCGAAGCAGCAAGAGCATGGCCGGCAGCACGATCGTACCGAACGCATCGACGTGCTTGAGGGGATTGAGGCTGACCCGGCCCAGGCGCCAGGCCGTGTCGTCGCCGAACCAGTGCGCCACGAAGCCGTGCGCCGCCTCGTGGAGGGTAATTGCCAGGACGACCGGCACGACCCAGACCGAAGCGGTGTGTAGCGCCATGGCCAACTGCTGATCCATTTTACGCTGTCGCCTCTCGCCGCACGGCTGAGCGCACGATCCAACCCAAGCCCGAAAGGTCGCTAGGTTTGCTGGATTGCCGACAAGATCCACTTGCCGCCGCGGCTGCGCAGGAAGGTCCAGACCTCCCGCGCCTCGGTCCGATCACGGTCGCTGCCCTCGACAATGCGGCCATCGGCAATGTTGCGGGTCACGTCGATCATGCTGAAGCGCATGGCGACCGTCGCGTAGTCGAGACCGGCTTCGCTCCAGGCCTCCGACAGGTCGCCCTGCTCGAGCTTCACTGCCTCGACCTTGTTCTCGACGCCGCGGCTGGCGTTGGCGGAAAGCTGTTCCGAGAAGTAGCCGAGCATCTCCGGCGTTGCGAGACCGCGCAACGTGGCGAGGTCACCCTTGCCGTAAGCGGTCTGGATTTCGGAAAGCGCGGCCTCGAATGTCGTGTAGTCGTCCGCGGTGATGGCGAGTTGCGCCGCTGCGCTGCCGACCAGAAGGGGGGCGCTCGAACGCGCCATCGGCGCCTCGGTCATCCCGGGCGAGGCAGCGTAGGCATAGGTAGAGGCCGGACTTGCCGGCTGGACGCGCGCGGCGCTCCAGCCGCGGAACAGCCGGACGGCCAGGTAGGCCACCCCGCCGATCAGCAGAACCTGCACGAGCAATCCAAGGATGCCGGCAGCGCCGCCAAAGCCGCCGCCAAACATCATACCGAGCAAGCCAGCACCGAGCATGCCGCCCATCAAGCCGGAGAGGAACGGATGGCGCGCCATGAACCCGCCGGATTGCGGCGCGGCGTTCGCAGCGGTCGTGGTTGCCGGTTGCTGCGCCGGCTGTTGCGGCGTCGTGCTCCGCTCCACGGGTTTCGCGGTCGGCGCGGTTTCGGTCGGGGCCGGCGTCTGCGTCGTCCTGCTGCCGCGACTGCCTGCACTGGTGCCCGCGCCGGCGCGGGCGTCGGCCAATGAAGGCGCCACGATGATCAACGCGGCGATCACCGCAAGCCAACGAATATTCTTCACGAGCGAGCACCCCTGTCGGACCTAGCCAACGACCGTCATGTTAGGCGCATAACGCCGTCAAACAAGACATCGGCCGCAATATTGCACTCCCTGCGCTTCAAAGCGGCGCGTTTCTATGGCCATTTGACGGCAACACCTGCCGAGCCACATGGAATTCCTATGCGATTCTGCCGACATATGGCGCAACGAACATAGTGAAAGTGAGTCCAGGAGATCCCCATGAACGATCTCGTCGATATTGCCATTCCTGCCAACGCCCAGGCAGCCGCCGAGGCGTTGGGGCTGAAGGTTTCCCGCAGCGTGGTCAGCGGCCTGCGGATCCGACAGATCGAGCGCGAGGACGCCGAGATCGCGATCGAGTTTCTTCGCGACTGGGGCTTTACCGCCCGAATCGTGGAGAACACGCCGCATGGCGAGGGCCCGATGGCGCCCCTCAAACGGGCGGCTTAGGACGCTCGCCTGCTGCCGATCCTCTAGCTGTCACGGCACTGTCGTGACGGTCAGCGTAGCGAGAGCCGGCATCGGCACTATTCAGAAGGGAACGACCGCCCTCCTTCATTGGCGGGCGGCGCGGACTTCCAGTTCCCTGACCAGCGGCTCGACCGTGCCACCCGTGTTCAGGATGTAGGAATTGAACTCCGCACGTTTGGTCAGGAACATGCTGACGCCAGCGATCTTGATGTCGGCGATGCGCGGGCCTTGGCCATTGTCGCGCACCTCCCACTCGAGCTTGATCGGCTGGCCGCCGGCCTGGCTGAAGAGGCTGTCGACGATCCACACGCCGTTGGGCCGCGCGTCCACCTTGTCGATGGTCAGCGTGTATCCGGCAAGCTTGCCGAGCCGCTCGCTGTAGGCGCGCACCTCCGCGGTTTCGAGTGCCGCAAGGAAGCGTGCCCGCTGCTGCTCGCTCGCCTCGTTCCAGTGGGTTCCCAACGCCAAACGCGCCATATACGGCAAATCGAAATCATTCCGCAGAACCTCGCGGAAAGCCGCTTCACGCGTCGCGCCGGTCTTGGTCTTGACGATGTCGATGACCTGGGCCGTCACGCTCTTGACCAGCTGGCTCGGGTCGGCCGCCGCCCAGACGGGCAGCGCAAACAGGAGGGCCGCCGCGCCGGCAGCCAGGAGAACGCCAAAAACTTTGCGCATCGGGTGACCTGCCTTAATCGCTCAAGGGCACCCGCGAAGGCTGCCGATCGGGAGCGAATGTCAGAGGGATCACGCCCCCGCCGGTTGAAGGGACGAGAGGGTGTGTGCGGGAGAAGCGCGTGCCGGCACGCGCTCAAAGATAGAGATGGCCGGCTTCGCCCATACGCGTCCCTCGGATCAAAGACGAGGCACTAGAGGCGTGCGTTGTTCGATCACGAACACGATTGTGACCGAATGGTGTTGACCGACGATCTTGCGGGCCGCACAGCCAACCCCGGGGACGTGGTGATCAAGCTCGAGACCGCAAGGGCCCCTGACCGAGTGTCGCGGCACCGCCTGACGCCCCAAAGGCGCCAATGACGGACCTTGCCCGGTCCATCGGCATCGCGTTTGCTTGGATTTGCAAGTCGGTCGGCGCCTGGGCGCTCGTCCGTGTTCATTTTCCGGGAGAAGATCGTGGCGTCGACGCGGCGGATGCATCTCGGGCTCTTCATCCTCGGAACCGGAAGCCACATCGCCGGCTGGCGCTATCCGGGCGCGGTCAAGAGCTTCCAGGATCTGGGCGCGATCCAGGAGATCGCGCGGACCGCGGAGCGCGGCAAGTTCGACATCCTCTTCATGGGCGACAATCTCTATGCCGATCCGGCGGCGCATCCGTCCTATACGCTGCGCCTGGAGCCGCTGACGATGATGGCGGCGCTTGCCATGTCGACCAGCCGGATCGGACTCGGCGCCACCTCGTCCACGACCTACGGCGATCCATTCAGCGTGGCGCGCGCCTTCGCCTCGCTCGACCATATCAGCCGTGGGCGCGCGGCGTGGAACGCCGTCACCACGGCGAATCTCACGTCCGGCGCCAATTTCGGCATGGAGCATCCCAGCCATGCGCTGCGCTACGCGCGGGCCGAAGAGTTCATCCAGGTCGTCACCAAGCTGTGGGACGCCTGGGCGGACGACGCGCTGGTGGCCGACCGGCAGACCGGCGTCTACATCGACCCGCAAAAGCTCCGCTCGATCGACCATGTGGGCCGCTTCTTCAAGGTCAAGGGGCCAATCAATATCGGCCGCGCGCCGCAGGGACGTCCGGTGGTGCTGCAGGCCGGCGGCTCGGAGCCCGGCCAGGCCCTGGCGGCGCGCACCGCCGATGTCGTGTTTTCGGTCACGCAGGACTTCGACGAGGCGAAGGCAGCCTACGCCTCGGTCAAGAATCGTCTGCCAGCGTATGGCCGGTCCGCCGACGAGCTCACGATTCTGCCGGGCGTGATGCCGGTCGTCGGCCGCACCGACCGCGAAGCGCGCGACAAGCTCGCCACGCTGCAGGGCTTCCTCAATGCGACGAACGGGCTGCAACTCCTGTCGGACCGGCTGGGCCAGGACATGACGGGCTACGACCTCGACGGCCCGGTTCCCGACCTGCCGCTGACCGAGGGCAGCCAGGCCTTCGCGCGCGCCATCCTGGCGAAGGCGCGACGCGACGGCATGACGCTGCGCGATCTCTACAATCTCAACTCCGCCGCGCGCGGACACTGGGTGCTTTGCGGATCGCCGACGACAATCGCCGACACGCTGGAGAAATGGTTCCGCGAGCGCGCGGCCGACGGGTTCAACATCATGCCGCCCTACTTCCACGAGGGCTTCGAGGATTTCGTCGATCTCGTCGTGCCCGAACTGCAGCAGCGCGGCCTCTTCCGGCACGACTACGAAGGCGAGACCTTGCGCGATCACCTCGGCCTGCGGCGCCCCGAGCGGCCGTAGCGG
>DASZJU010000024.1:0-2349 GCA_035947815.1 Reyranella sp.
CCGCCGCGCAGCTTGTTGACGACCAGGGTGGCGAGCGCCTCGCCTTCGACTTCCTCGGCGATGATCAGCAGCGGCCGGCCCGACTGCACGACCAGTTCGAGCAAGGGCAGCAGCGACTGCAGGCCGGACAGCTTCTTCTCATGGATGAGGATGTAGGGGTTTTCGAGCTCGGCGATCATCTTCTCGGCGTTGGTGACGAAATAGGGCGAGAGGTAGCCGCGGTCGAACTGCATGCCTTCGACGACCTCGAGCTCGGTCTCCATGCTCTTGGCTTCCTCGACGGTGATCACGCCGTCCTTGCCGACCTTGTCCATCGCCTTGGCGATCATGTCGCCGATCGTCTTGTCGCCGTTGGCCGAGACGGTGCCGACCTGGGCGATCTCCGCACTGGTCGAGACCTTCTTCGAACGGCTCTTGAGTTCATCGATCACCCATTCGGCGGCCATGTCGATGCCGCGCTTGAGATCCATCGGGTTCATGCCGGCGGCGACCGACTTGGCGCCTTCGCGCACGATCGCCTGGGCGAGCACGGTTGCCGTGGTGGTGCCGTCGCCCGCGCTGTCCGAGGTCCGGGTCGCCACTTCACGCACCAGCTGGGCGCCCATATTCTCGAACTTGTCCGAAAGCTCGATCTCCTTGGCGACGGTGACGCCGTCCTTGGTGATGCGCGGCGCGCCGTACGACTTGTCGAGCACGACATTGCGGCCCTTGGGGCCGAGCGTGACCTTCACCGAGTCGGCCAGGAGATCGACGCCGCGGATCATGCGGGCGCGGGCGTCGCCGCCAAAACGTAATTCTTTCGCTGCCATGGTTCTTGTTCCTTGTTCTTGATGCCTGGACGCTTCCGTCGGTGGACGCTACGCGGCCTTCTTCTTGGCGACGCCGATGGTGGCGACGGCCGAGCTGTCGATGACGCCCACCACGCGATCGTGCAGCGGCCGGAATTTCATGGCGTACTCTCAAATTGTCGAGGTTTTTGGCGCGGACGCTGGGCGCCCGCGGTGCAACAGACAGTTGAAACGTGGTGATCCTAGACCGACTAGCAAGCAATATCTCGCGAAATCGCCAGGTTTCTCCTAGTTTCGGCCGTCCGCTTCGAGGATAGCGGTCCATTCCAGCGGATCGACGGTGACGACCTGTTGCGTGGCGCTTGCCGTCGCCAGAGCCGGGAGATGCAGCAAGGTCGCCGTGCGCCGGAAAGCCACGAAGGAAAGACCGTCGATCTCCTCTTCCTCCGTCACGACGCGGTAGGTTCCGGCGGGCTGTGCCTTGTCCAGCGCAGAGAGCGTGAAGGGGCGCCGGAAGGTGATCGTGGACTCGGTGGTGCGCACGGAGTGACTCCTCCTTGATGACAATGCAATGAAGACCTTGCCGGTTGCCTTTGCACGGCCAAACAATCGATTGGTGTTGCCTAAAACTCCGATTAGCATGCCGGCCTGGATTGGATGGGAGATCGTCATGGCCGAGCGTCGTCAAACACTGCGTAACCTCGCCAAGCTGCTGCCGTCAGGTGCCGCCGGTCTGTCGATGAGCCTGGCCGCTGCCGACGCTTCGGCCACGACCGCGCAGCCCGCGAAGGCGCCCGATTCGGTGAAGGACCGCCTGCAGACGATCCGCGGCGACATCTCCAGCGCGCTCGAGCAATACGCCACGGACGGCGAGCCGTTCGTCGCCGTCGATCCCGCGACGCGGCTTGCCTGGTGGGGTAACGGCGGTTGGCGCAACGGCGGATGGGGCAATGGCGGATGGCACAACTGGGGCAACGGTGGATGGCACAACTGGCACAACGGTTGGCACAACTGGTAAGCCGCAATCGGTTAGCCAGCGTCGTTTCAACGCCGTCAACGAGGATGCCATGACCCGCTCCACACTGTTCGCTCTCACCGCCCTCCTGGCCGCTTCCCTGCTGAGCGCGCCCTCGCAGGGCCAGCAGCAACCGCCGGCGGCCGGCGCCCGGCCACCCGCGGCCGCCCCGCCCGCTGGACAGCCGCCCGCCTACGGCCAACCGGGCGGCCAACAAGCCGGGCAACCAGCCGGACAGTCCGGCGCACAACAAGGCGCCCCTTCGGCCGAAGGACAACCGTCGTCAGGCGAGGGTCCGCCGTGGCCGGTGCTCGTGGTGACCAGCGTCGAAACGCTGCGCTCCCACATCAAGGGCCACCTGGAGATCATCCGCGTTCGCGGCCTGGTGACATCGGGTGGCTGGGTCGAGCCGCATCTGCTGCCGATCACGCAGGGTGAGCCGCTCGACGGCGTGCTCGATCTCATCTTCCAGGCGCACTCTCCCGCCGGCGCCGAGCCGCTCGGCCCGTTCATGCCGGTCGAGGCGATCCTGCCGATCGAGAGCGG
>DASZJU010000025.1:0-5762 GCA_035947815.1 Reyranella sp.
CTTGCGATTGACGCCCTCGTTCTGGAAGGAAATCGTATGATGGCCGATTTCCGTGCCGTTGCGATAGACGGTGAAGGCCAGCGACCGGCCATAGGGGAAGTCGTTCGCCGCGGCCGCCGCGGTCGAACCCGTCACGATTACAGCGAGAGCTACAGCAAGCTGCCTGCGCATTTTTCCTCCCACCCCCCGGTCAGATATACGCTGCGCAGGAACCTTGGATCATGCCGAAGCTTTTTCGTCAAACGACCCGATCGGCCCGCAATTTGGCAATGGCGGCCGGTTCATACCCGAGTTCCTGTAAAATCTGATCGGTGTGCTCGCCGAGCGTGGGCGCGCGGCGCCGAATGGTGAGGGGCGTTCGGGAGAGCTTTACCGGTTCCTGCACGACCGGCACGGGCTTGCCGGCGCCGGGATACGCCATCGGATGAAAGAAACTGGCGTGCTGGATGTGAGGATCGTCCAGCGCCTGTTGCGGCGTATAGACCGGGCCCGCCGGAATGCGGTTCGCCTCGAGCGCTTCAAGCGCTTCCTTCGCCGTCCGCGTGTTGCACCATTTCTGCATGATGGCCGACAGCGCCTCGCCGTTGTCGCCGCGCGCCAGGTCGTCCTTGAAGCGCGGGTCCTTGGCCAGGCTCTCGTCGCCCATCAGCTTGCACCAGCGCACGAACAGCGGCTGGCCGATGGTCATGGCGTAGATCCAGCCGTCGCTGCACTTGTAGGTGTCCGAGGGCCCTGCGGTGAAGCCACGATTGAGCGTGGCGATGCGGTTGAGGTTGAGCATCGCCTGCTCGATCAGGTGGCCGTTGGTGATGTTCATGGCGGTGCGCAGCAGCGCGGTTTCGACCTTCTGGCCCTTGCCGCTCGCGGCCCGGTCGATCAGGGCCGCCAGCACGCCTACGGTGTTGAGCAGCGCCGTGCCAAAATCGACGAACGGGGCGTTCATGCGGGTCGGCACCTTGCCGTCGCCCGACAGGAACATGGCGCCCGACATCGCCTGGCCGATCGTGTCGAAGCCGACGCGCGTGGCGTAGGGGCCTTCCGAGCCGAAGGTCGAGGTCGTGGCGAGGATGATGCGCGGATTGATGGCCGAGATGGTGTCGTAGTCGATGCCCATCTCCTGCAGCGTCTCGTAGGGCAGGTTGGCGATCACCACGTCCGACTGGGCTAAAAGCTTCTTCACGATCTCGCGGCCGGCCGGCTTCATCGGGTTGAGCGTGAGGCCAAGCTTGTTGCGGCCCATCTGGAGGAACATCGCGCCTTCGCCACCCTCGACGACGGGCGTCACCCAGCGATCCTCGCTGCCGTCGAGCTTCTCGATGCGGATCACCTCGGCACCGAGATCGCCCAGCATCGTGCCGCAGAACGGACCGGCGATATACCGGCCGAAATCGAGAACGCGTATTCCTTCGAGAACTCCAGGCATGAGTTGTCTACCTCTGAATGTTCCTCCCCAGCGAAGCCGGGGAGGTGGCCCGAAGGGCCGGAGGGGTCATGGGCAAACGATCGACGGCGCAGCTTCCGACCCCTCCGGCGCTGCGCGCCACCTCCCCACTTCGTGGGGAGGAGAACTAGTCGAAGAAGGTGTTGGGCTTGAGGAAGAACGCCAGCACCAGGCAGCCTTCGTCGGTCCATGCATCGTGGCGGCTGCCGGCGCGGCGCCAGACGTAGTTGCCGGCGCGGCACACGCCGTCGTGGTCGGCAAAGGAGCCTTCGAGCACGAAGCTCTGCTCGATGGCGACATGCTCGTGATGCGGCAGTCGCGCGCCAGGCGCCCACCGCATCAGCACGGTCGACATGCCGGTCGTCTTGTTCTCCATCAGGATCTTGCTGTCGATGCCGGGAAAGCGCGTGGGCTGCCAGGGCACCGCGGCGACGTCGACATAGGTCGAATCAGGAGGGAGAGTTTCAGCGTTCATGCTGCAGCCCTCTGGCCGGCGGCCTTCCGTTTCGCGGCTTTGAGCGTGCCGCCGCGCATGACGTGGCCGGGCAGCGGCCGGCCGACCACCTCCTCGGCGATCTTGGCGACCTCGATCAGGCGGTCGATGTCGAGGCCGGTCTCGACGCCCATCTCCTCGCACAGGAAGGCGAAATCCTCGGTGCAGATGTTGCCGGCGGCGCCGTCGGTAGCGGCGAACGGGCAGCCGCCCAGGCCCGCGATCGAGGCATCGAACTTGGTGACGCCCAGGCGCAGGCCGGCATAGGCGCTCGCCATGCCGGTGCCGCGCGTGTCGTGCAGGTGCAGCGCGATCTCGAGCTCGGGCCACTTCGAACGGACGGCGCCGATCAGCCGCTCGACCGACTGCGGCGTCGCCCAGCCCATGGCGTCGGTGAGCTTGATGCCCTTGAGCTTGAAGCCTGCCATCTCGGCCTCGTCGAGCACCGACTGCACGCGCTGCAGGATCAGCTCGGTCGAAAGCTCGCCCTCGTAGTTGCAACCGAAGGCGCCCAGCACGACGCCCCATTCGACGGGCATGCCGCGGTCCTTGAAGGTTTTTAGCGACATGCGCTGCTCGACCAGCGCATCGGGCACCGACTTGCCGATGTTCTTGCGCGAGAAGGTGTCGGAGGCGGTGATGCGCACGCCGCCGTCGACATGCAGGGGACCGCGCAACGCCCGCTCGAGGCCCTGCTGGTTGAGCCACAGGGCGCTGTACTGGATGCCGGGCTTGCGCCGGATGCTGGCGGCCACTTCCTCGGCGTCGGCCATGGTCGGCACGCGCTTGGGGTTGACGTAGGAGACGCAGGCGATGCGTCCCAGCCCGGTGTCCGCCAGCGCCTCGATGAGGCGCACCTTGTCGGCCACCGGGATCATCTTCTTCTCGGACTGGAAGCCTTCGCGAGGGCCTTCCTCGTCGATCAGCACGCGCTTGGGCAGGTCGGACATCGAAGGACTCCTTCTTATTCTTATGTCAGCTCTCTTCTTCCTGGAACGCTTCCTCGCGCGCCTTCTTGATGCTGGGCAAGGCCATCAGGATCAGCAGCAACGCCGTGGTGATCAAGAGGCCGAGGCTGATCGGCCGTTGCAGGAACACCATCGGATCGCCGCGTGACAAAAGCATGGCGCGCCGGAAATACTCCTCCATCTGCGGGCCCAGCACCAGACCCAGCAGGAACGGTGCGCCCTCGCAGCCCAGCCGCACGAAGATGTAGCCCAGCACACCGAACATCGCGACCTGCAGGACATGGAAGGTGCTGTTCTGCAGGCTGTAGGCGCCGATGGCGCAGAACAGCAGGATGGCCGGGGCGAGGAAGCGATAGGGCAGCGTGAGCAGCTTCACCCACATGCCGATCATCGGCAGGTTGATGATGACCAGCATCAGGTTGCCGACCCACATCGAGACGATCATGCCCCAGAACAGGTCCGGCTTCTTGGTCATGACCTCAGGCCCGGGCTGGATGCCCTGGATGATCATGGCGCCCACCATCAGCGCCATCACCGCGTTCGACGGGATGCCGAGGGTCAACATGGGAATGAACGAGGTTTGCGCCGCGGCGTTGTTCGCCGACTCCGGCGCCGCCACGCCCTCGACCGCGCCCTTGCCGAATTCCTCGGGATGCTTGGAAACCTTCTTTTCGAGGGTATAGGCCGAGAAGGCGCCGAGCGTCGGCCCGCCGCCCGGCAACACCCCGAGAACGGCGCCCAGCGCGGTGCCGCGAATGACCGCCGGTATCGAGCGCCGGATCTCCTCGCGGGTGGGCCAGAGAGATCCCACCTTGATCGCCCCGGTTCGTTCCATTCGTCGTTCGAGGTTGATCACGATCTCGGCAATGCCGAACAGACCCATCGCGATCGGCGCGAAGTCGATGCCGTCGCTGAGCTCGGGGATGTCGAAGGTGAAGCGCTGCGCGCCGGTGTTGACGTCGGTGCCGACCAGGCCGAACAGCAGGCCGAGGAACACCATGGCGATCGCCTTGGCCACCGAGCCGCTCGCCAGCACCACCGCCGCCACCAGGCCAAGAGCCATCAGCGAGCAATAGTCCGCCGGTCCGAATTTCTGCGCCATGCGCGTCAGCGGCTCGGCGAACAACACGATGATGAGCGTGCCGACGGTGCCGGCAAAGAACGAGCCCAGCGCCGAAATCGATAGTGCCGCGCCGGCGCGGCCCTTGCGGGCCATCTGGTAGCCGTCGATGCAGGTGACCACCGAAGACGCCTCGCCCGGCAGGTTGACCAGGATCGACGTCGTCGAGCCGCCGTACTGCGCGCCGTAGTAGATGCCGGCCAACATGATGAGGGACGCGGTCGGCGGCAGGTGGAAGGTGATTGGCAGCAGCATGGCGATGGTCGCCACGGGGCCGATGCCGGGCAGTACGCCGATCAGCGTGCCGACCATGCAGCCGAGAAGGGCATAGAGCAGGTTCTGGAGGCTGACGGCGACGGTGAGGCCGAGAAAGAGGTTGTTCAGGAGGTCCATCTCACCAAATTCCCTCGATGACGGCGATGTTCATCCCGAGCCCGATCTTGAAGACGATGATCGACAGGATCGTCAGCACGACGATGTTGCCGATCACTTCCACCGTCTTGAATTCCTCGCCGCCCAGCGAGGCGACCAGCACCAGTGCGACCAGCGCGGGCAGCATGCCGGTGCGCTCGAGCAGCACGGCAAACAGGACGATGCCGATCGTCACCATGGTGATCGGCTTCCATTTCGGCGCTTCGACCGGTTCGAGCGCGCCTGGGGCGGCGCGCGCGGTGCTGAAGATCGGCAGCAGGGCACCCAGCAGAAGAAGCGCCAGCAGCCCGGCGACCGCCAGCAACTGGAACCAGTCGCTGGCCACGGCAATCAGCCACGGTGGTGCGGAGTCGAACGAGGGCACGAGATAATGCGCGGCCGGGATGAACAGGATCGCCACCGCCCCGACCGGAATCCAGACCGCTTCCTTCTCGCGGCGTGTGGCCGTGCCATAAAGCGGAATCAGGCTGATGATGCCGCCCAGGATCAGCATGATGCAGGCGAGCTTGTGGGGCACGTAGCCCGGCCCCATGCGCACGGGTGTCCCGAGCGCCAAATGGTTGCCGAAATAGAGAGCCGTCAGTCCGAAGGCGATGAACATCACCCCGGACAGGAAGTCCTTGCTTAGGAATCGATTCAACGACGCCTCCCGGAACGGGCAGTCTTCGATGTCATGTTGGGCCCGAACCCCCGGACCGGCACAAGAACTAGATAAACACAATTCCGCCGCTTTGCCCAAGCGCCAATTCAGTACCGCAGCAACAAGCGCAGCGCGATCGCGGCGAGGCAAAGCGCGAACAATCGGCGTAACACCGAGACCGCTGCGCGCGCCGACCATCGCGCGGCGACGGGCGCGACAAAGAGCGCAGGCAACGACACCGCCGCACCGCAAAACAACGCGACATCGCCCACCGCATCGACGGTTTGGACCGGCGTGCCGAGATCGGCGCTCAGGAAGAACAGCGTGACCGTAACGGAGATCACCAGGTTGAACAGCGCGCCGGCGCCGGCGGCGGAAGCAAGCACTCCCACGATTAAGGACAGCAGATGACCAGGCAGCCCTTGCAAGGGCGCGCGCGGGCGAGGACCAGCCGCTCGCCGGAGGCCATCTTGACGGCCGGTGCCGCGGCGATGCCGGCGAACAGGCCCGTCAGCAGCTGCGAAAACGGCGCTGCCGTCACGCGAACTCCCCGATGGTCGTTATTGCATGGGCCCCGACGGACGAGCAAACTCACGGCCAAAGTGAACGATCATTCAGGGGCTTCGGTTGGCGCGACGAGGGGCGGACTATATCGGCACGATGGAGGT
>DASZJU010000026.1:0-1867 GCA_035947815.1 Reyranella sp.
CATCCGCCCTCTCAAGGACGCCGCGCTGCTCGAGATGGGGCTGTGGGTTCGCGACGGCGCGACGCCTTGGCAGACGCTGGTAGCGGCCACGCGACATGGCGCTGCGGTGTGTGGCGTCGGCGCCGAATTAGGCACGGTGGAGGCGGGCAAGCTCGCTGACCTGATTGTGGTCGCCGCCAATCCGCTCGAGGACATCACCAATGTACGGCGCCTGCAGCTGGTCCTGAAAGAGGGCCGAGTAGTATCGGACAAGCGCCATCTGAGTGGAGCGGTTCCATGACCGGAGGAAGTGCCGCGATCGAAAGCGGCTGGGTACAGGTCAACCAGGGCGGCCAAGCACCCGGCCATTCCTATGGCGGCTACAAGCAGAGCGGCATCGGCCGTGAGTTCTCGCTCGAAGGGATGCTCGAGAGCTTCACCCAACGCAAGAACGTGACGGTGAACCTCAATACGCCGCGTCGCGTGTAGGATCGCCGATGCCTCAACACCCTGCCCTATCAAAAGATCGCGTCGCCGTCATCACCGGCGGCGCGAGCGGCATCGGCCTCGCTGCAGCGAAGCGGTTCGCCGCCATCGGCATGAAACTGGTGCTTGCCGATCTGCGCCAGGACGCGCTCGACCGGGCCGCGGCGCAACTGTCCGGCGCCGAGCTCATCACCGTGCCGACTGACGTCAGCAAGATAGATGAGGTAAATCGCCTCAAGGATCGCGCCTATGCCGCCTTCGGCGCGGTCGACGTGCTGATGAACAACGCCGGCACCTCGCCCGGTGGAGGCCCCTTCGACCATTACGAGCGCTGGCAGCGCGTGCTTGCGGTCAATCTCTGGGGCGTCATCAACGGCGTCCATGCCTTCACGCAGGCGATGATCGACCAGAAGACACCGGGCGCGATCGTCAACACGGGCTCCAAGCAGGGGATTACCTGCCCGCCGGGCGACACCGCCTACAACATTACCAAGGCCGGGGTGAAGGTCCTGACCGAGGGTCTCGCGCATTCGCTGCGCAACGTCGAGGGTTGCCGGGTCACTGCGCATTTGCTGGTCCCGGGCTCAACCTTCACCGGCATGACCGCGCGCGGACGTACCGAAAAGCCGCCTGGCTCCTGGACCCCGGATCAGGTCATCGACGTGCTGGTCGAGCGGATGGGGAACGGCGATTTCTACATCATCTGCCCCGACAACGACGTCACCACCGACATCGACAGTCGCCGCATCCTGTGGGGCGCGGAGGACATCATCCGCAACCGCCCGCCGCTGTCGCGCTGGCATCCCGACTACGCCGACGAGTTCGCCGCGTTTCTCGCTTCGCCATCGCCGTTCCGGCAGGGATAATTTCGGGCATGGAATATACGAAGCTCGGCCGCACCGGCCTCGACGTGTCACGCATCTGCCTCGGCTGCATGAGCTATGGCGGCGGCAACCGCGGGAACCACGCCTGGAGCCTCGACGAAGAGGAAAGCCGACCGTTCATCAAGAAGGCGCTCGAAGCCGGCATCAATTTCTTCGACACGGCCAATCGCTACTCGCTCGGCAACAGCGAGGAGATCCTCGGCCGGGCGATTGGGGATTTTGCGCGGCGCGACGAAGTGGTAATCGCGACCAAGGTTTACGGCCGCATGCGCCCTGGCCCCAATGGCGCCGGGCTGTCGCGCAAGGCGATCTTTGTCGAGATCGACGCCAGCCTGACCCGGCTCGGCATGGATTACATCGACCTCTATCAGATCCATCGCTTCGATCACGAAACGCCGATCGAAGAGACGCTTGAGGCGCTGCACGACGTGGTCAAGGCTGGAAAGGTTCGCTACATCGGAGCCTCGTCGATGCATGCCTGGGAGTTCGCCCGGGCGCTCGGCATCGCCGAGAAGCAC
>DASZJU010000027.1:0-1919 GCA_035947815.1 Reyranella sp.
TTGTCCTCGAAGGCCTGGCGCGCCTTGGCGGCGTTGAGCGCCAGCGCGCCGCCCACCAGGTGCTGCGGATTGATGTAGCCCAGCAGCACGTTGGCGTCGGTCACGGTGGGGATCTCGCCGCCCTTGTCGTAGCAGACCGGGCCCGGCAGGGCGCCGGCACTCTCCGGCCCGATCTGCAGCGACCCGCCGCCGTCGATCCAGACCAGCGAGCCGCCGCCGGCGCCGACCTCGGCGAGATCGATCGCCGGCACCTTCAGGATGTAGCCCGCACCGGTGAGCAGCCGCGAGCCGGTCATGATGCCGGCGCCGACGGAATATTCCGAGGCGCGCGTGACCTCGCCGTCTTCGACCATCGAGGCCTTGGCCGTCGTGCCGCCCATGTCGAAGGTGATGATCTTCGGCAGGTCCTTGGCACGCGCCAGCGCCTGGGCGCCAACGACGCCGCCGGCCGGACCCGATTCGATGATGTTCATCGGCCGTTCGGCGGCGGCGGTGTCGCTGCTGAGGCCGCCGTTCGATTGCATGAGCAGCAGGCGCGCCGGAATGCCGGCATCGTCGAGACCGCTGCGCAGGGCGCGCAGGTAGCTCGTGACGATCGGCATGACATAGGCGTTGATGACGGTCGTCGAGGTGCGTTCGTATTCCTTGAT
Source organism: Reyranella sp. (assembly GCA_035947815.1). Classification (GTDB taxonomy): domain Bacteria; phylum Pseudomonadota; class Alphaproteobacteria; order Reyranellales; family Reyranellaceae; genus Reyranella. The sequence goes on from DASZJU010000027.1 coordinate 651, forward strand.
CTCCGGCAGCACCTCGAAGGAGATGCTCGATTTGAGATCGGGCGCCTCGCGCGTCACGATCTCCTTGATCAAGAGCTCGTGCCGCGGATTGGCGAAGGAATTGAGCAGGCACACGGCGATCGCCTCGACTTTCTCGGCGAGCAGGGCGTCGACGGCCCGTTCGGCGTCGCGCGCCTCGAGCGCCCGCTCGATCCGGCCGCGCGCATCGACTCGCTCGTCCACGACCTGGCGGAGATAGCGCTCGACCAAAGGCGCGGGCTTCTCCCAGGCGAGGTCGTAGAGCTTGGGCATGCGCAGCGTGCGGATCTCCAGTACGTCGCGAAAGCCCTTGGTCGTTATAAGCCCGACCTTCGCGCCCTTGTGTTCGAGGATAGCGTTGGACGCCACCGTCGTGCCGTGGCGGATTTCTTCGATCACATCGCCGGCAAGGCCGGTCTCCTGGAACAGCTCGCTCAGCCCATCGACGATCGCCTGCGCATAGTTGCCGACGCTCGACGAAATCTTCTTGGTGTGGATGGTGCCGTCGGCGCCCAGCAGGACGATGTCGGTGAAGGTGCCGCCGATATCGATGCCGACGCGATAAGTCGCTGCACTCATTCCGCGGCTCGCACCGCACCGTGGCCCGGCGTGGGCGGATCGTGCCATTGCACCTTCGGCACTTCGCTCCACCCGCGCGCGCGCCTGATCTCCTCGCGGAGCTTCGCCGTAGCTGCCGTGTCGATGACCCACCGTGCGGTGTCGACCACCACGCCATAGTCGGAAGCCGCCTTCGCAGCCGACAGCAGTTCGTTCCGCACATCCTTCAGCACGGCGGCGGGATCGCGTTCCAGGGGATCGCCCCAGCCGCCGGCGCCGGCCAGCACATGGCGGAAGATATCGCCGCGCTTGACGGTCATGGTGAACTTGCCGGGCAGGATGCGATTCTCCGTCTGCGGGTTCAGGTAATTCTCCGACGGACCGCCCGGACTGCCGCCATAGAGGCCGAACGGGCGATGATCGCGGCGATCGGAGCGGACCTGCAAGATGCCCTCCTCCTCGAGGAAGCGGTAATCGCGCCTAAACGGCACGCCGCCGCGATACTTGCCGGCGCCCGCCTTGTCGGCCACGAACTCGTAGGCCAGGAGCTGAATCGGCTCCTCGGCCTCGGTGACCTCGATCGAATGCGAGGCCATGTTGGCGAACATGTGCGAGTTGCCGTCGAGCCCGTCGGCCCACGGCCGCGCACCCCAGGCGCCGCAGGTGAAGTCGACATAGATGAAGGGCTTGCGC
>DASZJU010000028.1:0-2763 GCA_035947815.1 Reyranella sp.
AAGGTCGCCTGCCATAGATCGCCCCTGTCGACGTGTCTCACCATGCACAATCGGAGCCATGTAGCCCGGAATAGAGAAGAAATGATGTCGAGAACGTGAGAAAAGCCACATTGGGCCGCTGTGGTAATGAAATTGCGCGACAAGGCCCACGAGCGATCACGGTTCCGCTGAAGACGGGCGAAATCCCGAGCGCGCCATTTGTCCAGCGCATCGCGCGGCGAGCGGGCGATGAACGAAATCGACCGATTGGCGATGACGCTGACGCCGCTTGGTCGAGAGCGCCCGGTCAAATTCGAAGGGACGGGCCGCGATGGCCGTCCCCCCCTATTCCTGCGGGGATACTACGCGCAGAGGACTGGCTGGCGTCTCCCTACACCAGGGCGACCTTGCCCGTGGGCAGATCGTAAACGGCGCCCACGACGCGGAGCTTTCCGGCCGCGACCATGTCGGCCAGGATCGGCTTCGCTTCCTGCAGGCGCTGGACGTTGTAACGCACGTTGGCCACCACCGCGCGCTGGTTGAGGTCGGCGCCGGGCTGCTTCAGGACGGGTTCGATGCCGGGCTTCATCGCCCGCACGAGATCGCCGATATGACCCGGCAGGTCGTTGCCCTTCTGCAGCGCCGCGACGGTGCCGTCGACGGCGCCGCAACTCGTGTGGCCTAAAACCATGATCAGCTTGGTGCCCAGCACGGCCGCGCCGAACTCCAGGCTGCCCAGCCCGTCGGGCGTCACGAAATTGCCGGCGACGCGTACGACGAACAGCTCGCCCGGCCCCTGGTCGAACGCCAGCTCCGGCGAGACCCGCGAATCGGCGCAACCGAGGATGGCGGCGAACGGCGCCTGGCCCAGGGCACGGGCGGCGCGGCCGCTGGAGAAGTCGCGCTCGTTCAGCTTGCCGGCGACGTAGCGGCCATTGCCCTCGAGCAGGCGCGCGAGCGCCGCGTCCGGCGTGTCGACCGCGCGGGCCGGCTGCGCCTCAGCCGTGCCCACCAGCGGTGCCGCCGCCAAGGCGGCGGCACCGGCGCCGAGCACGAGACGACGGGACATTCCGGCAGCAAAACATGCAGTGCACATATTCATACCCCCCATTCATGTCGAAACAGCGGGTATAAACTTATTAAAATTCAAGTCTGATGCAAGGCATACGTGTGGGGCGAACTACCGAAACGCGCCCGAGAAGAAGATCGCCAACCCGAAGAAGGCGATCGCCACCACCAGCAAGGGCACGGCGAGCGCGACCTTGAGCTCGAGCACGGCGTTCGAGGGGTTCTTGGGATCGTAGTGCACGAGCACCAGGTTGCCCGTGGGATAGCGCGCCGCAGCCGCTTCGGCGACCGCCTGCGAGGCCGCCGACTTGCCGCCGAAGCTCACCTGCGTGCTGTGATAGTCGCGGTCAGCCACGCGGTATGAATATTCGACCACCGGCTCGTAGAAGGTCGCGAGCGTGCCGCTCTGCGCGCCACCGACCCGCTTGCGATAATGCTCGACGCTGCTTTTGACGATGCGGCCGCCGGTTGCCGGCCAGCCCGACGCCTCGGCGACCTGGCGGCGCGCCGCCCACAGCATGGCCACCAGCATGACCCCGCCCAGGGTGAAGAAGGCCATGCCCGGCAGGAAAGCCTTCTCGGGAAAATATTCCGACAGGCTGTCGAAGATGGTCGATAAGTTCCAGAACAGCGCGAGCACCGCGAGGCCAACCAGGAAGATTGCGGCGGCGATGGCGTAGAGCCAGCCGACCGGCACGGGCGGATCGCGCTCCAGCAGGGCGTTCTCGGGATTCTTCGGATCGTAGTACACCGGCACCGTGGCGCCCAGGCTGTAATGGTTGAGCGTCTCCGCGAGGCGGGCGCCGGCGATCTCGCCGATGCCGATGCGCGTGCCGCGAAAGACGCGATTGCCCAGGGTGAACTCGTATTCGACATCGGCGACGTTGCTGGCCTGGGTCACATCGCCCTGATGGCGGCGATGCTGGGCGCGCAGCGTCGATTTGACGATGCGGCCGCGCGTCGAGGGCCACGCCGCCGCATGGTGCACCTGGATCCCCTTCCACAGGATGACGCCGGCGAGCGACACCGGGATGGCCATGAAGAACAGCGCCATGATGACATCGCCGGGCAGGAAGACCGGCGCGGCGGCGAGCGCCGAACCAACGGCCGCCAGCCACCAGAATTGCTGCGGCAGGCGATCGGGGCCGGCCTGCAGGCCGAACCAGCCGAGTGCGATCAGCAGGGCGCCCAAAAGGCCCACGACCGCGGCGCCGAGGCGCATCGCATAGCCCGCGGCCGTCGTGGTCGAGTCCTCGACTGGCGTAGTGCGCCGCCGGATATCGACCGACAGCGTGGCCGGCCCTTCCTTGGCGAAGGCGCTCGCCATCGCCAGCGACATCCGGCTCGCCAGCTCGATCGCTTCGTCGCTGGTCGGCGCCCGCACCGTGAGCCTGGTGTGGCGAACCCTGATCTGGTTAGGCAGCGCCTCGAGCGTCGCGTCGGCCGCATAGACGTGCATCGCGGCGTCGAAGGCGCGGGTGACGCGGGCATCGTCGCGCTCGGAGGTGGTCGCAAGCTCGACGGTCGCGGCCATGCTTTTGGCCATCCATGACGGCACGGTGTCGCGCAACGACCACAGCACAACGGCGAGCATGAGCAGGCCGATGCCCGCGACCACGCGCTTGCCGATCGCCGATTGCTTGGCGGTGCGCGCCGCACCGTTCTCCGATGCTCCTCGGCGGGACCCGGAGTCCTTCAGGTTACTGTCGGCGATGT
>DASZJU010000029.1:0-8635 GCA_035947815.1 Reyranella sp.
CGCTCGGCAAGCGTGACTTTTTGGGCAAGATGCGGCTGAAGAGCTGACGCTACGAGCTGAGCGGCGCGCTGACGTCCTGGCCGAAGTAGGCGTGCTCCAGCCGGTTCGGCAGATCGGGCTCGTCGGTCCGGGCTTCGAGCACGATCGCACCGCGCGCCAGCGCATAGACCCGATCGGCCACCGCCAGCGCCTTTTCGATCAGCTGCTCGACGAGCAGCACCGCGGTGCCGGCTTCACGCAACCGGGCGACGGCGGCCAGCACGCGATCGACCAGCACGGGCGACAGGCCGGCCGAGGGTTCATCCAGCATCAAAAGACGCGGCCGGCGCACTAGGCCCTGCGCCACCGCCAGCATCTGCTGCTGGCCACCCGACAGCGTGCCGGCGCGATCCTGTCGCTTTTCGGCGATCTCGGGAAAGAACGCCAAGGCCTCGTCGACCTGCGCCGCGCGCTCGTCGCGCTTCATGCCGTAGCCGGCCAGCAGCAGGTTATCGAACACCGAGAGCTGCGTGAACACGCGGTGGCCTTCGACGACATGCACCAACCCCGCCTGCACCGTGTCGCGCGGACTGGCGCCGGTCATGTCTTTGCCGGCAAAGCGGATATCGCCCGAGCGCGGCAGCAGGCCGGAGATGGCGCGCAGCAGCGTCGTCTTGCCGGCGCCGTTGGGTCCCAGCAAAGCCACGGCTTCGCCTGCGCCTACCCGAAGGTCGATGCCGCGCAGCACGCCGATCTTGCCGTAACCGGAGGACAGGCCGGTGATCTCGAGCAGAGGTTCAGGCGCCGAGATAGGCACTCACCACCTCCCGATGCGACCGGATTTCCGCTGGCGTACCCGCCGCTAAAACCTTGCCGAGATTGAGCACCGTCACGCGATCGCAAATGTCGAAGATCAGGTCGGCGTGGTGCTCGACCAGCAGCACCGCCGTGCCTTCCCGGCTGATGGCGACGATCAACGCGCCAAGCCGCCGGATTTCGTCGGCCGACAGGCCGGCCGCCGGCTCGTCGAGCATGAGGCAGGCCGGGCGCAGCATCAAGGCGCGGGCGATCTCCATGAAGCGCAATTCGCTGTGCTGCAGCCGGTCGGCGCGCACCGCGGCGAGCTGGTCCAGCCCGACGACCGCCAGCGCCAGCATCGCCGCCTCGCGCAGCCGTTTCTCGTCGCGCCGATGGCGCGGCAGGGTCAGCAGCGATTCGGCAAAGCTGCCCTCTCCGTCGATCGTGCCGCCGATCATCACATTGTCGAGCACCGACGCGCCGCCGATCAGGCGCGGCGTCTGGAAAGTGCGCGCGATCCGATAATCTGCCCGCAGGTGCGGGGCACGGGGCCGCAGCACGGCGTCTCCCAGCCGCACCTGCCCCGCTTCCGGGGCGTAGTATCCGGAGATCACGTTCAGGGTCGTGGTCTTGCCGCTGCCGTTGGGCCCGATCAGCCCGTGCACCTCGCCTGGACGAATCTCCAGATCGAGCCCCGCGATGGCGCGCACGCCGCCGAAGCTCAGCTCGACGTCGGACAAGCTCAGGACCTCGCCTCCGGTGCGCCGGTCGAGCACGCGCGCCAGCAGTTCGGGTTGGGGAACGATCTCGCGATGGCGCTCGAGCGGCCGACGGTTTTTGTAGTCCAGCAGGTCGGCGATACCGCCGGGGATGATCAGCACGATCAGCAGCAGCAGCGCGGCATAGAGAAACGTCGACCACTGCACCAGCGGCGCCGCGAACTCGGGCAGCACCGTCAGGACGATGGTACCGAGCGCCGGCCCCAGAATCGAGCCACGCCCGCCGATCAGGATGGCGATGAAGAACAGCACCGACATCTCGAAGGTGAAGGCGTCGGGCGTGATGTAGGACTGCAGCGAGGCGAACAGCCCGCCCGCCACGCCCCCCAGGGCACCGGCGAACAGGAACACCGCGATCAGGAGTCTGGACTTGGCGACGCCTGATGCTTCGGCCGCGACCTCGGCGTCGCGGATGGCGACCAGCGCGCGCCCGAAGCGGCTCGATGCGAGGTTGGCCGTCATCCAGGTCGCCAGTGCGGCCAGGATGAAGCAGAAATAGTAGAAGCCCCAGCCGGGATCGAAGGGCCAGGGAAAAACCGGTCCGGGCGTACCGACACCACCGCCGGTCACGTCCTTCCAGGCGAGCGCCACCTGCGTGACGATGGTGGCGAAGCCCAGCGTCGTCATGGCGAAATAGAAGGTGCGCAGTCGGAGCGCAGGCAGTCCGACGATGACGCCCGCCAGCGCGCCGACCGCGCCGCCCGCGACCAACGCCAGATAGGGATGCCAGGCCGGCGTCGCCGTGCCCGCCGTCAGCGCGGCGGTTGTGTAGGCACCCAAGGTCAGCATCGACACCCAGCCGATGGCAATCTGGCCGGCATAACCCACCACCAGATTCAGGCCGGCCGACAGGATCCAGTAGATGTAGGCGCGTTGGGCGATGACGCCGATGTAGGAATCGTCAAGCAGCGGCAGCAGAAGGCCGACCAGGCCGAGCGCGATCCACGGCAAGGCACCCTCGATCCGGGCAAGGCTCAGGGCGCGCGCCGGCGGCACAGGGGCGGTTGCGTCCGTCACACGCGGCGCGCCGCCGATCCGCCGGCCAGACCTTCGGGCCTGAGCAGCAGGACGATGATGAAGACCACGAATACCGCGACCGCAGCGAAGATGCCGCCGACGAGGAAGTTGGCAGCCTGCTGGAAGAGGCCCAAGGCCAGGCCACCGACCACGGCGCCGCGGTTGGACCCCATGCCGCCCAAGGCGACCGGCACGAAGCCGTAGAAATTCAGGATCGATTGGTTGCCGAAGAACGCCAGCAGCATCTCAGCGCCGGTGAAGCCCGCCAGCGTGCCGATCACGCCGGCCAACGCAAAGCTCGCCATCCTGAGCTGCGTCTCGGGCAGGCCGAGCGCGCGGGCGGCGTAGCTGTCCTCGGCAATCGCCAGGAAAGCGCGGCCGATCAGGGTCTTGCGGTAAAGCAGCTCGAGCCCGACGATGGTGACGGCGCAGGCCAGCATCGGCAGCCAGAATTGCTGGTCGAGCCAGCCCGGCCCGATCGCGATCAGGCGCGGGAAGGGCTGAGCCTCGGTGCCCCATTCGACGGCCACGAACTGCTGGACCATCAGGGCGAAGGCCAGCGTCGACAGCACGTAGAGGTGCTGCTCGATGCTTTTCAGCACCGGCCTCACCGTCACCAGCTCGGTGACTAGGCCAAGCACGGCGCCGCAGGCGAGCACGAGCACGAAGCCCACGATCGCCGGCAGACCCAGCTTGGCGATGAAGAGCGCGCCCAGCACACCGCCCAGCATTCCCAGCATGCCCGCGGTGAAGCTGAACACGCGCGATGCCGAGAACATCACGTTGTACGTGATGCCGATCAGTGCGTAGACCGCTCCTACCGCAAGGCCGTAGGAGACGATCGATGCGAACATCTAGACAGCGTAGCCCGGAGCCAGGTTGAAGGCGCCGTCCTTGAGCGAGTTGACCTCGCACATCACGACCTCGCTGTCGGGGAAGCCGTTATGCTGCTCCGGCGTCCAGGTGACGGTGCCGTAGACGCCCGGCCAGTCCTTGGTCTTGTTCCAGTGGGCGACGATGTCATCGGCCTTCGGCCCGGCGGCCTTGAGCGTCTCGCCCATCATCTTGGCGCCGTCCCAGCCGAGCGCGATCCACCACAACAGCGTGTCGCCCATCTCGACCTTGGCCTTCTTCAGGCGGTCGACGAATTCCTCGGCGCGCGCCGGCAGCTTGCCGCCGGCGAAGCAGACCTGACGGAAGTTGTTCGAGTAGACCTTGTTCCAGTTCTCGGGCTTGTCGAGCAGCGCCTTGGTCTGACCGGAGCCCAGGGTCGTCTGGCCGACCACCGGCACGTCCCAACCCATCGCGCCGCGGGTGTTGAGAATGCGCGACAGGAAGCCGGCGTTCACGCTCCACGGCATGATCGCCTGCGCGCCGGCGCTCTGCATGCGCAGCAGCTCGGGCTTGAGGTCGGGGTTCGCCGCGTCGACATGGTTTGTGTAGACCACCTCGGCACCCTTGGCCTTGAGCATCGGCACGTAGGTGTTGACCGAGGCCGTGCCGTAGCCGGTCGTGTCGCTGATGACCGCCACTTTCTTCAGCTTGAGCACGTCGACCACGTAATAGTTTGCGCCGCCGCCAACCTGCGTGTTGGTCGGCGCGATCCGGAAGGCCATCGGATATTTCTTGACGTCGATCAGCTCGTCGACCCAGCACGGATGCAGCATGGGCACCTTGTCGCGCGCGATCAGCGGCGTCGCCGCCAGCGCTTCGCCGGAGTTGAGCGGGCCAAAAATGATGGCGACCTTCTGGCGCTGGGTGAGCTCAGCCACCGCGTTCACCGCCTTGGTCGGATCGCTTTGCGTGTCGCGCACGATCAGCTCGATCTTGCGTCCGTCGATGCCGCCGGCGGCATTGATCTCGTCGACCGCGAGGACGGTACCGCGATTGATCCCGATACCGGTGGACGAACTGGGTCCAGTCAGGGCCGGCAAGTAGCCGATCTTGATTGGTTCGTTGGCGGCGATCGCCGGAGCGGCCAGACCGCTGGCCAGCGATGCGGCGCCGACGGCGGATCCGGCCAAGACTTTGCGACGTGTAATCGACATGTCGTTCCCTCCCACGGGATTTGCTTGTGCAAGCAGCATAGCGCCTGCCCGTGCACGGTCAAAGCCGTGATGGGCTGCCGTTGCGATACGCTTGGCATCTTTGTAGAATCAGCCATGCCCCAGCATATCGGAATAGCCGCTTGCTCTGCGGAGGGCGCCGCCCTCTGCTATCGGACCATCTGCGTGGAAGGCGCGGCGCTGTTTGGCCCGCACGCGCATCCGGAAGTGTCCATGCATACCCCCTCCCTCGCCGACTACATGGCGCACATCTACCGCGACGACTGGCCGCGTGTGGCTGAGCTGATGCTGGCCTCGGCGGACAAGCTCAAGAAGGCTGGCGCCGACTTCCTGATCTGCCCCGACAACACCATCCATCAGGCGCTTCCTTATGTCCTGCCGCGCTCTCCCCTGCCCTGGCTGCACATTGCCGAGGTGGTCGCGGCGGAGGCGGTGGCGCTCGGCTTCCGCCGCATCGGCGTGACCGGCACGCGCTGGCTGGTCGACAGCGAGGTCTATCCGGAGAAGCTTGCCGCGCAAGGCCTGGAGTATCTCCGCCCGAGCACGGCAGAACGCGACGCGTGCAACCGCATCATCATGGACGAGCTTGTCCGCAGCACCTTCAAGCCCGAAGCGGTCGCCTACTTCCAGCGGGTGATCGGCGGCCTGAAGGACGGCGGCTGCGACGCCGTCGTGCTGGGCTGCACCGAGATTCCGCTGATCATCAACGACGCGAACTCACCGCTGCCGACGCTCGATTCGACGCGGCTCCTGGCACGCGCCGCGCTGCGGCGCGCCGCTCAAGACAAGGCGATGGCGGCTTAGTCTTCCGGGACCGCGGGCCTCCAGGCCCGCTCATGATCATGATGCGGGCCTGGAGGCCCGCGGTCCGTCAAGAAGGTTGCAGGCCGTGCGCGACGGCGTCGTCGACCTTCTCAAGCCAGACGAACTCCAGCGCCTTGCGCACTTCCTCGGGGATGTCGTCGTAGTCGCGCTTGTTGCGGGCCGGCAGCATCACGCGGGTGATGCCGGCGGCGGCGGCGGCCACGACCTTCTCCTTGATGCCGCCGACCGGCAGGACGAGGCCACGCAGGCTGATCTCGCCCGTCATGGCGGTGTCGCTGCGGATGACGCGGCCCGTGAACAGCGAGGCGAGCGCCATGTACATGGCCACGCCCGCGCTCGGCCCGTCTTTGGGCGTGGCGCCCGCCGGCACGTGGACATGGATGTCGCTCTTCTCGAACAGGACAGGATCGATCTTGAGCGCGGTCGCTTGGCTCTTGACCACGCTCAGCGCCGCCTGCGCACTCTCGCGCATGACCTCGCCCAGCTGGCCGGTCAGCAGCAGCCTGCCGCCGCCCGGCGTGCGCGTCGCCTCGATGAACAGGATGTCACCGCCGACCGGCGTCCAGGCGAGCCCGGTCGCCACGCCCGGAACGCTCGAGCGCATGGCGACTTCGTTCTCGAAGCGGATCGGGCCCAGCGTCTTCTCGAGCTCCTCGACGCCGATGTGCTTCTTGGCGGTCTTGCCTTCGGCGATCTCGACCGCGACATGACGCAGAACCCGGCCGATCTCGCGCTCCAGGTTGCGCACGCCGGCTTCGCGGGTATAGCCCTCGATGATGCGCCGCAAGGCCGTGTCGTCGATCTCGACCTGCTCGGCCTTGAGCCCGTTGGCCTCGAGCTGACGGCGCACCAGGTAGCGCTTGGCGATCTCGAGCTTTTCGCCCGCGGTGTAACCGCTGAGCGCGATGATCTCCATGCGATCGCGCAGCGGTCCCGGCACGGTCTCCAGCATGTTGGCCGTGGTGATGAACACGACGCGACTCAGGTCGAACGGAACGTCGAGATAGTTGTCGCGGAACGTCAAGTTCTGCTCGGGATCGAGCACCTCGAGCATGGCCGAAGCCGGATCGCCGTGGATGCCGGTGCCCATCTTGTCGATCTCGTCGAGCATCATCACGCAGTCGCGCGCGCCCGCCTTGCGAATCGCCTGGATGATGTTGCCCGGCAGGGCGCCGATATAGGTCCGCCGGTGGCCGCGGATCTCGGCCTCGTCATGCACGCCGCCCAGGCTGACCCGGGCGAACTTGCGGCCCATGGCGCGGGCGATCGACTGGCCGAGCGAAGTCTTGCCGACGCCGGGCGGTCCGACGAAGCACAGGATCGGCGCCTTGCCCTCGGGCGCCAGCTTGCGCACGGCGAGGTACTCGATGATGCGCTGCTTGATCTTCTCCAGGCCGTAGTGATCGGCATCGAGGACACGGCGCGCCTCGGCGATGTCGATGTTCTTCGGCTCGGGCGGCGCCCACGGCAGCTCGAGCAGCGTCTCGAGATACGAGCGGATCATGCCGTATTCGGCCGCCGCCTCGGGCGTGCGCTGCAGTCGGCGCAGTTCCTTGCGCGCCGCGGCTTCGACGTCGGTTGGCATCTTCGCCTCGACGATCGCCTTCTCGAGGTCGGCCAGATCCTGCTTGTTGGAGCCTTCGTCGCCCAGCTCGCGCTGGATGGCGGCCATCTGCTCGCGCAGCAAGACCTCGCGCTGGCGCGTGTCGAGCGAGGCCTTGGTCTGACGCCCGATCTCGGCCGACAGCCGCAGCACTTCCAGGCGATGGGCGAGCAGCTTGGACACCTTGTCGAGCCGCGGCACGAGGTCGGAGGTCTCGAGGATGTCCTGCTTCTCCACCGGGGTGGCGTCGAGGTAGGTGATGGCGAGGTCGGCCAGCATGCCGGGCGCGCTGGTCGCCTCGACGGTCTGGCGCAGCTCCGGCGGCACGCGCGGCAGCAGGTCGAGAACTTCGCGCACCTGTTCCTGCAGCACGTTGAAGCGTGCCTCGACCTCGGGCGCAGTCGACGTCGGCTCGGCGAGATGCAGGCCACGGGCCAGCAGGAAGGGATAACCCTCCACGAAGTCGGTGACGCGAAAGCGCTGGACGCCCTGGCAGATCAGGTGATGGCCGCCCTCGGGACTGGTGACGTAGCGCACGATGTTGGCGACCGTGCCGATGCGGTAGAGGTCGTCCGGTCCCGGATCGTCCTTCTCGGGGTCGCGCTGCAGCATGATGACGATCTGGCGCTGCTCGCGTACGGCCTGCTGGGCGGCGGCGATGGTCGCCGGACGACCAACCGTGATCGGGAACACGATCTCGGGAAAGAGAACCGCGTTGCGCACCGGCACGACGATCAGCGCGTCGGACGGCAGCGGCCGAGTCGATTGGCCGGCGGGGCCGGCGCCCGGATTCACATCGGGCGGGCTCATGGCCGTGTCCTTTGCGGCGATGCCTTGGGCAGCCTGATCACCAGGCAGCCGTTGGCCACGCCGCTGCGCGGCGTTCCATAGAGCCCCGCCGGCAGCGGAACATGGCGCTCGAAGCGGCCCTGGGGCAATTCGAGGCGGTGGATGATGGCCGTGCGGAGCTCATCCGGCAGGATGCGCTCGCCCGAGATCATCAGGACGCCGCCGCGGATGGCGAGGTCGACCTTCTCGGGGTCGACGCCCGGCAGGGCGACGAAGATCAGGACGGCGTCGGCCGTCTCCAGCACGTCGGTCGGCGGCTCCCAGTTGACGCCACGTTGCGAGCCCTGCGCGGGGGTGAACACCTCGCGGTGCAAGCGCTCGGCCCGCGCCAGCATCTGCAGCGCTTCCGACCACATCCAGTTGCGGGAATCGTCGTTGGTCATGGGCCCCTATATAGGAAACGTGCGGGGCCTGCGCATCCCCCTCGGGCACAACCTCACCCTGAGGAGGCCCGCAGGGCCGTATCGAAGGGTGGGCACGAGCACCTTGTCTGTGGCCCACCCTTCGAGACGGGCGCTTCGCGCCCTCCTCAGGGTGAGGTCTCTCTGAATCAACATCATCCTACGCAGGCTCGCGCTAGTTCCCGATCAGCGCCTGGTAGACCAGGTCGCGCAGCAGGTAGCGGTAACGCAGGCGGGCGGCGGGCGACTGCATCATGAAAACCACGTACATCCGCTCGTGCGGGTCGTGCCAGAAATAGGTGCCATAGGCGCCACCCC